>JBBQTO010000008.1:0-33455 GCA_038234575.1 Candidatus Limnocylindrales bacterium
CAAGGCTCGTGAGGTCGAAGAAGATCAGCGAGCCGGCCAGGTCGCCGACGATCCAGCGCCCATCGGGCGACCAGTCGACCCGATAGCCGACCAGCATGTCGACGAGCTTGTGGGCGTCGCTGCCGTCGGCGTCGCAGACCCAGAGCTGGCCATGCTGCTCGGGCGGGTACGTCGCCCGGACGAACACGATCCGCGTGCCGTCGGGCGAGTAGCCGCCCGGGAGATCGTGGACACCGTCGGTTGGCGTCGTCAGGCGCTTCAGGCCGCCGCCGTTCGCCGCGCTCACGGTGTACAGGCCCTCGCGCCTGTCCTCCGCAGCCGACCAGCCCTCGCAGAGCAGACGCTGTCCATCGGGCGTCCAGCTCGTGCAGGTGAGGCTGGTGCCCGCCGGTTTCCTTAGGTCTCGGGCCCTGGAACCATCGGCCCGGACGATCGTCTCGAAGACGCCGGTGGCGGACGAGGTCACCGCGATCCACAGGCCGTCTGGCGACCAGCGCGGCACTCCGTGGTCGCCCGCCAGCAGCTTGGTGAGGCCGGAGCCGTTCGGCAGGACGGTGTAGACAGTCGAGCGACCGGCCGAGGCCCCGAATTCAGCGAATGCCACCCGCGTCACCGGCGGTGCGGTCGGTTTCGGGGTCGGCTCGGCCGCCGAGGCGAGGGCCGCCGCCGTTGCTTCAGACGACGGGCTGGCGGACGGGCCCGAAGGTCCGCAGGCAGCCGCGATCAGGGCAGCCGCGATCACGGAAACCGCAAGCCGCCCCCCGAGAACGATGTGCATCCGATTGGGACGGTAGCGCCCGGACCACCCGAACCACCAGAGGACGGGCGTCCCGCCGCACTCAGGCCGGAGGTCCTATCCGGGACAAGCGAATCGCTCGTGCGAACGGGACGAACGCGTCATCGACGCGGACCTCTTCAGGGCCGACGCTGTCCGCCGACGGCCACGGGGGAGGGCAGCTTGCGCGCGACGAACGATCGGGTGCTGCGGACCTTCTTCGTGCTGGCCCTCGCAGTGGTGCCCCTCACAGCGATCCTGGCCTCGAGTGGTGGTGGCGGATCGGACAGCGCCGTCGCAGCCGCAGCGCACGGCGCAAGGGCGTCGAAGGGCCCCCGATCGAGCCCAACCCCGACGCCGTCCGTCGTGCCGACGATCGGGCCAACGACCGGACCGACCTTCACCCTGCAGCCCAGCTGGTTCCCATCGAGCGCGCCGACCCGTGCTCCGACCCTGGTGCCGACGGCCGCCCCGACAACGGCGCCCACCACCGCGCCCTCGAACCCGCCAACCCCCAAGCCGACCGTGCGCCCCACGGCGACGCCGAGCCCTACCGCGAATCCTGCGCCGTGTGCGGTCTTCCCATCGGACAACGTCTGGAATCGCGACATCTCGACGCTTTCGGTCCGGAGCGACTCGGCCGCGCTCGTCGCCTCGATCGGATTGACCGCATACCTCCACCCCGACTTCAGCTCGACTGCCTACAACGGCGGCCTCGGCTACGGGATCCCGATCAACAAGGTCAACCTGTCGACTCCGCGCTACCCGGTGACCTTCCAGTATGCCGACGAGTCCGACCCGGGGCCGTACCCGATCCCGCCGAGCCCGAAGATCGAGGGCGGCAGGGACCGCCACCTGATCCTGTGGGATACGCAGGGCTGTGACCTGTACGAGCTCTATGACGCGGTGCTGAGCGGCGGCCAGTGGACCGCTGGCTCGGGCGCGATCTGGGATCTCCGCTCCAATGCCCTGCGGCCGGCCGGTTGGACCAGCGCCGATGCGGCCGGCCTGCCGATCCTGCCGGGTCTCGTCCGCTACGACGAGGTGGCTGCCGGCGCGATCCTCCACGCCCTGCGGTTCACCGCACCTCGCACCGCGCGGTCATACATCTACCCGGCCCGCCACCAGGCTGGCTGCACCTTGAGCAACTGCCTCGCGCCCATGGGCCTTCGCGTGCGGCTCAAGGCCTCGGTGGATATCAGCGGCTTCGGGCCGCAGGCGCGCGCGATCCTCACCGCCCTGAAACGGTACGGGATGCTTCTCGCGGACAACGGCTCGCCTTGGTACCTGACCGGGGCCCCGGACGCGCGCTGGAACGACGATGACCTTCACGCCCTTCAGACGCTCCACGGCTCCGACTTCGAGGCGCTAGAAACAACCGCGCTGCGCTGAGGCGCAGCCGAGCTCAATGCGCGGTGCTTGACCAGCGCGTGGAACTCGGCGCTTCGGGCATCATCAGCGCGTGAGCAGAGGCCGACTCGAGGCATTCAGCGACGGGGTTCTTGCGATCGTGATCACGATCATGGTCCTCGCGCTCGCGCCACCCCGCGGAGCGACCCTCGCGGACCTCGTTCCACTCTGGCCGAAGTTCCTGGCATACCTCGTCAGCTTCGCCTTCATCGGCATCTACTGGGTCAACCACCACCACCTGCTGCAGGCCGCTCGGACGGTCGACGGCCGGGTCCTCTGGGCGAACATGCACCTGCTGTTCTGGCTGTCCCTCATCCCGTTCGGCACAGCCTGGATGGGCGAAACGTCGTTCGCCCCGGTCCCGGTGGCCGCGTACGGCGCCCTCGCCCTGATGCCGGCGATCGCGTTCTTCATCCTTGTCCGAGCGCTGATGGCGGCGCCTGGCCAGACCGCCACTCTCGCGACCGCGATCGGCAACGACATCAAGGGCAAGATCTCGCCGCTCGTCTATGCGGTCGCGATCCCGATCGCGCTCGTCGCGCCACTTGCCTCGTTCGCGCTGTACATCGCGGTCGCCGCGATCTGGATCGTCCCTGACCGGCGGATCGAGCGTCGCATCAGCGCCTGAGATCGTTATCACGAGCGCGCCGGCCCCGCAACAGCTCCGTGACGAGCTGCCACGACCCCCACATTTGGCACAAGTTGCGCAGAGGCGCCCCGTGCCCGCCGGCCCGCTCCCTCGAGCCGCAGCCGGCCCGCCGCCTCGTGCCGCGGCCGGTGAGACGCGGTATGGAAGCCGAGTCCCCGGCTTGCGCAGCGGCTACGCTCCCGACATGACCACCACCGGCCTGCTTGCCGACGCGCAGACACTGCTTCCCGAGATCGTGGAGATCCGGCGGCGGATCCACCGCCGCCCGGAGCTGGCACTCCAGCTGCCCGAGACCCAGCAGCTCATCGTCGACGAGCTCGAGAAGCTTGGCCTCACGCCACGCCGGGGCACGACCACCACCTCCGTCACCGCCGTTATCGGAGCGGACCGAGCTGGGCCGGCAACCGTTCTTCGGGCCGATATGGACGCGCTGCCGCTGACCGAGCGGACCGAGGTCGACTTCGCCTCGGAGATCGAGGGCCGGATGCACGCCTGCGGCCACGACACCCACGTCGCGATGCTCCTCGGCGGCGCCCGCCTCCTCGTGGAGCGGCACGGTGACCTGCAAGGGCCGGTGATCCTGATGTTCCAGCCGGGCGAGGAGGGCTTCCACGGCGCCCGCTTCATGCTCGAGGACGGGTTGCTCGATGGCCTGGATCCCGAGCGGACGCGTGGCTTCGCGATCCATATCACGACCCGCTACCCGAGCGGCGAGATCCACCTCCGGCCGGGCCCGCTCCTCGTCTCGGCCGACAACTTCAAGATCACGGTGCACGGCAGGGGCGGCCACGCGTCCGCGCCGCACGTCGCGGCCGACCCGATCGTCGTCGCGGCCGAGATCGTCACGACGCTCCAGACGGCCGTGACCCGCGAAGTGAACGTCTTCGACCCGGCGGTGGTGACCGTTGCCCACCTCGTGGCCGGAACGACCCACAACATCATTCCCGAGACGGCGTTCCTGGAGGGCACCTATCGGACCCTCTCGGACGAGCGGCGCGAAGCGACCGGCAAGCTCATCCGCCGCGTCGTCGACGGCGTCTCGGCGGCCCACGGCCTCACCGCGGAGATCGAGTTCGTGCCGGTCTACCCGGTGACGCTCAACGACGCGACCGTCACCGACCGCGTGCGCGACATCGCGACCGGCCTGGTAGGCGAGCAGGACGTCGTGACCATGCCCGCCCCCGATATGGGTGCCGAGGACTGGTCCTACGTGCTCCAGAAGATCCCCGGCATGATGGCGTTCCTCGGAGCCCGCCCAGGCGACGCCGACCCGGCAACGTACGGCGACAACCATTCCGACCGGGTCATCTTCGAGGAGGCACCGATGGCAGTCGGGGTCGCGCTCTACGCGCAGGTCGCGCTCGACCTGTGGTCCGAAGCCTGACGGTCGGGACGCGCCGGGCTGCGCCTGCACGCCTCAGCGAAGGCCGAAACCCAATCGAGAGGCGACGCGGGCAAGCGGCAAGGCCAGCCCTGGATGCGATAGCGGCAGGTGCACGTCTGGGTGCGCCGGCATCGCCGAGACGGCGCGCTCATACAGGGCGAGGTTGAGCGACCCGCCCGCCATTGACGATCGGTAGACCAGGCCGTGAAGCTCCGGGTAGGTGCGGTGGATCGCGCGGCTCCAGGCCTGGGCGGTCAGGCGGCGACCCGTCGCGATCGCCTGGCTCGCACCGGCGCGCGTCGGCCAGAGACGGGTCAGATCGAGCATCGCCAGCTCCGTCGCGAGTTCGAACCCGACGAGCCAGGGCTCTCGTCGCCTCCGGTCGATCGTCCGCGTGTCCTGGAATGCCTCGGCTAGCGTTCCAACGATGTCGAGCCCGGCGTAGAGGATGGCCCGATCTGGATCGTCATGCGGAGGTGGTTCCTGGTGATCGAAGCGCCCGGTCGCCGCCGGTCCGAAATGCCTGAGCTCGTTCCACGCGACCGGGTGCTCGCCGGCGGCCCGGTAGATGCGCCAGCACAGACGCCCGGTCGCCAGGGTCCGAATGTCGCTCGCGCGGAGCCGGGGCAGCTCGGCGGGCGGGCGAGGCAGCTTCGCGCTCCCGCGCACGCCGGAGGGCGCAGTTCTCCCGGTTCCAGCCAAGCTAGAGCTCGCGCGCGATCGCTGCGACCGGGTCGGCCGAACCCCCGGAGCGCAGCCAGTCCATCGGGGAGACCGGTCCGTCGTCGATCTCCAGGTCAGCACTCGGCTCGGTCAGGAATCGCCACGCGGCCACGGGATGGACGTCCAGCGGCAGCGCGAGGGTTACGGCCGGCAAGCCCCGGATCGGCGCTCCGTCCGCGAACTGCGCTCGGGGGAAATGCCACTCGTCGCCTTCGCGGATCGCGAGGAGGCTCCGTTCGAGCGCGCGCTGGCGAATCCGCGCCCGCGTGACGCCCAGCCGCGCGGCGACCTCGCCGACGTCCTCCGAGTCGGCCAGCAATGCGGCAAACCGGGCCGCGGTCTGGGCCAAGCCATCGGGGTCCTTCGCACGTCGCGGCGTCAGGTCGAGGCCGCCCGCATCGAGGGCCCAACGCTCGCGCTCAGAGAGCTGGGTCCTGGGATCGTCGACCCTCGGACCTGCGCTGGAGCGGAGCTCCTCGAGCGCCGCCGCCGCCGCTCGTGCGAACTGGTCTCGCCCGACTCCCGCACGACCGAGGATCACCTCGAGCTGCCCGAGCGGCGTCCTCGAGACCCGCTTGCGCTTCGGGATTCCGGCAGGCTGCACGGTCATGACTTGCGACTCCTTGCGTTGGAAGAACATGATAGTCGACGACGGCACACGTTGTCTCCACGGTTCGGCAGCCGAGGGAAGCGGTTGACGCATGTCGTTGACTGATCAATCATTTGCGCATGCCCGCAATCACCGTTTCCGATATCACCGTGCTGCCCCGAATCTCCGAGGCGGATCCGGCGACCACTCGCCAGCGCCCGGTCCGCTCGGTGACGAGCGCCCCGTCGGGCTTCGAGGGCGAGGGCTTCCCGGTCCGCCGCGCGTTCGCGGGAGTGGAGCTCGGTGAGCTCGATCCGTTCGTCCACCTCGACCAGATGGGCGAGGTCGAGTACGCACCGGGCGAGCCGAAAGGCACGCCCTGGCATCCGCACCGCGGGTTCGAGACAGTGACGTACATGATCGACGGCGTCTTCGAGCACCACGACTCGAACGGTGGCGGTGGGGTCATCACGAACGGCGACACGCAGTGGATGACCGCGGGTGCGGGGATCCTGCACATCGAGAAGCCGCCCGAGTGGCTCGTCGCGAGCGGCGGCCTGTTCCACGGCTTCCAGCTCTGGGTCAACCTGCCGGCCTCGCAGAAGTGGTCGGCGCCGCGCTACCAGGACATCCGGGCCGCCGAGGTGGGGCTTGCCACGTCCCCAGACGGGGGAGCGCTCGTCAGGGTGATCGCCGGTGACGTGGCTGGGCTCGCGGGCCCCGGGTCCACGTACACCCCGATGGCGCTAGTGCACGCGACCTTGAGCCCCGGTGCTCGACTCTCGCTGCCGTGGCGGCCCGACTACAACGCCCTCGTCTACGTCATGGCCGGGTTCGGAACCGTCGGCGGGCCGACGCTCGCGACGCCGACCGCCGAAGCCCACCCCATCCGGACCGGCCAGCTCACCGTCTTCGGCCCGGGCGACGCGATCGCCGTCTCGGCGCTGCCCGCGCGGGAGCAGGAGAGTCGGAGCCCGAACCTCGACGTGCTGATCCTCGGTGGCCGCCCGATCGGGGAGCCCGTTGCCTGGATGGGCCCGTTCGTGATGAACACCCGAGAGGAGCTCGTGGAGGCCGTCCGCGATTACCACGCCGGCCGTCTCGGCGCGATCCCGGCGATCGAGATTGCGCCGACGTTGCCCACGGTGCCGTCGATCCACGGCGCTCCGACGACGATCCAGGAGTCCTAGCGCCCGCCGAGCCCGGCCTTCGATATCGGAACGACCCGGCCCGCCCGGAAGTCTTGCATGAGGCCGATGTAACGCGGCAATCCGCGCTCGTAGCCGATCGCCCAGAAGCCCGCGCCCGCGAATCTGGCCTCCCGGGCGAGCAGGAGCTTCGGTCGAAGGGTCCGCGGCGAGTCGTAGAAGATCGCCCGCCAACCGCCGCCGGCCGCGCTCGGAATCGACAGGAACTCCGTCTGCTCGACGAGATCGAGCGACGGCGCGACGCCGGGGCGCTCGAGCAGGCTCGTATGCAGGGCAGGAATCCAGTTCGAGCCCTTGCCGACTCGAGTGGCGTACCGATCCGCCGAGCTCACCGGCCAGCTCATCCCGAACAGCGGCAGCCCGAGGACGATCCGCTCCGCGGGCACGCCGTTTGCCAGATAGGTCGCGATCGACGTTTGCAACGTGCTCGTGCCGTCGAGCCGATCGATCGGGGCGCTGCCGCCCGGGTCCGATCCCGACCAGTGGTAGTCATAGCCCATGAGGAAGACCCGATCGACCCCCGCCGCGATCGCCGCGACCGCCAGGTCGGCGCCGGCATTGGACGCCATCGTCGCCACCGACAGCTGCTCATGCGGCGACGCCGCGTCGAGCCCGGCGCGAAGGGCCGCAAGGAAGGTCGTATAGCCCTCGAAGGCGTCGCCGCCGATGAGCTCTACGTCGACGTTGATGCCGTCGACGCCGATCCGATGGGCCATCGCCAGCAGCTCGCGAGCAGTCCGCCGCCAGCCCGCCGTGGCCCCCGCGGTCTCGAGGCCGTTGCCGCCCGTGGCGTCACTGCGTGCCCCGCGATCGGCTCGACCGAAGAGGCCCGTGCGACCGAAGAGGCGATCGTTCCTGTCGAAGCCGAAGCTCGTGAACACCAGCTCCACCCGCTGGCCGCGGGCGTGGGCCTCGCGGATGATCTGGGCTCCAAGCGGACCGCTGATCCGGCGATAGCCGGTTTGCTTCGTCAGGAGGCCGCCATCCTCGCCGGCCCCGATGGAGAACAGCTCCAGGCTCGAGACCGGTACGCCGGCGAGATAGCTGGCCATCGAGGGCGTCATCTGCCAGTACGGCAGGTAGCCGTAGAGCTCGGTCCCGCCGAGCTTCGGGCCGACGCTCGCGTCCGGCGCGGCGGCGAGCGCGGGCGGGACGGGGCTGATCGACGATGTCGTGCTCACGAGGAACATTGCCAGGAGTGCGGCGAGCGCTCCGCGCCGTGTCGCGCGACGTCGTCCGGCGCTACCGGCGCCGTTGATCCCGAGGGCCATTGCCCCGAGCTAGGCCGTCTCGGCGTCCGGCCCGGGTGCCGGCTCCGATGCGGCCGCGGGTGGCGGCGGTGCGTCAGGCCGGTAGGGAGCGAGGTCGATCGTTCGTGTGCGGCGAGTCCGGCCGGCCTCGGTCCGAACCAGCGCCGCGGGGATCACGCCGCCGACGACGGACTCGACGACTGCCGCTTCACCGGCGTACAGGCCGGTCAGGATCCTGACCTTGTCACCTTTCTGGAGCTCGCCTCTACCGAGCATGGCCGTCGTGTCGATGGAGACGGCTCGATTGAGCTGGCTTCGGGGATCCACCGCCGGGCTGGCTGACCCGCCCTTGGTCGCGGTCTTCGGGGGCGGATACGTGACCTTCTTGCGCCGCACGCTACCGACGCACTAGGAGCGACGCCTGCGGGTGTCCGCGTCCGCCTTCGGGGGTTTGGGCTCGTGACCCGGGCGAGGCGGTCGGGGCTGCGTGCCGGGAGCCATGTCGGGTTGTCGAACCGCCGGCCCGCGCTCCTTGGCCGCCCGCACCGTCGCGTTGAAGCTCGCGGCCACGGGAGCCGGAATGCTCGCCGTCCACGCTCGTTCGATCTCCTTGACCCGCTCGGCCTCCTCGGCGCGGCGCTTCCGCTCGAACTCCGAATGCTTCGCCATCGTCCCTCGATTTCATGCGGCCCGCGGACGTCCGCGGCCATCGGTCCGAGAAGGGTACGCGCTTTTCGCGGCAAGGAGCCGCTATGTCGAAGGACCCCAATCCGGGTATTCGTCCCGGTTCACGTCCCTGGTCAGCTGCTTCTCGTTGGTGCCGTCGGTGTTCACGACGTGGATCTGGCGCGTCCCGTCGCTTCGCGCAAGCACGAACACGAGCCGCATGCCATCCGGCGACCATCTCGGGTTGACCGCCACGCCCTTCGGGACCGCGACCTGGCGCGGCGGGGCGCTCGGATCATGCAGGTCGATGATCACGAGCTGCCCGTTGAGACTGCCCGCGATCCGGGTCCCGTCGCGGGTGAGGCTGACGCGGTAGCCGATCAGGGTGTCGACGAGCTTGTGCGAGTTCGTCCCATCCACGCTGGCCATCCAGACCTGGCCCACCGAGCCCGGAGGGTAGCTGGCTCGAACGAACACGATCTGGCTGCCATCCGGCGTGAAGTCGCCGGGGATGTCGTGGATGCCCCCGCTCGATGTCGTGACTCGCCTGAGGCCGCCGCCGTCCGATGAGCGCACCGTGTAGACGCCTTCCCGGCCCGGCTTCGTGGGGTCCCAGCCCTCGCAGGCGAGGAGCGCGTTGTCGGGCGACCAGGCCGTGCAGAGCAGGGACAGGGTCGGATCCGGCCGAAGCAGATCATGGATGTCAGTGCCGTCGACGTTCATGACCGTCTCGAAATGGGTCGGGTCGACCCGCGATGTCGTGACCGCGATCCGGCTCCCGTCGGGCGACAAGCGCGGGATCGCGCTCCGGCCGGTTATGACCGTCCTCCGATCGGACCCATCCGGATTCATCGTGTAGACCGTGAACGCCGAGCCCGATCCCTGGTACTCGGTGAACACGATCCTGCCCGGGCCGGCCACAGGCGAGGGCGAGGGCGGCACCGGCGTCGAGGTCGGCGCAACCGGGCCGCTGCTCGCGGTCGGCGCCGGCGACGGGGCGAGCGAAACGGTCGGGGATGCGTTCGGCGAGCAGCCCGCCAGCCCGGCGGCAAGCAGGAGGCTCGCCGCGCGAACGCGTCGGCGGCCTGCCTGGACGCGTCGGGATTGGGCAGGGATCGGCATCGCCCGGGAAGGCTACCGCGCCGAGAGGTAATTCGGAACCCGCGGCGCGTGCGACGCGATCTGCGCGCACGCCGGTTGCACCCTGGAATGGGACGCCACCGATGCGATCCCGCTGTGCCGTGCCATAGCACCGCGTTCGATCCGGCTCATGATGGTGCAGTGATCGACGGACCCGCTCCCACACCGCTTTCCAGGCTGCCAATCCGCGTCGACACGGCCAGCGGATCGATCCTTCTTGGCGGCTGACGGGCGGCGCCGTGGTCCGTGGGCGGTCGTCCTCCTGGCCGCGCTGATCGCTGGCTGCATCGACCCGCCCCCGCCCTCACCGCCGGCCCCGACGGCCGGGGTGACCGTGCCGACGGGCCGCCCGTCGGCCCGGGCGATCCCTTCCGCGAGGCCCACGGCATCCCTGGCGCCCACCACCGGGCCGTCGCCGTCCCCACCCGTCGCGGATCGACCGGCGCCCTGCCCGGGCATGGATCGCACGCCGGGTGCCGGGCCGGGTCGATCGCTGAGCGGCTTGAGCACGAACTGGTCTGGCTACGTCTCGGCGGTCCGAGCCACCGCGGTGACGTGCATCGAGGCGAGCTGGGTCGAGCCGAAGGTCAGCTGTCCCGTGCGCGGCGATCAGGCCGTCGCGATCTGGATCGGCATCGATGGGTTCTCGAGCCGACAGATCGGTATCCCGCCGACGACGGTGCTCGTCCAGATCGGTACCCAGGCGAACTGCCATGACGGCTCCGCCTATCACGATGCATGGCACGAGATCCTGCCCGGGGAGCAGCACGAGGTCCGGGTCTTGGCCAGCGTCCGAACGGGCGACCACATCTCCGCCCGGATCCTCTACTCAGGCGGCGGCTTCACCATGTCGATCTACGACGCCGAAACGGACCTCGCGTTCACGCTGACGGCGCCGGCCCCGGGAGCGCCGAGGCGGACGGCGGACTGGATCGTCGAAGCCCCTGCGGTCGATTGCCCGGGCACGTGCGCGCCCGTCGCCCTGCCCCGCTTCGGGAGCGTGCAGTTCACGAATGCGCACGCGACGATCGGCGGCTCCCGCGCAGCGATCGACGACGACCGCTGGACCCACCTCAAGCTATCGATGTCACGCCGGACGATCCTCCGGACGCGGCCGTCGGCCCTCGGCTCCGGTGGCACCTCGTTCCACGTGACCTGGATCCACAGCTAGGCGGGGGCGAGCCCAGCGTAGTAGCGCTGGGCCAGTGCCCAGGCATCCTTGCCGCACGTGGCGCCGATGATCCGCCCGGTGAGATCGTCGGCCTGGACATGGATCCCTCCGAAGAGGCGCGACTGGCCCGCCTGGTCCGACGCGTCGTAGTACGTGCCCCACTGGAGCACGACGTCTGCGGACGGCCCGGCCGCGACCTTGAGACTGCCGGCCTTGATCGTCCACTCGCTCAGGCCGCCCGGGAAATACTCGCTGCCGGTGAAGCCCGTCATGACCTCGGCCGCCGCGCGGCTGAACGAGCTATGGCCCGACACGTAGCCCTGGAACGACGGCGTCACGAACGTCGACTGCTGATACGGGACCCACGTCGTCGCGAGGATCCAGCCGACGCCGCCATTGCCTGTCTTGGCATCGGCCGGATTGCCTTTCCAGGCCCGGATCGCGATCTCGCCCTCGTGGCCGGCGAGGGCAGCCTTCGGCGCGCCGGGCGCCGTCGCTGCCTTCGTGACGAGCTCGATGAGCCCCGGCACCAGGGGCAGCCCCTCCTTGTTGTAACCGGCCTGGGCCGGGTCGGTCGACTGGCCCATGCCACCCATGTACCGGATCATCGAGATCGGCCGGGTGCCGTCGTACTTGCCTTTGAGGCCCCACGCCGCGACGGCGGTGTCATGCACGGCCCCGTTCAGCGCGAGGTACAGCTTTACGTCCCACTGGAGGCGGTCGACCGCCGGGCCCCTGCCGCCGATCCTGAGGTTCGGCGCAAGCTCGTCGGAGACTTCGTTTGCGAGCACGTTCCAGTGGCCCGGCGGGGTCTCGGACTTCGGGCCGTCAGCCCAGAACTCGGTCAGGGCGCGAGCGAAATCGCCCTGCTTGACCAGCTCGGGAGCGTATGGCTGCCCCGTGACGGGATTGACCGGATGGCCCCGTCCATCGTTGGCGCCGAGGTCGTTGCCGCCGCGGGTGGCGGGCGAGACGTCGATCGTCGTCGTGAGGCTCGGGTCGAGGAGGCTGCTGTCGCGGATCACCTCGACGACCTGGGCCTTGAACGCTTCGTCGGTCGCGGGATCGCCGAGGCGCGGCTGCGGTCCGGGATCAATCGGCACGCCATCGGCGCCCCCGGCGGGGATGGCGAAGGGCTTCACGTGACCCCAGAACGGTCCGACCGCAACCTGGACACCGTTGGTCACCGGGATTCCGTTCTGGGAGATCATGTGCTCGATCTGCAGGGGTTGCCAGCGGTTCGGGTCGACCATCGTGGTCCCGGCCTTCGCGACGATGAGCGGCGCGTTCACCGGCTTGTAGGCCGGGTCCTTGTAGCCGATGGCCTCGTTCGAGCCGTCGGCGAGCCCGGCCGCCAGGACCGCGGCGGCAATCCGGTTGCCGACCGCCGCCGGCGCGCTGCCCGTCGTCGACGTGTTCGTGAGCGAATAGCACAGCCCGTCCATGAGGTCGTCGAACTCCGAGAGGGACAGATCGGCACCGACGGCCTTGATGAAGCGCGACGTGAGGACCCGATAGGCGGCATAGCTGATCGCCTCGTTCCGGGCAGCCGCGACATCGGCCGCCTGGACCTTCTCCTTGTCGACGTAGCCCGACGCCACGGGATCGAAGGCCGCCCAGGCGTCCCACATCGCAACGGACGTGTGGAACAGGTTGCGGGCATGCACGGGTGGGTTCGGCAGCGCTCGTCGGATCGCGTCGAGGAGGGCCTCGTCCCAGCGGCGCGCGACGGACCAGTCGGCGTTGGCGGCCATCGGCGGGCAGCTCGGAGCCGGCGGCTGGAGGATCCGCGACACCCCGACAGCGCTCGCGGCGAGCGCGCCGACGACGATGACCGCAAGCACGGTGCGGAACCCCCGGGCCCGGCCCCGCGGTGGTTGGGTCGGTGCTCCTGCTTCCGGATCTACCTCGGCCTGATCTCGATCGCTCGCCGTGATGTCACCGGTCGTCCCGGGCTCGGAGGTCATGCGCCCGCGACCGTCATCGCCCGAGCCGGTCGCAACAGGAACGGCCGCAGGTACGCAGGCAGGTTGGAGAAGGGCAGGACATCTGGATGCAGCTCGATGCCCAGCGAGGCGATCATGAACGCACGCCGCTTCTCGATCCTTTCCCACGCCGCGGGATATGCCGCCGCGAACGCCCGCCGCAGCTCCTCTCGGCGAGCGCGATGCCGTCCTCGATGTTCGTCGTGAAGTAGTCGGTGCCCGTGGCCGGGATGATGTTGACCTGGAGCGCCATGCCCGATTGAAGCGGGACCGTCGACCCCCGGAACACCGGCGAGTCTAGCCATTCGTCGAGCCCGATCAAATGGCCGGCATTGAGCCCGATCCCGAAGAACCGATCGCCGAGGCGACGACCGGAACGCTCAGCTGCCCGGTTGCCAGGCCGCGATCGAGCCCGCCCCGCGCTCAAGGATCCCAAACGTGTCAGCAGTAGCGGGCAACCACGGGCCGACCTCGCCGCCGGGCCAGGTGACGCGGACCCGAGCCTCCTTCGATGGCCCGAGCCCGAAATGGATCCAGGTGAGCTGCCCGCCGGCGTGCCCCCCGCCGATGGTGATTTCGCGCCGGAGGGTCACGTCGCCGACCTGGAGCTCGATCCAGGCCCCGATCGCGTCGACGTTCGGACCAGGCTGTCTGATCCGCAGGGCAAGCCAGTTTCCGAGCGTCACCGGCGCGGCGCTCGTGCCGACACCGACATTGCGCCAGATCCGGACGGGAGCGCCATAGTGGACCTCGACGAGGTCAAGGAGGCCATCGAGGTTGAAGTCGGCGAGGGCAGCGCCGCGGCCACGCGCCATGTCCAGGATCCCCGCCGAGTCAGCGGCCTCGTGGAAGGAGCCATCCGGAGCGCCGAGGAGGAGGTTGCTCGGATCCTGCTGGGCATAGTCGGGTTGATCGGTGACATTGCCCTTCGAGACAAAGAGATCGACGAAGCCGTCGTTGTTCACGTCGGCGAACTCGTCGTGCCAGGCCGTGGATGGCAGGGCGGTGTCGGGTCCGGTGAAGGGACGGGTCACATTGAGGCCGCGCTTGAGCCCGATGTCCCGGTACGTCGGCTGTGAGGGCCCGGCGGTCAACGTCTGGAGCCGATTCGCGCCCTGGGTCGTGAGGTACACCTCCGGATAGCCGTCGCCGGTCAGGTCATAGCTGGCGATGCCCATCCCCTGGAGCTGGACCGGCACCCAGCCGTCGGCCGCGGAGTAGAGCCGCGGCGGCTTGCCTGCCTCGATGCGCCAGAGTTGCTCCTGCCCGTCGGTTGGTTGGTAGTAGTGGGCATCGTTGCTCACCCGAAGGTCCATTCGGCCAGAGCGATCCCAGTCGCTGAAGAGCATCGAGAGCGCGCACCAGCTCGGGCCCAGTGGGATGGGCGGGCCGTAGGCGACCGCGGAGGCCGCGGGCCGCACGAGTTCGTTCTCGTAGCAGAGGTGCGATGGGTCCTGGCTCTCGAGGTTGGCATACCGGCCCAGGGCGAGGGTCGGCAGCCGCGAAATGCCCTCCCAGGTCGCGCTGAACGCGGTCGTCGGGAGCTTCCCGCCGTCAAAGCTCCACGCTTCGTTGGCCCGCTCGAACCGGCAGTTGCCGAGGCCCCGGAGCAGCACGTTTTCGCCCTTGCGGAGGACGACCAGGTCGGTGTGACCGTCGCCGTCGATGTCGATCGGGTAGGCGCCGAAGACGGCACCGAGGTCCGTGGCGGCGTCGTGGACGACGGCGAACCGGAGGGCGCCACCGGTCGGGCTGTTGTTCCGGAAGAGCCCTGCGGAGCTCGCGCCGCCGGCGATGTACAGGTCGGGCCGGCCGTCGTCGTTGCAGTCGAGGACGGCCACGCCGCCGCCGACGGCGAAGTCGAACGCGCCGCCGGAGGTGAACGCGAGGCCGGAGGAGGGCGTCTCGTCGACGAAGTGGGGAGTCGGGCCCGCCGTCGTTGGGGTCGCGGCCCGCCCGTACCCCACGAGCACCGCTGCGAGCCCGATCCCGATCAGGCCGATCGCCACCGCCCCGATGACCACGGCCGGCCGAGGGCGTGGCAGGGTCATCGACCCGCGGCGCGGGCGGCCTGATCGAGGGCGACGAGGCTGGCGATCGTCCCGCGGCTGAACGCGAGATCCACACGCGGCGGCGTGCCATCGATGATCGCCGCGGTCAGGTCCTCGACCTCGAGCCGAACCTGGTCGGCCTGCTCGATCTCGATGGGCGTCGGCGTTCGATCACGCCACAGGGTGAGGGTCGCCGCCGCTCCGTATGGCTCGGGGAGGAACGGTGTATCCAGCACGAGAGTGGCGTCCCGACCGACGATCTCGAGACGCTCCCGGTCTGGCGCCGAGAAGCCGCTGTCGAAGGTCGCGATGAGCCCGCTCGGGAAATGGAGCTGCCCGGCGAACGTCCGATCGACGCCCTGGTCGTCGAACCGAGCGAACGCCTGGATCCCGTCCGGCTCCTCGCCAGCCAGCCGCCGGGCGAAGCTGACCGGGTAGCAGCCCACGTCCCACAGCGAACCGCCACCCATCGCCGGATCGAGCCGGGGATCGCCGGGGTACGTCAGGAAGAACGAGAACGAACCATTCAGCACCTCGAGCGTGCCGAGGCTGCCGTCATGGGCCAGCTCGAGCGCCCGCAGGATCTGCGGATGGTGGAGGTACATGAAGCCCTCGACGGCGACCTTCCCGGAATCCGCCGCGGCGGTGGCGATCGCGTCGACGTCGGCGACGCTGAGTGCGAGCGGCTTCTCGCAGAGCACGTGCTTGCCGGCCTCGAGCGCCCGGATCGCCCACGCGGCGTGCAGATGATTCGGCAACGAGACGTAGATCACGTCGAGGTCCGGCGACGCGACCAGCTCCTCGTAGGAGCCAAACGCGCGCGGGATTGCGTGCTCCTCCGCGAACGCCCGGGCCCGCCCAGGGTCGCGGCTCGCCACGGCGCTCACATGGCCGCGCTGGTCCGACCCGACCGCGCGTACGACGCGTGGCGCGATGCGTCCGGGGCCCAGGATGCCCCACTGCAGCGTCGTCATGGCGGTGAGCCTAGCCTCCACGGCTTGACATCGTCGGCGATGATGCCCGAGGCTGCCGCGACCGTTTCGACGAGAGGAGCACAAATCCGGGTGTTGTGCCGCGATCCCCGGGGCTCGTCCACGTGGTCTCGGCCACCCTCGCGATTGACGCGCCCCACGAGGCGGCGCCGAGCTCGCCGAACCCTTCCTGTCTGACCCGGCGGTGCTGGTTCGGCCAGAAAATCGCCGAGAGCAGGGTGGTAGCCTGATAGCCGAACCGCAACGTAGATCGACTGACGTTGTCCAGAGGAGGAGCTCAATGTTCAATCGGAAACTAGCCGCGCTCGCCGCCGCTGCGGTGATCGGCTTCAACGCCTGCGGCGGTGGTGCGACCACCGCGCCGGGAGGCTCAGGGGCCCCTGCCGGGTCGGCGGCGGCCGGCGGGTGCACCGTCGGTGTGTCCTGGAACAACTTCCAGCAGCCCCGTTGGGCGGCACACGACGAGCCCAACCTCAAGGGCACCGTCGAGGCCGGTGGCGGTAAGTACATCTCTGCCGACGCCAACCTGGTCGCCGAGCAGCAGCTGACCGATGTCGACACCCTGATCTCGAAGGGCGCCAAGGTCCTGGTCCTGCTGGCCCAGTCCGGCACGGCCATCCTGCCGGCGCTCAAGAAGGCGTCGGACGCGGGAATTCCGGTCATCGCGTATGACCGACTGATCGAGGATCCCGGGGTCCTGTACATCACCTTCAATAACCAGGGCGTCGGCGAGGCCGAGGCCAAGGCGATCCTGACAAAGGTGCCGAAGGGCAACTACGTCCTCATCAAGGGCGACCCGGGCGACGCGAACGCTTCCACATTCCTGCCGGCAGGCTGGGATGCCGCGGGCCTCAAGGACAAGGTCGCCTCCGGCGACATCAAGATCCTGAACGGCCCTGCCGGGACATTCACCGATGGCTGGAAGACCGAGAAGGCCCAGACCAACATGGAAGCGATCATCGACAAGGCCGTCGCCGACGGCACGAAGATCGATGCGATCCTGGCCGAAAACGACAGCACGGCCCTCGGCGTAGTGGGTGCCCTCACGGCCAAGAGCTACGGCTTCCCGCCCCTCAGCGGTCAGGACGGCGACCCCGCCAACCTGAACAATGTGGCGCTGGGCAAGCAGTACGTCGATGTGTTCAAGCAGGCCAACGAGCTCGGCAAGGCAGCTGGCGCAGCCGCGCTCGCTCTCTGCGCCGGTACCAAGATGGCCGACCTGAAGCTGCCGGCTGGCCTGATCGCCGCCGGCGTCGAGCCGACGGCCGGGCTGTCCGCCCAGGACTTCAAGACGCCGGGCGGCACAACGGTCAAGTCCTTCATCCTTCAGCCGACGCCGCTCACTGCAGACACCCTGAAGACGGCGATCGACGCCGGCCAGGTCACGAAGGACGCCCTCTGCAAGGACGTCGACCCCGCGAAGGCGCCGCCTGCGTGCAAGTGACCGTCGTCAACCCTTGAGTACCTGCGACCTGCGCGTCCCGATCCTCGGGCGCTCAGGTCGCTTCATCTCCGGGACAGGAGTGCGGGCGTGACGAACGTGGCCGAAGCGGCACCGATCTCGGGTCAGACCCAGCCCCCCGCTCGCAGCTCGCTCCGTGACGTGCTCGCCCAGACGGAGATCGATCTCCGTCTGTTCGGCATGCTCGTGGCCCTCGGCCTGATCCTGCTCATCTTCAACATCCTGAGCGGGGGCAAGTTCTTCCAACCGACGAACATGGTCACGCTGGCAGTTCAGGCCTCGGGCGTGGCGGTCATCGCGACGGGGATGGTCCTCGTCATCGTGTCGCGCAACATCGACCTGTCGGTCGGGTCGCTCGTCGGCCTCGTCGCCATGACGTATGCCCTGCTGATGACCGACTGGCTGCCCAACATCTTGGGCATGAACGCGGAATTCCCATTCCGATGGGTCATCGCACTGGCCATCGGCGTGATCCTGGGAGCAGGCGTCGGCGCGCTCCAGGGCTTCATCATCGCCTACGTCGGGGTGCCCTCATTCATCGTGACGCTGGGCGGGCTGCTCACGATCCGTGGAGTGATCTGGTATCTCTCCAGTGGCGCCGCCGTATCGGGCCTCGACCCCGGCTTCCAGCTGATCGGTGGTGGCGCGCAGGGATCCGTCGGAGGAACGGTGACCTGGATCCTCGGGGTCCTCGGCTGCGTTGCGGTCGTGGCGCTCCTCTTCAACAGCCGCCGTCAGCGCCGCCGGTTCGGATTCGCCCTCCGGCCGGTGTGGGCGGAACTCCTGCTGGGCGTCATCGGCTGCGTGACGATGCTTGGCCTCGCCGCGTTCGCGAACAACAACTTCTGGCCCAAGGGCCTGGCCGAGCGCTACGCCGCGGAGAACCACATCACCGTCCCCGCGGGCGGCCTGTTGATCCCGACCGGCTTTCCGAACCCGATCATCCTGCTTGTCGGCGTGACGCTCGTGATGGCATTCATCGCCACGCGGCGGAAGTTCGGGCGGTACGTCTACGCCTACGGCGGTAATCCGGACGCGGCCGAGCTCGCCGGCATCAACACGCGCTGGACGATCCTGAAGACCTACGTGCTCATGGGCGTGCTCTGTGCCCTCGCCGCGGCCATCGCTTCGGCTCGGCTCAATGGCGCGACCCTTGACGTCGGTCAGAGCTACGAGCTGTATGTAATCGCCGCGGCCGTCGTCGGTGGGACGTCGTTCGCCGGTGGCATCGGATCCATCCCCGGCGCCGTCCTGGGGGCCTTCGTCATGCAGTCACTCGCCTATGGCTTGAGCTTCATGGGCGTCAACTCGCCCGGCCAGAACGTGGTCGCCGGCATTGTCCTGATCCTGGCCGTTGGCTTCGACACCTACAACCGCCGGCGCGGATCGTGAGTGCGGGGAGGAGCGAGCCGTGACCGTCGCGGAGCGAACGCCGCTCGTGGAGATGCACGACATCAGCGTCGCCTTCGGCGGTTTGCACGCCGTGCAGGACGTCACGATCGACCTGTTCGCCGGGGAGGTCATCGGCCTCGTCGGTGGCAACGGCGCCGGCAAGTCGACGCTCATGCGGGTGCTCTCGGGCGCTCATCCGGCCGACAGCGGCGAGATCAAGGTCAACGGCGACGTCGTGGCCATCCGCAACCCGCGCGACGCCAAGGCCCTGAACATCGAGACGATCTACCAGACGCTCGCGCTGGCCGACAACATCGACGCGCCGGGCAACCTGTTCCTCGGACGTGAGCTGACGACCCGGCTGGGGTCCCTCGACGACTCGAGCATGGAAGCGGAGACACGCAAGGTCATGGGCCGCCTGAACCCGAACTTCACGCGCTTCACGCTGCCCGTGAAGTCGCTCTCCGGCGGCCAGCGCCAGGCGGTGGCGATCGCCCGGGCGGTCTATTTCAACGCCAGGATCCTGATCATGGATGAGCCGACCGCAGCCCTCGGGCCGGCCGAAACGGGACAGGTCCGTAACCTGGTCCGGCAGCTCAAGGACGAAGGCATCGGCATCTTCCTGATCAGCCACGACATCCACGATGTCTTCGACCTCTCCGATCGGATCGGCGTCATGTACCACGGCAGGATCGTCGACACGGTCAAAAAGGACAATGTCACCGCAGATGACGTGCTCGGCATGATCATCCTGGGCAAGAAGCCCGACGAGGTCACCGAGAAGGACAAGGCCGAGATCGAGCTGCGGGGCTAAGTCCACGGGTCGAGCCTCGCGCCCACGCACTCGCGATCGCCGCGCTACCGGCGGTGGAAGGTGGGCACCAGCGCCGGGTAGAGCTCCCGGTACGTCGCATGCGCGACGCGATAGAGATCCGCGTCGCGCCCCGGCGCCGCAGCCGGCGTCGTCCTGACGAGGGTCGAGACCGCGGCGTCGATCGATGGGAACCAACCCGCCGCGACCGAGCCGAGAATGGCGGCTCCGAACCCGGCGCCTTCGGTGGTGTTGACGCTGGCGATCTCGGCATCGAGGACGTCGGCGAGGATCTGACGCCAGAGCGGGCTTGCCGTGCCGCCGCCCGAGGCACGGACCTGCTCGGGAGCCGGCATCCCGACCCCGATCATCAGGTCGAGTCCGTCGCGCAGCCCGAACGCCACGCCCTCCAGCACGGCGCGGGTCAGGTGACGCCGGTCATGGGCCAGCGTCAGGCCGACGAACGCGCCGCGTGCGAGCGTGTCCGGGTGGGGACTGCGTTCGCCGCTGAGATAGGGCAGGAAGAACAGACCCTCGCTCCCCGCCGGGATCGCGGCGGCGTCGGCGACGAGGTCGGCGAACGCCATGCCCGGAGCAAACGTGTCGCGGAACCAGCGAAGGCTGCCGGCCGCCGAGAGCATCACCGACATGAGGTGCCAGCGCTCGGGCACCGCGTGGCAGAAGGCGTGAATTCGGCCAAGGGGATGGAAGAGGGGAGCGTCGGTCGCCGCGAACACGACCCCAGACGTCCCGAGGGAGAGGGCGACTACGCCTGGCGACACCGCGCCAACGCCGATGGCGTTCGCGGACTGGTCGCCACCGCCCGCGACGACCGGCGTGCCGGCTCGAAGTCCCGTGACCGCGGCGGCGCTCGCCGAAACCGTGCCCGTGACCGCTGGACCCTCGTGGGTCGGGGGCAGCCACGCGGGCGGGATTCGGAGCGCATCGAGCATCTCCGACGACCAGTCACGGGCCGCCAGGTCGAAGAGCAACGTCCCGGAGCCGTCGGCCTTGTCGAGGGCGCGGTCGCCGGTCAGGCGGAGCCGGAGGTAGTCCTTCGGCAGAAGGACGTGGGCGGCGCGAGCCCAGACCTCGGGCTCATGGTCGCGGACCCAGGCGAGCTTCGGAGCGGTCAGGCCGGTGACCGCGTCGTTGCCGGTGATCGCGATGAGGCGCTCGAGACCGACCACCTCCCGAATCTCGTCGCACTCGGCCGCGGTTCGTTGGTCGTTCCAGAGGATCGCGGGCCGAAGGACCGCGTCCGCTCGGTCGAGGAGCACGAGCCCATGCATCTGCCCCGTGAGCCCGATCGCGGTGACGTCCGAGCCGGCCACGCCCGCCTCGCCGAGGACGTTGCGGAGCGCCACCACCGCGGCACCCCACCAGAGCGCGGGATCCTGCTCGCTCCAGAGGGGCCGAGGGGCCTCGAAGCCGTACTCCGCGCTGCCGATCCCGACGACGACGCCGGCCTGGTCGACCAGGACTGCCTTCGTCGCCGTCGTCGAGACGTCGATGCCGAGGACGTGGCTCACGCTGCGTAACCGCTCACCGCGGCCGTGGCCGGTCGACCCCCCAGATGCGCCGATTCACCTGCGCCTCGAGCAACTCCTGGCCACCCGAGACCGGCTTCGGATCGATACCGCCGCCGGCGACCGCCTCGCCGAGCTCGGCGAGCGACACCGTGCCCTCGACGATCGACCGTCCGAGGTCGCCGGTCCACCCGGCGTAGCGCGCCTCGAGGGGCGCCTGGAGCGTCTGCTGCTCGAGCAGGTCCGCGCCGACGAGGAGGGATCGCGCCAGGGTGTCGATCCCGCCGATGTGGGCGTGGAACAAGTCGGTCCGGCTCACGCTCTGGCGGCGCAGCTTGGCGTCGAAGTTGAAGCCGCCGGTCGTGAACCCGCCGGCCTTGAGGATCTCGTAGGCCACGAGCGCCAGCTCATCGACCGAGTTCGGGAACTGGTCCGTATCCCAGCCGTTCTGGTAGTCGCCCCGGTTGGCGTCGATGCTGCCGAACATCCCGTGGCTCGTCGCGTAGGCGACCTCGTGGTGGAAGCTCTTGCCCGACAGCGTCGCGTGATTGCCCTCGATGTTGAGCCGGTACTCGTCCTCCAGCCCGTGTCGGGCGAGGAATCCGTGGACCGTGGCCGAGTCAAAGTCGTACTGGTGCTTCGTGGGCTCATGCGGCTTCGGCTCGATCAGCAGCGCGCCTTCGAAGCCGATCTTGTGCTTGTGCTCCGCCACCATCGTCAGGAAACGGGCGAGCTGCGCCTCCTCGCGGGCGAGATCGGTGTTGAGCAGCGTGTCATAGCCCTCGCGGCCGCCCCACAGGACGTAGTTCGCCCCGCCGAGCCGCTTCGTGAACTCGAGCATCTGCCGGACCTGGGCAGCCGCAACGGCGAAGACCTCGGGATCGGGATTCGTGGCCGCCCCTGCGGCGTAGCGCGGATGGGTGAAGAGGTTCGCGGTGCCCCAGAGGAGCCGCAGCCCGGTCTCCTCCATGTGGGCCTCGATCAGGTCGATAACCGATGCGAGAATCGCCGTCGTCTCGGCCCAGGTGCCGCCCTCGGGTGCGACGTCGCGATCGTGGAAGCAGAAGAACGGGACGCCGAGCTTCGAGAGAAACTCGAAGGCGGCATCGAGCTTCGCCCTGGCGGCCGCCAGCGGCTCCAACCCGGGCGCGAGCCAGGGACGGTCGAACGTCGGAGCGCCGAACATGTCCGTGCCCGCCCAGCTGAAGCTGTGCCACAAGCAGACGCCGATCCGGAGGTGGTCCTCCAGCCGCTTGCCAAGGACCAGGCGATCGGGCTCATAGGCGGAGAACGCCAGGGGATCCGTTGAATCGGGGCCGCCGAACGGGATCGCGGCCGGGACCTCGGTGAAAAAGGCCTCGCTCATGCTGTCTCCCTGCATCGTGGACACTTCGAGGCGTCGAAGACGAGGTTAGCCGAACGACAGATGCAGTCCATCATCCTCCGCGCCGGCGGCGCGGCCGCCACGATCGACCCGGATCGGGGCGGACGCCTCGCGTCGCTGCTGGTAGGCGGCCGTGAGCTGTTCGTCGGGCCGTCCGATGCCGACGATCGCTCGATGACATGGGGCTGCTACCTGATGGCGCCGTGGCCGGGAAGGCTCGCGGCCGGTCGCCTCCTTTTCGAAGGAAAGACCTGGCAGCTCCATCGGAATCACGGCCGGAATGCGATCCATGGGCTCGTGTTCGATCGCCCATGGGCCGTCGTCGCTCGCAGCGCGGCGGAAGTCGAGCTCGAAACGAGGCTTGATCCGCCCGCGTGGCCGTTCGGCGGAAGCGTGCGGCAACGGTTGCGACTCGACCCCAGGGGGCTGTCGCTCACGGCCGAGATCCAGGCCGAGCGGCCCATGCCGGCCGCACTCGGGTGGCATCCGTGGTTCCGGCGTGCCGGAGCGGACGTGGCACTGCGGGTCCACGCCGATCGAGTCCTCGCCACGAGGGCGATGATCCCGACGGGGGAGGTCGTCGCCGTTGCGGGCCGAACGGATCTGCGAACGGGCCCGACGCTGGGATCACGGCGCCTGGATCACGCCTACGTCGGCGTCCGCAGTCCGACGACGCTCGTCTGGCCGGATCTGAGACTGACCATCGAGCACGAGCCGCCGCTCTCGGTGGTCATGGTGTTCACGCCACCCCACGCGATTTGCGTCGAGCCACAGACGGCGTGGCCAAACGCGCTCGGCCTTGGTGACGGTGCGGCCCTCGAAGCCGGCACGGTGGTCCTGGGGGCTGGTCAGTCGCTGCGCGCGACGATGCGCATCGCCTGGGAGGAGCGATGACGGCTCAGCGGCCCGAGCTCAGCGGCCCGAGCTCAGCGGCCCGAGCTCGGCCGCAGGCTCCGCTCGCCCGGTCGATTGCCGAGCCCGACGCCTGGACGCGCACCGGATCGAGACCGCGGATCGGCCGTCGGACGGGGGACCCACGCGCTGACCGGTCGCGGGCCCTGACTGTCGGGGCGGACACCCGGCATCGTCGGCCGACCGTGCTGGCTCTCGGGCCGTCCGTGCTGCGACTCGGGCCGTCGATGTGGGCTCACCGGGCGTCCCGCGAACGGCCGCGCGCCCGGCTGCGAACCCGGACGTCCGGCCGGAGGCTGCCCGGAAGGAGCGCCGGGTCGTGGTGCGGCGCCGGACCAGGAGGCGGCAGCGGGACGGGCGCCATTCGGTCGTGGCCTACTCGGCCGGGTCGCGTTGGCGCGAGGACCGTGGCGTGGCACGGGGACACCGCTGCCGAACGAGGCCGGACGCCCTGCGAGGCCGCCGGATCGAAGGCGGATCGGCTCGGCCCGGATCGAGCGGTCGGGCTCGAATCCCGGGACCAGCTCGACCGGAACGGCGTGCCGGAGGAGCTTCTCGATGTCCCGTATGAGGGGCGCCTCGTCGACGCAGACCAGCGATACGGCCTGGCCGTCGATGCCGGCGCGGCCCGTCCGGCCGATCCGGTGGACGTAATCCTGGGCGACCATCGGCAGCTCGAAGTTGACGACGTGCGGGAGAGCGTCGATGTCGATACCACGCGCGGCGAGGTCGGTCGCGACGAGGATCGCGACGCGACCGGCCTTGAAGTCGCCGAGGGCGCGCACCCGCTGGGACTGGCTGCGGTTGCCATGGATGGGTGCCGCCTCGATCCCGTCGCGGGCGAGTTGCTCGGCGAGGCGGTTGGCGCCGTGCTTCGTGCGCGTGAAGACGAGCGCCTGGTCGATGCGACCGGTGCGAACGAGGTGGCTGAGGAGCTCGCGCTTGCGCTCCCGATCGACCGGGATCACGACCTGCTCGACGAGCTCTGCGGCGGTGTTGCGGGGCGCGACGTCGACCGTCGCGGGCACGGTGAGGAAGCCACCAGCCAGCTCCCGGATGTCGTTCGAGAACGTCGCCGAGAACATGAGATTCTGCCGCTTCGGGGGTAGCAGCCCGATGATCCGCTTGATGTCGCGAATGAAGCCCATGTCGAGCATCCGATCGGCCTCGTCGAGCACGAGGATCTCGACGTGAGACAGGTCGATCGTTCGCTGCCCGACGTGATCGAGCAGGCGCCCCGGCGTCGCGACCACGATCTCGGGGCCCATCTTCAGCGCCCGGGCTTGGCGGTCGAAGTTCACCCCGCCGTAGATCGCGACCGATCTGATCGGCCGGCGAGCGCCGTACGTGCGGACGCTCTCCTCGACTTGGAGGGCGAGTTCGCGGGTCGGCGTGAGGACGAGAGTCCGGATGGGGCCGGCGAGTGCCCGACGGGGCTCGCGGGGTCCGCGCGGGTCGCCGACCGCAGGGGCAGGCGCGTGCCGCGTCGCATGCAGTAATTGCAGGATCGGCAGCACGAACGCTGCCGTCTTGCCGGTGCCGGTCTGCGCGCCGGCGAGCAGGTCGCGGCCGGCGAGGATGAGCGGGATGGCCTCCCGCTGGACTGGGGTGGGCTCGGTATAGCCCTCGTCGGCGACGACGCCGATCAGCTCGGGCGTCAGCCCAAGGGTGTCGAATGACATGGAACGTTTGCTCCTGACGAGGCCCTCCCGCAAGCGCGGGGCCCGGTCAGGGCGATGGGGGTGATTCGGGATCGAACGGCGAAAGACCGTGGGCGCTGACCGGAGCGCCTCATGAGCACGAAGTAAGCGAACCATAGCAGACGTCGCGGGATCGCGTGCGTATTTGCGAAAGTGCTAGAATGTTGCTCAGTCAACTACCGAGACGGACTTCGGCCCAGCGACAGACCCAGGAGACTACCGATGACCACCGCCACACTCGTCGAGCCGACGGCTCGCATCGACCGGTTCGCGGACGCTGCCGACGACGCGACGATCGCTCGAACTGCCGCCGCTCTTCGCGGCAAGGGCTACGAGGTTCACGTCGTCGATGATCACAAGACCGCCAAGGCTCTCATCCTGAGCCTCGTGCCAGAGGGCGCCGAGGTTGGTGAGGGCGCTTCCAAGACGCTCGATAAGCTCGGTGTGACCGCCGCCATCGAGGAGTCAGGCAAGTTCGACGCGGTTCGACCCAGGACGCGCTCGATGGACCGGAATGACCCGGCCGCGCTTCGGGAGGCCCGCAAGCTCGGCGTCGCCCCCGACTACTGGCTCAACAGCGCCCACGCCGTCACCGAGGACGGGACCATCGTGGTCGCCTCGAACACCGGCAGCCAGCTCGGCGCGATCGCGTTCGGCGCGGGCCTCGTCATCTTCGCGATCGGCTCGCAGAATATCGTGAAGAACGTCGACGAGGCGCTTGCGCGGATCGAGCAGGAGGTCCTGCCGCTCGAGAACCAGCGGATGCAGGGCCTCTATGGCATCGACAGCGCGGTCCGCAAGATCCTGATCGTGAACCAGGAGTTCCGACCCGGCCGCTTCACGGTGGTGCTCATCAAGGAGCCGATCGGGTTCTGATCCCGGACGCCGGTCAGGGCGCCGGTTAGCGCCCGAAGGCCCGAGCCGACTAACCTCAGCCGGTGACCCTGGCAACGACCCGCGACCCGACGCGCCTTCTCGACGGTCTCAACGATGCCCAGCGCGCGGCGGTCCAGATCACCCGTGGTCCGCTTGCGATCATCGCCGGGGCCGGTTCCGGCAAGACCCGGGTCATCAGCCATCGAGGTGCGTACGCGATCGAGACCGGCGTCGTCTCGACCGACCGGGTCCTGCTGGTGACCTTCACCGACAAGGCAGCGACCGAGATGGTCCAGCGGATGGCGGCGCTCGGCCATCCAGGCGTGATGGCCAAGACCTTCCACGCGATGGCGCTCGCCCAGCTGCGGCATTTCTGGCCGAGCCGCCACGAGGGTGCGGCGATGCCCGTGATCGCGGATGGCAAGGGTCGGCTCCTCTATCCCCTCGCCGGACGGCTCCCAGGCGGCTACAAGTTCACCCAGGTCAAGGATCTCGCGGAGACGATCGAGTGGGCAAAGGTCCGCCGGATTCGACCCGAGCGCTGGGTCGCCGAAGGCGGGGACCGCGCGCCGATCCCGGCCGACCTGTTCGCCCGCCTCTATGCGGACTATGAGCGGGCGAAGGCGCGAGCCGGCGTCATCGACTTCGAGGACATGCTCGTCGAAACCGTTGATCTGCTCGAGACCGATGCGGCTGCGCTCGCGCTCGTCACCTCGCGCAAGACGTGGATCTCCGTCGACGAGTACCAGGACACGAATCCGCTCGCCGAGCGGCTCGTCCATCTCTGGCTCGGTGATTCCCAGGATCTCGCCGTCGTGGGCGACCCGGACCAGACGATCTACAGCTTCACCGGCGCCACGCCCGAGTACTTGCTCGGGTTCGAGCGCGCGCATCCCGGCGCGCGAGTCGTCACGCTCGTCGAGAACTACCGCTCCACGCCCCAGATCCTCGAGCTCGCGAATCGGCTCACCGGCCCGGGCCCCCGCGGCGCGCTCAGGGCCACCCGCCCGGCCGGTTCCGTGCCGAGCATTCGGCGCTTTCCCGACGACGAGGCCGAGCGCACCGCGATCGTTGCCGGGATCCGGGACCTGCTTCGTGGCGGGATCGAGCCCGGTGAGATCGCGATCCTCGTCCGGATCAACGCCCAGCTGCCCGAGCTCGAGCAGGCGCTGACTCGCTCGGGGATTCCGTTCGCCATCCGCGGCCAGCGGTTCTTCGATCGACGCGAGATCCGGGATGCCCGCAGGCTCCTTCGGAACGCGAGGCTGGAGGCCGTTGGCGTGCAGCTTGTCCTGGCCATCCGGGACCTCTTCGCGGAGCGGCTCGGGCTCGGTGGGGACGCCGAGCGGGGCGGGGACGAGGCCGTCGAGCGGTCGGCGTCGCTTGAAACACTCATCTCGATCCTGGCCAATCTGGCGACTGCTCGACCCGAGGTCACGCTTGCCGAGGTCCTCGCCGAGCTCGACCGCCGGGACGCGGACGAGGCCCTTGGGGCGTCGGGTGGCGTGAACCTCCTGACCTATCACCGGGCGAAGGGCCTCGAGTGGGACGCGGTGTTCCTGCCGGCCCTCGAGGAAGGCCTCCTGCCGGTCCGACAGGCGAAGGAGGACGCCGAGGTCGACGAGGAACGCCGCCTCCTGTACGTCGGGCTGACCCGCGCGCGGACGCACCTCGCGCTGTCGTGGGCGCAGAGCCGCGCTGGCGCCGGAGGGAAGGTGGTCAAGCGCCAGCGTTCGAGGTTCCTGATCTCCCTCGAACGCGGGCGGACCCCCGAGCGACGCGTCGTTAGCCTGCCACCGGCGGGTAGGGCTGCCGCGCCGTCAGCTGAGCCCGGTGATCGACCGCTCCTCGAGGCCCTGCAGCTCTGGCGGCGAGATCGCGCCCGCGCCGATGTGGTGCCCGCCTATGTTGTCGCCCACGACGCCACCCTCCTTGCGATCGCCGAAGCGCGCCCGCAGACGCTCGCGGGGCTACGCCGGGTCAAGGGCATGGGCCCGGCGAAGCTCGAGTCCTACGGCGAGGAGATGCTCGCGATCATCGCGGCCACCTCGACGGGCGGCCCGGCCGCCTCAGCCGCGGACGAGGGTTAGCCGCCCCGTTCGCTCGCTAGCGACCGCCTCCAATGGCTCGAAGAACGAGCCGGACGACCACCGAGCCGAGGACCGCGAACACCAAAGCGCCGATGAAGCCCTGGACCTGGTTGTAGCCGAGCTCCCGCGCGAGCCAGCCACCGACGATCGCGCCGACGATCCCGACGACGACGGTCGGCAGGCAACCCTGGACGCTGCGGGTCCCGACAAACCGGCCGGAGATCGAGCCGGCGATGAGCCCGAGGATGATCCAGCCGAGGAGATCGAGCATCAGTTTCCTCGTACACCGAGCGGGGTCACGTCTCCCCATTGTGGCGCGGCGGACATGAAAAAGCGGTCCGTACAGGACGGACCGCTCCTCTCGATCGGCGACCCGCACGAGGCGGGTCGCCCTCGAATCAGGCCGCGGAGACTCGCGAGGCGCGAGGACCCTTGGGGCTCTGCTCGATCTCGAAGTTGACCTTCTCACCGCCGACGAGGCGGTCGAAGTCCAGCGTGGAGTCGAGTCCGCCGCGATGGAAGAAGTATTCCTTCGCATCCTCGGCGGCGATGAAGCCGAAGCCGCGATCGGCAACGACCTTCTTGATGGTACCGGTGGTCATGATGACCTCCAACACTTCCCGAACAGGAATGGCAGAACGCACGGTCCGTTCGAAAAGGAGTCGACCACGCGGAGCGTCGCAGCGAGGAGCTGCGAGGTGAAGACCATAGCACAAATGTTCGATCCTGACCAGCCCCTCACGACGACCCGGCGAAGGTCGTCCATAAGGCTCCCGAGCGTCACGCCACGGAGGGCGGCGGTATTCCCGAACATCGACGTGAGCGTGCCGCCCGGCCCCGCCATCGAGACGCTCTGGGGCGCGTCGTTCCGCCGCTCCGGGTCGGCCACCCGCGCCCTGAGGCGCGCAATGAGGTCGTCCATGCCCGAAATCTACCCCGACCGGGCCACGACTTCGAGTCGCACAATGGGGCCATGACGACGCCTACGGAGCGGATCGACGCGATGCTCGCGGCCGCGACGCCGGATCAGCGCCTGGCCCTCCAGGCGCTCCGCGAGACGATTGCCGCGGCCGCGCCTGCCGCGGAGGAGACGATCAGCTACGCGATGCCGGCGTTCCGCTATCGCGGCCGCGCGCTCGTCTCGTACTCGGCGTTCAAGAACCATTGCTCGCTGTTCCCGATGGGCTCGGAGCTGATCGAGTCGAATCCGGAACGCTTCGAGGGCTTCGCGCAGGCGAAGGGCACCCTGCACTTCACGCCGGAGCACCCGATCCCCGTCGAAACGGTCCGCTGGCTCGTTCGCGAGCGGATGCGGATGATCGACGCGGCGCTCAGCCGCATCCGCAGTGCCGGTAGTCGACCTCGGAGTTAGCCCAGACGCGCTGCAGCACGTAGTGGCCGTCCCCCTGCGGGTCGAGGAGCGCCGCTCGCGAGTTGAAGAGCATCACGTATGGATCGAGGTGGACGTTCACGAGCTGCGTGCCGCGGAACGACAGTCGCATAAGCACGCCCTCCTGGGTCTGCTGCCACCAGTCCTGGCCGAACATCACGTTGCCCTCGCTGGCCATAACGACGCCGACGTTGCTGCCGGGCGTCACGCCGCTCCGCAGGAGCATCGGGCCGGCGAGGTGGGTTCCCGCGCCGATGACGTGATCGCACCCGGCTTCGTCGAACCACTGGAGCTGGATCCGCTCGGATGCCTTGAGGTCGCTGTGGTACTCGGCGCCGCCCCACCACTGGGGATCGCAGATGACGATTTGGGCACCGCCGGCCCGCGCCCGCCTGACGCTCTCGATGACGTTGGCCTTCCGGAGCCATGGGACGCCGGGCACGGTCGCTGTGGCCTCGACGACGCCCGGGACATCGTTCCAGGCGACGAAGGCCACCTTGACGCCGCCACGCTCGACATAGGCCGGCGCCATCGCCTGGTCGATGTTGACACCGACGCCCGCATGGTCGATTCCGTACTTGTCGAGGAGGCGAATCGACGACCGAATGCCGGCAGGTCCCTTGTCGCTGTTGTGGTTCGCGGCCATGTACAGGACATCGAAGCCCAGCTTGCTTCGCCACAAGGGCAGGACGTCCTCGCTGATGCTGAAGAACAGGGCGCGGCCGAGATTCGGCGCCCAGCTCGCGCGGTCGACGATCGGACACTCGACGTCGGCGACCGTGAGGTCAGCGCCCCCGATCAGCTTGGCGACCGTGCCGTTGCGGCCGGTGTCGACCGCCGAGACCACCAGGTGCGCTGCGATGCCGCTCGGCGGGCTCGGGTCGAGGAACGGTTTGCCCCGATAACGCGCCGTCCCGCCGTTGAAGACCCAGTCCCAGCCCTTGCCAAGCGTGATCGCCTGGTACGCGGCGCCGCGGTCGGGACACGAGCCACCCACCGACGCGATCGTCCAGATCTTCGACGCGTCGTAGGCGACCCATGCAGGATCGAGCGTCGCGCTGCCGCTCGCTCGGCCCGTGACCGGGTAGGGGAGCGCCCGGGCTGCGGGATCGCCGAACAGGTCGGCGCCGAAGAGCCCGAACGGCCCGGTCCCGCCGACCGGGAGGATCTCCGTCGCTGGCTCGACGAGGCCCGGCGGGAGCAGCGCGATCAACGATTGCCGGGCGGCGATCGCCCCAGCAATCTGATCGGCCGGAAGGCACGGCGCGGTGACGGTCAGCGGCGGCTGGACTACCTCGACGCCGCACGGCGCCACGAGCTTGCCCATGGCCGCCAGGGAGCTGAGCTCGCTCAGGGTCGTTGCGGACTTGAGGTTGGTCAGGCCGGTCACGACGGCCAGCGGGAAGGAGGCCGGGAGCGCCGTTGCGGTCGCAGACGGGCCTGGGGCTGTGGTCGGCGGCGGGGATACAGCGGCCGACGGCGGCACTCCGGTCGGCGTAGGGCCGGGAGTGACGATGGGGCTCATGCAGCCGGCGACGAGCGCGGTCAGCGCGATGACGGTCACGGTACGGCGCATCACGCTGGGGCGCGTTCTGCTCATGGACGTTCGCCGCATCGAGCGACGATAGTCCAAGCCACGATGCGCGTATCTGTCGGGCCCGACGCAATACCCCTCCCCAGTATTGACAAAAGGGTTGTCAAGGGGTGCCTTGAGGTTCTAAAATAGCCCCTTGAACGGCTTGTCAAGTCTTGACAGGCCGACAGTCATGTCCGGCAGGTCGCGGCGGGGCGACTGGAACGGAACCTCTCGGTGTTCTGGAGCGTAGACACCAGCAGAGGCGGTATATCGGAGGCGCGGATCACGGCAGGCGGGATCGCAAGCGAAGTCAAGAGCCGGCTGAACATCGTTGACGTGGTCGGCGAGACGGTGCAGCTGAAGAAGGCGGGCACGACCTACAAGGGGCTCTGCCCGTTCCACGGCGAAAAGACGCCGTCGTTCACGGTCACCCCGAGCCGGGACTCCTGGAAGTGCTTCGGCTGCGGCCTGGGCGGCGACGTCTTCAGCTTCGTCATGCAGCGTGACTCCGTGACCTTCCCGGACGCGTTGCGATCGCTTGCCGCGAAAGCCGGCGTCGAGATCGACGAGCGGACCAAGCGCGAGGATGCTCACCGGGCCCGACTCCGGGACGTCTTCGAGACGGCGATCGCGTTCTACCACCAGGTGCTGACCGCCACGACCGTCGGCGCGCCTGCCCTCGACTACCTCCGCAGCCGCGGCTTCAGCGACGCGACCATCGAGACGTTCCAGCTCGGCTGGGCGCCCGAGGGCTGGGATGTCCTGAGCCGCAAGCTCGTCGAGAAGCGGGCGATCAAGCCCGAAGAGCTCGTCGAGGTTGGCCTCGCCTCGCTCGGTCGCTCGCAATCCCGCGGGGTCGGCATCATCGACAAGTTTCGAGGCCGCGTCCTCTTCCCCATCCGGGATCAGAACGGCGCTGCGGTCGGCGTGGGTGGCCGAATCCTCGGCTCCGAGTCGGAGGCGAACGAGCGGGCGGCCGCCGCCGGTCGCACCGCAGGGCCCAAGTACCTGAACTCGCCCGGGACGCCGCTTTTCGACAAGAGCCGGACGCTGTACCTCATCGACAAGGCCAAGAGCTCAATCAGGAAGTCCGGCCAAGCCGTGATCGTGGAGGGTTACACCGACGCGCTCATGGCCCACCAGGCCGGATTCGACAATGTCGTCGCGTCGCTGGGCACGGCGCTGACGCCGGGCCAGGTGGGCCTGCTCACGCGCTACGCGAAGCGGATCGCGCTGGCGTACGACGTCGATGCCGCGGGCCAGAAGGCCGGCACGTTCGGCGTCCAGGCGCTCCAGGGCCTGATCGGCCAGCTCGCCGCGACCGAAAGCGGCATCGAGCTCGACGAGGTCCGCGTCGTCCGGCTGCCCGACGGCAAGGATCCGGATGAGGTCCTGCGCGACTCGCCCGACCGCTGGCGGGAGGAGGTCCGGACCGCGCAGCCGATCGTCGAATACCTCATCGATACCTACTCGAGGACGTACGACCTCAAGACGCCCGGCGGCAAGGCGCGCTTCGTCGATGCCCTGATGCCGACGATCCGGGCCGTCCCGAACCCGGTCATGCGCGACGCCTACCTCCAGCAGGTCCGCCAGACCTCCGGGGTGGAGGAGCGGATCCTCCTCGAGGTGCTGCGTGGTACCCGACTCGGCGGCGCTTCGGGCCTCGCCACGATCGCGACGGGTCAAGGCGCCTCCGGCAACCGACCGGCGACCCGGGACGGTGGCTTCTCCGCGGACGCCGTCATCTCTTCCGCAGATTCGCTCCCGGTCGGCGACATCCTCCGCGGCGTCCTGCCGCAGGAGGCCGAGCTCCTTCGCCTGATGCTGCTGGTTCCCGAGATCCAGCTGAAGGTCGTCGACGAGGTCGGGCCGGACCAGCTCCCGAGCACGGTCGCTCGCGAGCTCTTCAAGGCCGTCGTGTTCGCCCGGGAGCCCAACGACGAAGGCGTCCACCCACCGTTCAGCCTGACGGCCCTCGTCCAGTCGCTCGATCCCGAGACGGCTGCCCTGGCTCAGGCGGTGCTTGCGCGCCGCGACCCAAATCCGAGAGAGCTCACCGAGGCGGACCTGGCCTACGAGATCCAGCGGCTCACGATCGATCTCGAGGAACGGGCCCTCGACGAACGCTCCGAATACCTGCAATCCGCCCTGGCCGAAGCCGAGCAGACCGGCGACCGAGACTCGGTCGACCGGCTCTCACTCGAAGGCCAGGCCATGAACGACCAGCGGCGCTCGCTCCATCGACGCCGCGACCAGACCAAGCTCATCACCGCCAGGAGGTAGCAACAACCATGCCAGTCGATCCGCTCGATCAGCAGCTCGTCGAAGCCGTGCTCACCC
>JBBQTO010000009.1:0-31751 GCA_038234575.1 Candidatus Limnocylindrales bacterium
TGAACAGCCTCCGAGATGTAGCGACGCATCTGGGTCATCGTGGCCTCATCTTGCGGGCCCCGATCAAGGCCTCGAGCGGGGTCTGGCCGGCAGTCAGCCGGCCGGTGTGGGCGCGCTCCTCGTTGTAGAAGCGGAGGTAGCCGGCGAGGTCGCGGACGAGCCCGGTCAGCTTGGGCACCAGGCTCCGCGCGAACGACGGCCGCCAGCACTCCTCGAGGATCGTCCGCTGCACCCGCTCGACCGCGCCATTGGTGGCCGGTCGGCCGGCCCGGATGAAGGTCTGGCGGGCCCCCAGCGCGGCGACCGTGGCGCCGAACTCCGAGCTCCGGAACTCGGAGCCGTTGTCGGTCAGGACCCGCTCGAGCCGCCAGCCCCGGGTCGCCAGGTCGGCGGCGACGCGGCGGGCGAGCGCCGAGGTCTTGCGGGCGCTCGGGTTGAGCGGTGTCGTGGCGAGCTCGGCCCAGACGTAGCTCGTGGCGAGATCGATCGCGGTGTACTGCCAGACCCTCCCCGTCGTGCCGGACAGGCGACCGACGTGGAAGCAGTCGAAGCCGACGAGCTCGCCCGGGTGGTCGACCTCGACGTGCCGGACGGCGAGGGGCGTGGGTCGCTCGGGCTCCGGCGGCGCGGCATAGCCGGCAACGAGCGACAGCCGGCTGATCCGGCGGCTGAGGCCATGGCGCCGAAGGACCCGCCAGACGCCGTTGGGGCTGATGACGATGCCGCCCCAGCGCTCCTGGGCCAGGGTCGCGCTGACCCGCCGCGGCCCCAAGCCCGGGTGGCCGAGGCAAAAGGCGACGACCCGTTCCTCGGTCAGCTGGCTCGTCTGGTTCGGCATCCGCGGCGGTCGCCGCTCGCGGGGCCGGAGCATCTCGAGACCGGAGCGCAGGACGGGTCCCCGCCAGCGGTAGTAGGTCGAGGGGTGGACGCCGAAGATCCGGCAGGCCGCTCGGACGTTGTGGAGCTCCGCCGCCAGGCTGAACAGCCGCAGCCTGAAGCCATACAGGACGTCATCATTGACCACGGCGCCGGCCCTCCTGCTCATCGCTTTAGACACGACAAGCATGGGGTTCCGGCGCCGCTCGTTATCGGCCGCTGGCGCTCCCGGGTGTCGGGAGATCTTGGAGACTGTTCAACCTAGCTCGACGAGACCGGCGTCGAGACCCGGCCGGGCCTGCCTTCCCCGCGGAGCCGCGCGTAGCCGCGCTTGATGACCTCGTTGATGAGTCGAAGGCGCTCGTCGAACGGCGCGAACGCGCTCTTGATCGCATTGAGCGTCAGCCACTCCATCTCATCGAGGCCGAGGTCGAATGCCGCGTCGAGGGCGGCGAACTCGCTCGACATCGACACGTTCGACATCAGCCGGTTGTCGGTGTTGACCGTCACCCGGAAGCGCAGCCGGCGCAGCTGATTGAACGGATGCTCCTCGATCGAGGCAGCCGCTCCCGTGTGGACATTCGAGGTCGGGCACATCTCGAGCGGGATCCGGCGGTCGCGGACGAATGCCGCCAGGCCGCCGAGGATCGGTTCGCCATCCGGATCGAACGTGACGTCGTCGATGATCCGAACGCCGTGGCCGAGCCGCTCCGCGCCGCAGAACTGGAGGGCCTCCCAGATCGACGGCAGCCCGAACGACTCGCCGGCATGGATCGTGATGTGGAAGTTCTCGTGGCGGACGAGGTCGAAGGCTTCGAGGTAGCGCGTCGGCGGGAAGCCCTTCTCCGGCCCGGCGACGTCGAACCCGACCGTGCCGGCATCGCGCCAGCGGACCGCCGCCTTCGCGACCTCCACGGATCGGGCGAACTGCCGCATCCCGGTCACGAGCATCTTCATGACGATCGGATGGCCCGCCTCGGCGGCCCGCATCGCGCCTAGCCGGAAGCCTTCGAGGTTCGCGTCGATCACCTCGTCGAGCGTGAGCCCGAGGCTCGTCGACAACTCGGGGGCGTAGCGCACTTCGGCGTAGACGACGCCGTCCGCCGCGAGGTCCTCGGCGCACTCGGCGGCGACCCGGACGATCGCGTCCCGGTGCTGGAGCACGCCGACCGTGTGCTCGAAGGTCTCGAGGTAGAGCTCCAGTGACTTCCGGTCGGCACCTCGCCGAAACCAGGCGGCGAGCTCCTCGGGGTCCATGGTCGGCAGGGCGTGGTAGCCATACTCGGCCGCGAGGTCGATGACGGTCCGGGGCCGAAGGCCGCCGTCGAGGTGATCGTGCAGCACGACCTTGGGTGCTGCCCGGATCGTGTCGAGGGTCAACATCGGGGCCTCCGAGGTACTTCTTCGGCGATGGTATCGCCCGTCGATTGGCGCGGACCCGCGCAATCAGCTCTGGGTCGCGAATCGGAAGCGGGCCCGCGTCGCCGGCGAGCCCGCTTCGCGACTGACAGCCGGTCCTTCGATCAGCCCCCGTTGTCACCGTTGCCGAGGCAGGTGATGTTGGGATTCCAGTCGGCGAACGTGCCGGCCGGATTGCCCTGCCACAGCCAAACGTGCCGTTCGTAGAAGTCCGGCAGGCCGTAGCGATTGCCGGCGGCCCGGAAGAGCATCGGCTGGCCGACGACGGTCGGGTTTGCGGTGCCGAAGGCATCGTGCCAGTCGGCCGCGAACGTCACGTACTCGACCGCGACGAGGCGCAGGCCGCCAGCGCTCGTCGGGGCGTATACGAGCGCCTCTGGCTGGAGCGGATCAACCGCCGGGTCGCCCACGAGGGGCAGCTTCACGTAGTGCTGGCCCATCGTGCCGACGCCCGGCTGCTCCGTGCACCGGTAGAACGGGACGTAGCCGGCCGCGATGGCGGCGTTGACGTCGTGGAATCGCTCGGTAACCTGGCGCACGGCCGCGATGTCCGCCTTGCCGGCGGCCGTGGTGAGGCCCGCGAACGCCGGCACGAGCGCCAGCGCGAATGACATGGCGGCGAGTGCACGGAGCCGTCGCCCGACGAGGAATCGCTGCATCTCAGACCTCCACCAGAAGCTCGTAGACGTCGGCCGTCGGATGGCCGGCGCGTTGATGGACGCGCATGACGGCCTCGCGGTCGGGGCCTGTCGCGAGACAGAACACCTTGCCGGAGACCGGATCCATCCAGGCACGCTCGTAATTGACGCCGTCCTCGCCCTGGGTTGCGAGATCGCGCTCGTGGGCTTCCTTCAACTGCTCCGCCGTGACGCCCACGAAGCCCGAATGGACATCCATGAACTTGGCCATGGGCCACCTCCGATCTTCGGTCCGGCCAGTCCGGACCTGTATCGGCACACTGGGGGGCAGCGAGGCCAGCGTCATCAGATCGACGACCGGGTGGCGCTCCGCGCGTTTCGCTCGACCATCGGTCGTTCGACCGATGACGTCTCGACAACGCGTCGTAGACTCCGGCAATGACCCCTGTTCGTCCGGTCCTCTGCCCGATCCTCGTCGGACGTGATGAGGTCCTCGCGCTCGTTGACGACCTCATCGGCGAGGCCGTGAGCGGCCGGGGCAGCACGTTGTTCCTGTCTGGCCAGGCCGGGCTCGGAAAGACGCGCCTGATCCGAGCGGCAGGTCGCAAGGCCGAGGCGGCCGGCCTCCGGGTCGACGGGGGAGCCGTCCTGCCCCCGGACCATCAGGTCCCGCTCGCCTCCATCCGTGAGATGGCGACCGGCATGCGTGGTAGCCAGGCCTTCGGCAGTCTGTCCGAGGATCTCCTCGCCATCGACGGGCGACACGACGGCGACGCCCTCGGGTCACGGCGGTTGATCGTCCGGTCGGCCGCCGACCGAATCCTCGAGGCGATCGACCGGCCCACGATGCTGATCTTCGACGACCTTCACTGGACGGACGAGCTGAGCCTCGAGGTGATCGGCGAACTCGCGAGACACCTGGCCGATCGGCCGCTGTTCCTCGTGGGTGGGTATCGAGCCGACGAGTTCCCGGCCGATTCCATCCATCGCGAGTGGCGAGCGCGGCTCCTGAGCCAGCGCGAGGCGGAGGAGATCCGGCTCCGACCGCTGACGCTCGAGGAGACCGCGGTCGCGACCACCCTGATCCTTGGCGGCGAGCTGCCCGCGCCGCGCGACGTGGTCGAAGCGGTCCACGAACGGACGAACGGGATCCCGCTGCACATCGAGGAGCTGCTGGCGTTCCTCGACGACGACGCTCGAAGGGACGGCCGGCGCATCCGCGAGGCGCATGTCCCGGACACCATCGGCGACGCCGTCCTCGCCCGGATGGGACGGCTCTCGAGCGACGCCCGAGCCGTCGCGCGGGCGGGCTCCGTCGTAGGGCGATGCTTCTCCCCGGACGTCCTCGCCGGGATGGTCGACCGGCCGTTGAGCGAGCTCGAGCCGACGCTCCAGGAGCTCGTCGACGCCTCGATCATCTACCCCTTCGACTACGTCGACCACGGCTACTACGACTTCCGGCACCAGCTCCTGCGGGATGCGATTTACGGCTCCGTCCCACCCTCGCAGTTGCGCAAGTTCCATGCCCAGGCGGCCGAGTTCGTCGTGAACCTTGAGGGATCGAGCATCGTCCACGTGTCGCGCCACTACGAGCGGGCCTGTCTTCGACCCCAGGCATTCCGGGCATCAATGACCGCGGCTCGTGAGGCGAGTCGCATCTCTGCCCGCCAGGAGGCGTTCGAGCTGTACCAGCGCGCGATCGCCAACATGCCGGCGGACCTCCCGATCCTCGAGCAGGCCGAGCTCTACGACCACTTCTCGGGCGCCGCTGGTGTCATCGAGCGGAACGAGGAATGCGTGACGGCCGCGGCGCGAGCGCGGGAGCTCTACCTCCACGTGGGCAGGCCGCTCGAGGCCGCGGGCATGCTCATCTCGATGTCCGTTCGCGCGTCGCGTGACGGCGCGCCGACCGAGGAGATGCGCGCGTACGCCGACCGGGCCATGGAGGAGATCGCCGACCTGCCGGTTACGTCGGAGCGCGAGCGGCTCCGCGCCTATCTGCTGACCGTCCGCGCCAACGATTGGTTCTTCGCGTCCAACCTGCCGGCGGCGCGCCGGGAGGCGCTCGCGGCGCGCGAGCTGGCCGAGGCGATTGGGGATAGGGAGACCGTCCTGGAGGCCGACCTGCTGATCGCGAGGATCGACGTCGTCGACGGTCACTACGAGACCGGGCTGCGCGATGGGATGCGGGCCGCCCGCGAGGCGCGAGACGCCGGCTTCGAATCGGTCGGCGTCACGGGCTATCGCAATCTCGCAATCCTGGCGGCCCGGATCATGGACCGGCGGGCGGCCAATGCGGCGCTTCACGAGGGCCTGCAGTACGCCGACGCGATCGAACAATCCCATTGCCGCCAGATGATGTCGACGACCATGGCGGTCCTCGACTGGGGCGGCGGCCATTGGGATGTGGCTGACGAGCGAGCGCGTCATGAGCGTGTCGAACGCGGCTGCCGGCGCGGCGTCATCGGGTCGCTCGACGTGATCGGCCTCGTTGCGCTGGGACGCGGCCGGCACGACGAGGCCCGGCGGTGGCTCGAGGAGTCGCTGGCGTCGGGGCGCCAGATCGGCAAGGTCCACGTGATCCTGACCCCGCTGTGGGGGCTCGCCGAGGCCGACCTCCTGGCGGGCGACACGGCGGCCGCGATCGCGCGTTGCGAGGAGGCCTGGTCGATCGCCGAGTCGTCCGGGGAGCGCGCGCTCTTCATCCCGGTTGTCGTCACCGGGACCCGGGCCCTGATCGCTGCGCTCCGACCAGACGACGCCGAGCGGTGGCTGGCCCGCGCCCGCGAGCACCTCGCCGGCTGGGAGTCCGTCGCCGGGCCGGCGCTCGCCCACGCCGATGGCCTCGTCCGACTCGCGGCCGGGTCGCTCGCGTCGGCGCGAGAATTGCTCGAACGCGCCGTCCGGGGCTGGGACGAGCGCGGTCGTGTCTGGGAGGGCACGTGGGCTCGCCTCGACGTGGCCCATTGCCTCGTCCGGATGAACCGCCACGCCGACGCCGCGACGATCGTCGCCGACGTCCGGGCAACGGCGGCCGCCCTCGGGAGCGAGCCGCTCCTCGAGCGGGTGAACGAGCTCTCGAAGGCGAGTCGCGGACGGGCATTCGAGGATGAGCCGTGGCGGCCGCTCACCGTCCGCGAGTTCGAGGTCGCACGCCTCATCGCCGACGGCCTCACGAACGCCGAGATCGCCGACCGCCTCGACATCGCCCCGAAGACGGTGAGCGCCCACGTCGAGCACATCCTCGCGAAGCTCGGCGCCGCTCGCCGGGCCGAGGTCGCCAGCTGGGTAGCCACGACGCTCGAGCGGACTCGTAACGGCCACGGGCATCCCGAGCCGGATCGTCCGCTGGTCGGGGCGGTCTACCGCACCTGAGGCTTGGCCCAGCGTACTAGGCCAATGGGATACCATCTCGCGATGATCGCCCGCCCGACCCGCACCGACTGGCTCACGCTCCTGGCCCTCGGGTTCATGTGGGGCACGAGCTACGTCTTCATCAAGCTCTGCGTCCAGACACTCCCGACCTTCACGTTGATCGCTGCGCGCCTCGGGATCGGGCTCGCCCTGCTCGCCACGGTGGTCGCGATCGCAGGCGAGAAGCTGCCGCGGGAGCCACGAATCTACGGCCATCTCGTCGTCATGTCGGTCGTCAACATCGTCCTGCCGTTCGCACTGATCACGACGGCTGAACGATCGATCGATTCGGCCCTCGCGGCCGTCCTCAACGGCGCCGTACCCCTGTTCGTCATCGTCCTGGCGGCCATCTTCCTGCCCGACGAGCCGCTCACCGTGAATCGGCTCGTCGGGCTCGGGGTCGGCTACCTCGGGGTCATCGTCCTGGTAAGTCGCAGCCTTGGCGCAAGCGGCAGCACCCTGACCGGCGAGCTCGCCCTCGTCCTTTCGACCGTTTCCTACGGCGCCGGTGCGGTCTACGCCCAGCGAAACATGCGCGGGCTCCGGCCGATGATCCCGGCGCTGTTCCAGGTCGCGTTCGCATTCATCATCGTCAGCGTGATCGCGCTCTTCACGGAGCAGCCGTGGAACGTGACGTGGTCGCCGAACGCGATCATCGCGGTGCTCTGGCTCGGCGTCCTCGGGTCGGGCTTCGCCTACCTCGCGAACTTCCGGCTCCTCGCCCGCGTCGGCGCGACGTGCACCTCCCTCGTCGCCTACCTCCTGCCGATCGTCGGCATCGTGTCCGGGGCGCTCATGTTCGGTGAGGTCGTCGACGTCCGCATCGTCATCGGCACAATCCTGATCATCGCCGGCGTCGCCCTCGTCAACAGCCGCTTCGGCCAGCGGCGCCTCTTCGGCCGAACGCCGCCGACCACCGAGCCGGGCTGACCTCGCGGGGGCCGGCTCCGGTCCCTAGGCCGAGGTCGCGAGGAGCAGCGCGCCGAGGACCACGAGCGCAGCCGCCACGATCCGGGCGACCGCCTCTCGACCACCCGACGTCTCGCCCAGGCGGATCGAGCCCCAAGCGGCGGCGAGCACGATTCCGGATTCGCGGAGCGGGGCCACCGTCGCGAGCGGGGCGATCGAATACGCGAACAGGATGAGCAGGTAGGCCGTCAGCGAGGCCACTCCGGCAGCCACGTCGCGCCGCCGCAGGCCGGGCCTGGCCGGCGCATCGTCCGACCTCTCGGGCGCCGGCGCGAGGACACCAAGTCGTCTACCGACGAAGACCGACGTCCCCAGCAGCACCGTGGCGAAGACCGCGAGGATCGCGCCGTACAGCCAGGGGGCCATCACCCGGACGCCGATGCGATCCACCGCTGAGTACGCCGCGATCGTCGCACCGGTTGCGAGAGCAAACCCGATCGCGCCACGATGCTCTCGCCCGGCGGTCCACAGCGCCCGCCACGGCCGGGCGACGAGGAGGATCCCCGCGAGGAGACACAGCACCCCGGCGAGCGAGCCCGGCGACAGGTTCTCGCCGAGCACGCCGACGCCGACGACGACCGCGAGCAGCGGTGCGCTGCCTCGGGCCAGCGGATAGACGAGCGACAGGTCACCCCGGGCGTAGGCCGCCGCGAGAAAGATGAAGTAGGCGGCTTCGAGGATTCCCGAGACCAGGGCGATGGCGACGCCGCCCGGGTCGATCGCGGGACGGCCGGTCAGCAACCAGCCGGCGATGCCGATCGGGACGAGGATCGCGGTCCCGAGCGCCTGGAGTCGGACGGCCGTTCCGAGGGTGTCGCCGGACGTCTTGAGCAGGACGTTCCAGGCGGCATGCAGCCCGGCGGCGACCAGCACGAGGCCTACGGCCAGAGGCGGCACTCGCGGAGTCTATCGGCCGATGTCGCGACGCTCCATGCCGCCGGCGCAGAGCGCGATTCCGGCGACCGTGATGCCGGCGCAGAGGACGAGCCCCACGGGATCGAAGTCACCGACGATCGGCTTGCCGAGATGCCGGTTCAGGGCCAGCCCAAGGATCGGCTCCGGCAGCCGGAGGATCGAGCCGATCAGGTCCAGCAGGAAGAAGCCGATGCCGACGACGGCCGTGACCGGCGCCGCGAGACTCGGCCGAACGAGGCCGCCGACGGCGAGCCCGATCGAGGCGAGCGCCATCCCGTACAACCCGAGCACCAGGATCCCGATGGTGGGGCGAACGACCTCGCCGCCGGCGACGATCGCCCCGACCATGATCCCGAGCGCGAGTAGGCCGGTCATGACTGCCATCGCGACGATTACCGCGAGCGCGCTCTTGACGGCCCATCCGCCGCGCGTCATCGGCGCACCGAGAACGACCTCGAGCCGGCGGTCACTCTCGTCGGATGCCCACCCCCCGACGAACGTTGCCGCGGCGAGGCCGATCGCGACGATCACCTCCTGGAAGAGCGCGAGCTGGAGATAGCCCCCCGTCGAGAGGATGTCAGCGCGAGGGAAGAATTGCTGGATCATCTGCGTGATCTCGGGAATACGCCCCAGCTGGGCGACGAACTCGTCGGCCGAGCTCGCGATCACGAGCCCGAAGAGGCCGAGAGCGGCACCCCACGCCAGGGCCGCGGGCAACCGCTCGCCGAGGGCGCGCGAGAACGGGCCGGCGAGGAACGCGCCGATCTTCGGCATCGGCAGGCGGCCGATCGCGGGCACGAGCAGGTCGCGCCGCTCGAACGCGACGATGCCTGCCGCGAACAGGGCGGCCACCACCCCGATCAGGATCAGCACCGGCGGCCAGTCCCAAATGCCGGCCAGGGGTCGATGGTTCGCCGTGAACCCGAGGTAGGACAGTGGCCTGATCGCATCGAATGCCGGCACGATCGCGGCGTAGGCGTTCGCGGCAAAGCTCACGAAGAGGACGATCGCCGCGACACCGAGCGCGAAACCGCGGCCGACGAGGGGCGCCACCGCGAAGGCAACCGCGCCGGGCACGAGCATCGTCACGTAGAGCCAGACGTGGTGAGCGAGGACGGCTTCGAGGCCCACCTGGTCACCCGGAAGCGCGGCGAATGCGGTGATGATCGCGAACGTGCCGATTGCCTGGACGAGGACGGCGAGCGCGACGATGCCGAGGTACCCGGCGAGCTTCTCGAGCGCGAGTCGGCGGCGACCCAGCGGGCTGGCAGCGAGCATCTCCAGGCTGCCGCGCGAGAGCTCGCCGGCGAGCACGCCGGACAGGGCCACCATCGACCAGATTCCGAGCAGGACCGGCAGGAAGTTGATGAGGCGCCACGAGAGGAAGCCGCCGAGACGCTCGACGGCGATCGGCGTCCCGAGCATGCCTTCGAAGATCGCCGGCAGCGCGGTCATCTCGGTCGCAAACGCGGCCCGCTTGACCGCCGTGTCGAACTGGAGGGCGATCTGCCATGCGGTGACGGCGACGATCAGGAGCTGGATGACCGTCAGGGCGATCGCCGCACGGCGGCTGTCGCGGAGGGTCTTCCCGAAGACCGACCCGAGGCCCGTAAGGCGCGCCCCCAGCGACGGAGCGATCGTGTCGAGGGGGGCGGCCGAGATCGTGGACGATGTCACTGCGCGGCGCTTGGCGTAGTGGTCCCGTATTCGGACAGGAAGACCTCTTCGAGCGACGGCTCGCGGCTCACGAAATCTACGAGCTCGTGCTGACCGGCAAGCCGGACGATCGGGGCGATCGGCCCGGTGACGAGCATCCGCAGGGTGCGGCCTTCCTCGACCAGGTTCACGACTCCCGGCAGGGCCGCGAAGCCTGCCCCCGAGACCGACTCCGCAAAGCGCAGCTCGACCTCGTGAGAGGCGAGATCCCGGATCGCCTCGAGGGTGTCGAGGCGCACGATCCGGCCGTCCCGGATGATCGCGACGCGATCACAGGTCCGCTCGACCTCGCTGATGATGTGTGACGAGAGGAAGACCGTGCGCCCTTCTTCGCGCGCCTCAAAGAGCAGTTTGTCGAACGTCTGCTGGACGAGCGGATCCAGGCCCGCGGTCGGCTCATCGAGGATGAGGAGCTCGGGCCGGTGTTGGAGGGCGCAGACCAGGCCGACCTTCTGCTTGTTGCCCTTCGAGTACTCCCGGAAGCGGCGCGACGGATCGAGTCCGAGCCGCTCGATCAGCGCCTTGGAGTAGGCGCGGTCTACCCCACCCCGAAGGTTCGCGAAGTACTCGATCGTCTCGGCTCCAGTCAGACGGTCGTACAGGGTGAACTCGCCGGGAAGGTAGCCGATCCGGCGATGGATCGCGACGGGATCGGATGAGCTCTCGATCCCGAAGACCGAGGCTCGGCCTGAGGTCGGCCGAATGAGGTCGAGCAGGACCCGGATCGTCGTGGTCTTGCCGGCTCCGTTGGGCCCGAGGAAGCCGAAGATCTCGCCCTGGGTGACCGCGAGCTCAACCTCGACGATCCCGCGGAAGGCACCGTACGACTTGGTGAGCTTCTCGGTCTGGATGACGGCGGGCATGGCAGACGTTTTAGACCCCGATCGGGTGCCAGACCGTCTTCATCTCGAGGTAGGCGGCGATCCACTCGGGTCGCTCACTGGCGCGATCGTCGAGCCAGTCGAAGCGGGCGTCGGTCACGCCGCGTGGGCGTCGTGCGATCCGCTTGACGCTGTCGGCGGCCGCGAGCTCCGTTTCCGTTCTGAGCTCGTCGGGCACGCCCCAGACATCGATCGCGTCGACGTCGACGTGGGCCGCGAGGACCGGCACGAGCTCGCTCTTGCGGCCGGTGAGGACGTTTACGACGCCGGCGGGGACGTCCGACGTTGCGAGGACCTCGGTGAGGGTGATCGCTGGCAGGGGCCGCGTCTCCGACGCGAGGACCACGACGGCGTTGCCGGTCACGAGCGGCGGCGCCAGGCGCGATACGAGACCGAGGAGCGAGGACGTCTCCGAGGCGACGATGCCGACGACGCCGGTCGCCTCCGGGATCGTGAAGTTGAAGTAGTCGGCGGCAACCGGGTTCGAGGCGCCGAGGACCTGGGCGATCTTGTCGGCCCAGCCCGCGTACCAGACCCATCGGTCGATCGCCCGGAGGGTGATCTCGCGCGCCCGGGCGACGCTCACGCCCTCGGCCTGGCGGACCTCGCCGGCGAACTGGTCGCGACGACCCTCCATGAGCTCCGCGACTCGATAGAGCACCTGACCGCGGTTGGTGGCGGTCCGGTCGGTCCAGCCGGGAAAGGCCTTCCGCGCGGCCCGCACGGCGTCGCGCAGATCCTTGCGCGAGGCGCGATTCGCGTTGGCGAGCGGGCTGCCGTCCGTCCCGGACACGAGGTACGAGCGACCCGACTCCGTTCGCGGGAAGGAGCCGCCGATGTAGAGCTTGTACGTCTTGCGGACCTCGATCCGATCTGTCTCAGAGGCTGGGGCGGTGGAACGAGCCGCCGCCCCGGAGCGAGCCGGCACGGTGGCGCCGCTCTGGACCACCGCCTTCGCCTGGCTCGGCGCGGCCACCGTCCGGCTCCTCGGTGCTGCCATGTCAGCGATCCTCGAGCCGGACGTAGGCGTGCAGGCCGTGCATGCCACCCTCGCGCCCGAAGCCCGATTCCTTGTAGCCGCCGAAGGGTGACGTCGGATCGAAGCGGTTGAACGTATTAGCCCAGACGACGCCGGCACGCATCTTGCGGGCCATCCACAGGATCCGGCTGCCCTTCTCCGTCCACACGCCGGCCGAGAGCCCATACGGCGTGTTGTTCGCCTTCTCCACGGCTTCCTCGGGCGTCCGGAATGTCAGCACCGAGAGGACCGGCCCGAAGATCTCCTCCTTCGCGATCCGATGGCTCTGGGCAACGTTCGTGAACAGCGTGGGCCGGAAGAAGTAGCCCCGATCGGGCAAGTCGCATGCCGGCTGGTACATGTCCGCACCCTCGGCGACGCCGGCGGCGACGAGCTCCGTGATCTTCTCGAGCTGGGCCTTCGAGTTGATCGCCCCGACGTCCGTGTTCTTGTCGAGCGGGTCGCCGACGCGGATCGTTCCGAGCCGGTCCTTGAGCTTCTCGGTGATCGTATCGGCGATCGACTCCTGGACGAGCAGGCGCGAGCCGGCGCAGCAAACCTCGCCCTGGTTGAAGTAGATGCCGTTGACGACGCCCTCGACCGCCTGGTCGAGCGCCGCATCTTCGAAGACGATGTTCGCGGCCTTGCCGCCGAGCTCGAGGGTCAGGCCCTTGTCCGTGCCGGCGACGGCCCGCTGGATGAGCTTGCCGACCGCCGTCGAGCCCGTGAACGCGACCTTGTCGATGCCCGGATGGCTGACGAGGTGCATCCCGATGTCCGATGGCCCCGGGACGATGTTCACGACGCCCGCCGGCAGGTCCGCCTGGCGGCACACCTCGGCGAAGAGCAGCGCGGAGAGGGGCGTGGTCGAGGCCGGCTTCAGCACGACGGTGTTCCCGGCTGCTAGCGCCGGCGCGATCTTCCAGCTGAGCATGAGCAGGGGGAAGTTCCACGGGATGACCTGAGCGGCCACGCCCAATGGCCACGCGTTCCGACCCGGGAAGGCGTACTCGAGCTTGTCCGCCCAGCCAGCGTAGTACCAGAAGTGGGCCGCCGCGAGCGGGACGTCAACGTCGCGGCTCTCCTTGATCGGCTTGCCGGAATCCATGGTCTCGAGCACGGCGAACTCGCGGCTCCGCTCCTGGAGCAGGCGAGCGATGCGGAACAGGTACTTCGCCCGCTCGCGGCCCGGGAGCGAGCCCCAGCGGGTCTTCTGGGCGCGGCGGGCGGCCCGGATGGCCCGATCCACGTCGGCCGGAGTGGCCTTCGCGACCTCGGCGATGACCTCCTCGGTGGCGGGATTCACCGTCGAGAAGAAGCCGCCGTCGGAGGCCTGGACCTCGCGCCCGTTGATGAACAGGCCGTAGCGCGACTTGATCGTGACGACGTCCCGGGATTCGGGTGCCGAGGCGTACTCCCACGGGATCGCCTGACCGTCGCCGAGACCCCAACCCGCGGCGGCGCGATCACCCGACCAGGGGCGAAGCCGGGCCTGTTCGGTGGTCATCAGGCGCATTATGGCACCCAACAAACGGATTCCCGGCCCGGCGGCCGTACTCGAGGGAGCTCTCCATGCGCACGATTCGCTCGATTCTCGGTCTGACATTCGGCTTCTTGATCGTCAGCTCGATCGTGGCGACGGTCGTGGCCGCGTTCGCGAAGCAGCGGCTGATTTCCAGCGGCACCGAGACCGACAACGAGTTCGACCTCGTCACGATCTTCGACGGCGTCGAGTTCGCGAGCACCGCCCCGGCCTTCCGGCGCGGTACGGTCCTGACCTGGTACGGCGGCGGCCAGATCGACCTCCGCGGTGCGACGCTTGACCCGGACGGGGGGCGCCTGACCCTCCGAGCCCTGTTCGGCGGCATCCAGCTCATCGTCCCGGAGACCTGGCGGGTGGAGCAGCACGTCGTGGCCTTCCTGGGTGGCGTCGGCGATCGACGCGAGACGACCGAGGCTCAGACGGGAGGTCCCGTCCTCAGAATCGATGGCTTCGCGGTCTTCGGCGGGATCGACGTCACCTCCGAGCCACGCCCGGGCCCAGGCGACGCAGAGTCGCCCGCGCCCGCGACGATTTGACCATCGCGAGGCGCGATCTCTGGTCGAGATCCGGGCATAGGGACAACGCCCGACTGTGCACTCGACGATGGCCCCGTATCCTCCCGGCGTGACCGAAGCAAGCCCTCTGTGGCAGCGCCGCTACCGCGCGCCGGTCGTGGGCTTTCCAACCTGGGCCCGCCATGCTCCGGACAGGCTCGTCTACGTGAGCTCGGAGAGCGGGATCTATCAGCTCCACAGCTGGGACCTGCGGACCGGGGAGCGCCGCCAGATCACGCATGAGCCCGTGGGCCTCGTTGCCGGCGAGGTCAGCGGCGACGGCGACTGGGTCGTCTGGCACCGCGATCTGACAGGGGACGAATCGGGGACCTTCGTCGCGGCACCGTTCACGGGCGGAACCGCCGAGCCCCTCATCGAGGGCTTGCCGATCGGCTGGGACCAGGGCCTCGCCCTCGGCCGCCACCGCACGATCGCCGCGATCTCGGATCGCGCGGGCTTCAAGGTCTTCACATCGGAGGGCGGCACGCCGGCGCGCATGATTGCCGAGAGCCCCGAATCGATCGAGCTCGGCGGTGCGAATGCGATGGTCCGTGGCGGCGTCGAGCTCGGGGCGCTCTCGGCCGACGAGACCTTCCTCTGCCTCGAGCATGCCGATCACGGCGACCTGCTCCATCAGGCCCTTCGCGTCGTCGACGCTCGCACCGGCGCGACGATCGCGGACCTTCGAGACGAGGGCAAGGCCCTCAACGCCTTCGCCTGGTCGCCGATCGAGGGCGATCCGCGGCTGGCGATCGGGCACGAGCGGCGCGGCGAGCGCGCGCCCGCGATCTGGGATACCTCGACGGGCGAGGTTACGGACATCGTGGTCCCGTGGGAGCGCTTCACCGAGGTCGCCGACTGGTGGCCGGACGGCAGCGCGGTGCTGCTGGTCGAGCTCCAGGGCGGCCGGCATCGCCTCCACCGCTACGACCTCGCCGACGGGAAGCTGACCACGCTCCCGAGCCGCCAGGGCAGCACGACGGGCGCGCGCGTCCGTCCGGACGGCAAGGTCTGGTACCGCCTCCAGCGAGGCGAGCATCCGGGCGTCCTCCTCGAGGTCGGGCGGGACGAGCCCATCCTGGAGGCTGCTGGTGGGCCGCCTGGCCGGCCGTTCGTGCCCTGGGAATTCCCGAACCCGCACGGCCAGACCGTCCATGGCTGGCGGATCGAACCGGATCCGACGGACGGCCCCGGTCCGTGGCCGACGCTGATGCTCATCCACGGCGGCCCGACGTCGGTCGACCTCGATCGCTGGGCGCCCGACGTCCAGGCCTACGTCGATGCCGGCTTCCAGGTCGCGATGCTCAATTACCGCGGCTCGATCGGGTTCGGGGCCGCGTGGCGCGACACACTCATCGGCAACATCGGCTGGCCGGAGGTCGAGGACGTCCTCGCCGGCCTCGACGACCTCGTCGCCCACGGCTGGACGGATCCGAATCGAGCCGTGATCGCCGGCTGGTCATGGGGTGGCTACATCACGCTGCTCACGCACGGGATGCATCCGGAGCGGTTCGTGACCGGCGTAGCCGGCGTTCCCGTTGGCGATTACGCGGCGGGCTACGAAGAGCTCTCGCCGCTCCTGCAAGCCTACGACCGTGCGCTACTTGGTGGCGCACCGGCCGAGGTGCCCGAGCTCATGCAGGAGCGGTCGCCGATCTCCTATGTCGATCGGGTGACAGCGCCGATCCTGTTCCTCGCCGGCGAGCACGACAGTCGCTGCCCGATCCGGCAGGTGCTCCTGTACACGGATCGGCTCGCGGCCCGCAACCATCCCCACGAGCTGTACCTCTTCCCCACGGGCCATGCACCGTTCCAGATCGACGAGCGAGTCAAGCAAACCGGCGTGGTGCTGGACTTCCTGGCCCGCCACGTCGCCGGGATCCGACGTCTCGACGGGATCGCCGAGATGGCCACGGCGAACGCCTGACCACGGCCCGCTCGGTCGGGGCCGGGCATGATGACGGCATGCAGCGACTCGCCGGTGCTCGGGAGCTTCTCGATGGCGACCTGACGGACGACCGAGTCCTCGAGGGCAACCTCCGCGACCTGCGGCGCATCAACCGGTTCCTCGGCGGTCTCTCGCTCAGTCGACGGGCGGTCGATGCCATCGTCGAGGTTGCGGCGGTGCCCCGGGATCGGCAGCTGAGCCTGCTCGACATCGGCACGGGCGGGGCGGACATCCCGATGGGCATGATTGCGGAATGGCAGCGGACGGGTCGGCAGCTGACGGTCCTCGGCATCGACAGCCGGCACGAGGTGCTCGCCGCGGCCGCTCGCGAACGGCCCGCCATCCTCGCGATGGACGGGCTGAGACTGCGCATCGCGGACGGTCGGACGCTGCCATTCGACGACGACTCGTTCGACATCGCCCATGCCTCGCTCGTCGTGCACCATCTGGAGCCCGCCGACGCCGCAGCGCTCATCCACGAGATGGCGCGCGTCTCCCGTCACGGTGTCGTCCTCAACGACCTCGCTCGCGGGCGCCTCAACTGGCTGGGCGCGTGGCTCCTGCTCCACGCGATCACCCGCAATGCGTACACCCGCCACGATGGTCCGCTCTCGGTCCGGCGAGCGTATTCCCTGGCAGAGGTCCGGGCGCTCGTGACGGAGGCCGGCCTGCGCATCGTGGACGAGGAGATCGGTTTCATGGGCCACCGCTGGGCGATCGCTGCCGTGCCGGTATGACCGCTGGGGTCGTCGACGTCGCGGTGATCGGCGGAGGGCCTGCGGGCGCGATCACCGCCACCCTCCTCGCTCGATCCGGGCTCGCTGTTTCCCTCCTCGAGCGCAGCCCGGCATGGCGATGGCGCGCCTGTGGGGTGTTCACGTCGCCGGCGGCGACGGCCGCGCTGCGTCGCGTCGGCCTCAGCGCAGCCGACCTGGCCCGGGTCCTTCGGCCAATCCCGGCGATGCGAGTCGAGACACGCGATGGCGCGTCGTTCCGACTGACGTACGGAGACGCAGGCGGCGGCTCGGTCCCCGGCGAGGATTCCGCGGTCGGGATCGACCGCGCCGGGCTCGATGCGCTCCTGCTGGACCGGGCCGCATTGGCAGGCGTCGATGTCCGGCTGGGAGCCCACGTGGAGCGGGTCGAGCTCGACCCCGTGACGGGCGACCCGGGCGCGGTCCAGCGACTGGTCCTCGCGGGAGCCATGGAGCCCGTCGATGCCCACGTCGTCGTCGGGGCCGATGGCCTTCGCTCGGCCGTCGGCCGCGCCGCTGGCGTCGACCGGCGCTCGCCGCTGGGGCCGCGCGTCGGGCTGAGCTTCCACCTCCCGGATCCGCTTGGAACTGCGGCGCACGACGCACGGATGGTCGTCATCGACGACGGCTACGTCGGCCTCGCGCCGGTACCTGGTGGCCGAGTGAATGTCGGCATCGTCGTCGGCCGATCCTGGTCCGACATGCTTCGAAACCAGGGCGCCGCGGAGGTTGCCCGCGGCATCGTCGAGCGACTGCCGACCGACGACGGCCCGCCGCTCGCGTGGCAACCCCTCGATCCCATCGCCGGGATCGCGCCGCTCGGACATCGGGTAACGCGGCGTGGTGGTGAAGGCTGGGTCCTTGTCGGCGACGCCGCCGGGTTCCTCGACCCGTTCACGGGCGAGGGCCTCCATCGCGCGATCGTCTCCGCCGAGCTCGCGTCCGAGGCGATCGAGGCGGCCCTCGCCGCCGGTAGTTCGCGGTCACTCTTCCGGTACGACCGGGCCATGCGTGCACGGTTCGGACCGAAGGACCTCGTGAGTCGCCTCGTGCAGGCCTTTCTCGCTCGGCCACCCCTCTTCGGATACACGGCCCGGCGCCTCGCTTCGCGAGCGACGGTGCGCCGGACGATGGGCCAGGTGATGGGCGACCTCACGCCCGCGAATCGCGCCCTCGATCCGCGCTACCTCGCCGCGCTCCTGCGACCATGAGGTCGGTCATCTCGATCGAGGTCGCGGCGCCGCCGGAGCTCGTGTTCCGCCTGGCGCGCGACGTGGAACGCTGGCCGAGCCTGCTCCCCCACTACGTCTCGGTCGCGGTCGCCCGACGTGCCGATGGCGGGGCGCCGCTCGCCCGCTTCGTCGCGGTCCGATCGCTCGTGCCACGGCTCGGCCTTGGTTTCCCCGTCGCCTGGCGAGCGATCATCTGGAGCGAGCCCGCGGAGCGGAGGCTGCGATTTCGGCACGTCGCCGGCGCGACCGGCGGCATGGACGTGACGTGGCGGATCGAGCCGACGGTCGGCGGCTGCCGGGTTTCGATCGAGCACGACTTCTCGCCACGCATTGCGGCCTGGGCCACGATCGTCGACCGCCTGTTCGTGCGACCGATCGCGAGCCGGACGCTGGCGACCTTCAAGTCGATCGCCGAGGCCGCGAGCGCACTCGCGGCCGAGACAATGGGCGCGGACCCGAGCGCGGCCTCATGAGCGATCAGCGCCGCGTCTGGATCACCGGTATCGGCATGATCACGCCGATTGGCACGGGCCGCGCGGCGTTCTGGGACGGCGTGCGGGCCGGCCGCTCGCCGGTTCGTCGAATCGATCGCTTCGATCCGTCGGCGTTTCGCTCCCAGGTTGCCGCGCAGGTCGACGACTTCGACCCGCTCGACCACATGCCGCCCAAGACCGCGCGGCAGCTCGAACGGTTCAGCCAGTTCGGGCTCGTTGCCGGACAGCTGGCTCTGGACGACGCGGGACTCGCTCCGGGCGCTGCTGGATCCGCCGCGCGTGAGCGGGTCGGGATCTACCTCGGGAGCGCGCTCGGGGGCATCGCCTACGCGGAGGCCCAGCACGAGCGCTACCTCGCGGGCGGCATCCGGACGGTGTCCCCGAATCTCGCGCTGGCCGTGTTCGGCGGAGCGGCACCGGCGAACCTCGGCATCGCCCTCGACGTCCGCGGCCCGATCCTCTCGACCGCGAACTCCTGCGCGTCCGCTGCCGTGGCGCTTGGCGAGGCCTTTCGAGCGATCCGGGATGGAACGATCGATGGGGCGGTCGCAGGCGGCGCGGAGGTTCCGCTCAGTCCCCTCGCGTTCGGGGCGTTCGACATCATCCGGGCGCTGTCGTCGCATTCGAACGATCGGCCCGATCAGGCCGCCCGGCCGTTCGACTCGGCGCGCGACGGCTTCGTCATGGGCGAGGGTGCGGCGCTGCTCGTCCTCGAGGAATCCTCGATCGCGGAGGCGCGCGGTGCCCAGCCGTACGCGGAGATCCTCGGCTACGGCGCGACTTCGGATGCCCACCACATGGTCCAGCCTCGTGCCGACGGCCGCGAGGCGGCCCGGGCCGCGACGATCGCGCTGACTGAAGCGGGCACGGAACCGGCCGAGATCGACTATGTCAACGCCCATGCCTCATCCACGCCGATTGGCGATGTCGCCGAAGCTCGGGCGATCCGCCTCGCGCTGGGAGACAGGGCATCGATCGTCCCAATGAGCGGCACCAAGGCGCTCTATGGGCATCCGCTGGGCGCATCCGGGGCGATCGAAGCTGCGATCTGCGCGCTCGTGATCCGGGACGGCTGGGCGCCCGCGACGGTCAATCTCGCGAATCTGGATCCGGAGGTGGCCGAACAAGTGCCGCTCGTCCTCTCGGAGGGCCGTCCGGGAACCTACCGCCGCGTGCTCTCGACGTCGTTCGGGTTCGGCGGGTTGAATGCGGCCCTCGTGTTCGGCGCGGTCGATTAGAGGCCCGACGCCTGGCCCTCGCAGCGGCGTCTAATCCAGCGTGAAATGGTCGGGGCCCTGGTAGGCGCCAGTCCGCTCCTTCTCGATCTGCATCAGGACGTCGTTGAGGAGGCTCGACGCGCCGAAGCGGAACCGCTCGGGGGTCATCCAGCGCGGCCCGAGGGTCTCGTACAGGACCACGAGGTACTGGATCGCTTCCTTGGCGGTCCGGATCCCGCCCGCCGGCTTCATCCCGACCGCGCGCCCGGTCGCCTTCTCGAAGTCGCGGATCGCCTCGAGCATGACGAGTGTGACCGGCAGCGTCGCGGCCGGTGTCACCTTGCCCGTCGAAGTCTTGATGAAATCCGCGCCGGCCGCCATCGCGAGAATGCTCGCCCGCCGGACATTGTCGAACGTTTCGAGCTCGCCGGTCTCGAGGATCACCTTGAGATGCGTCTCGCCGCAGGCCTCCTTGACGTCGACGACTTCGTCGAATACGGCGCCGTAGTCGCCCGAGAGGAAGGCCGCCCGGTCGATGACCATGTCGATCTCGTCGGCGCCGGCCTCGATCGCCTCGCGAACCTCGGCGATCTTGATCGACCGGAACGACTGGCCTGACGGGAACGCCGTCGCGACGCTGGCGACCTTGACGCCCGATCCCTGCAGCGCGTCCTTCGCGTCGGCGACGAGGGCCGGGTAACAGCAGACCGCCGCCACGGGCGGGATGGTCGGGTCGCCGGGCTGGGGATGGATGGCCTTGGCGCACAGCGCCCGGATCTTGCCGGGCGTGTCGCGGCCTTCGAGGGTCGTGAGATCCATCATCCGGATCGCGAGGTCCAGGGCCCAGACCTTCGACGCCTTCTTGATCGACCGGCGCTGGAGGCTCGCCACGCGCTCCTGGACGCCGACCTGGTCGACGGCGGTGACTCGGCCAAGGACCGTCCCGAGCGCCCCCGGGCGTCCGCCCGCCCAGGCTCGGACGAGCTCGCCCGCGCGCTCGCGGGAGAGGGTGTCGGGTCGCTCGACGGCCATGGGACGGTGAGGATACCGCGCCGGCCGCGGGTGCCTCACATGCCGGGTCGTTCAGATGCCGTGACGCGTCTTCGGGATCGGGGGCAGGCCGCGCTTTCGGGCGATGATGAAGTGGCGGAACCACGCTTCGACCTGGACCAGGTTCTCGACCCGCCGCCAGGGCGTCCCGGAGCGTGTCAGCTCGTGGTTCTCGTCGGGGACGCGCATCAGGCGGACCGGGCGTCGGAGCCGGCGGAGGACCGAGAACATCGCCTCGGCCTGGCCGATCGTCGTCCGCAGGTCCCGCTCCGAGTGCTGGATGAGCAGCGGCGTGCGGATCCGGTCGGCGTACGTGATCGGCGAGAGGTACCGGAACAGCTCCGGATTCTCGGCCGGATACGCACCGAACTCGTACTCGGACCAGTCAGTACCGCCGATGTCGCCGGTCAGGAACAGCATCGGCATGTCGTTGACCGAGCGACACGTGATTGCCGCCTTGAAGCGGTCGTCGTGGCCCACGATCCAGCTCGTGAGATAGCCGCCGTACGAGCCGCCGGTGACGCCGAGCCGGTCCGGGTCGAGCAACCCATCGGCAACGAACGCATCGACGCAGGCGATGACATCGCGCATCGGCCCATCGCCCCAGTCGCCGCGGTTGGCCTCGTTGAACGCGAGCCCGTAGCCCTCCGAGCCCCGAGGGTTCGTGTAGAGGACCGAGATCCCCGAGCCGGCGAGCAGCTGGAACTCCCAGAACGGGCTCCAGCCGTACAGCGTATGCGGACCACCGTGGATCTCGAGGATGCCCGGCGACCTGCCGTCGCCGGCGGGGATGAGCCAGGCCTGGACCTGCCAGCCATCGACCTCGACCCATTTCTCGATCGGGGCTCGGAGCTCGACCTCGTCGAGCACGCTTCGATTCAGGTCGGTGAGGCGTCGCAGGCGGAGCGGCCGGCGCGTCGACGTCGTCCCGCCGAGATCGCCGACGTGCACGTCCGGCAGCTCGATCGCGGTCGAGCGGATCGCCGCGACGCGAATCCCGCCGTCCGGGAGCGCGACCGCGTCGAAGCTCGAGAGGTAGTGCTGCTCGTCGGTGAGCCGCTCGAGATCGCCGTCCTCGACGCCGATCCGCCAGAGGTCCATCGCGCCGCGATGCGGGGCCCCGAACAGCAGCGACCGGCCGTCCGCCGTCGGGATCAGCCGGGCGCTCTCGCCGATCGTGAGGTCGCTGTTCATCGTCGAGGCCGCCATCACGTCATGCCGCGACGACAGGTCACGCCCGCGTCCGACGCCGGAGCCGTCCGCCGGGAACACGTGAATGTCGAGGCGATAGAACGCGGTTGGGACCTGCCCGCCGATAACCGCGATGGAATTGCCGTCCGGCAGCCAAGCCGGGGCGAAGTAGACACCGTCGGGCCGCTGCGCAATCGTCAAGGTCTCGCCACTCTCGACGTCCACGGTCACGATCCGCGACCGCGTCGCGAGATCCGCGCCCCGCGTCGGGGCGGTCGAGACGGCAATCCGCCGGCCGTCAGGCGACCACGCGACCGAGTCGACACCGTCGGGAAAGCTCGTGAGGCGGCGCGCTTCGCCGGTCTCGGCATCCACGAGCCACAGCTGCGGCTTTCGATTGGCGGTGAACCCCGCTCCGTTCTCCTGGTACCGGAGGCGGTCGTAGAACCGGTAATCGCTCGCGGGCGGCTCACCCGGCTTCGCCTCAGCCAGTCGGCGACGAGCTCGGTTGTCGGCCTCCCGATTCGTCGCCCGAGAGGCGGAGAGCACCGCGAGCCGCCGGCCGTCCGGCGACCAGCTGAAGTCGTCGACGCCGCGCGGCAGGTCGGTCAGCCGTCGCGCCTCGCCGGGGCCCGACGCCGGCAGGAGATGGATCTGGGTCCCGTCCTCGCGGTCCTTCGGGACGCCGGGCTCTTCCTCGACCGCGGCGCGGCGATCGGACAGAAACGCGATCGATCTCCCATCCGGCGACCAGCGGGCATGGCCATCGCGACGGGCCCCGAGCGTGAGCTGCCGCGGGGGATCGACGCCGCTCGTGCGCGCGATCCAAACGGAGGTGGCGTAGCGGTCGAACGCGGGACCGACGCGCTGAACGGTGAACGTGACCGCCAAGCCATCTGGCGCCAGGCGCGGGTCCGTCGGGATTCGGAGCCGGTACAGATCTTCGGGGCGTGGAGCGCGGGTCGGAGTGGCAGCCAAGCGTCGATCCTTCCGGCTGGTCTATGGGTCCGGTCGCGCGCTCGGAGATGTGGGCGCGGGACGGAAATCGATGCCACGATTGGCGACGACCCGGAGTCTAGCGACTACCATCGCGCGGCGATGACGGACCAGCTCTCGCTGCGGTTGGAGCCGGCGCTGCCGAACCTGCCGTCGACGCTCCGGCCGATGCTCGCGCGCCCACTGCCCGAGCCGTTCGACTCGCAGGATCACCTGTTCGAGCCGGTCTGGGGCGGCCTGCGCGCACTGGCCCTGATCGGCCCAGCGGAGCAGGCCGGCGGCGGGGATGTGAGCTTCGTCGGCGAGGACGGCCGGCCGATCGAGCCCGTCCCGCCGGATCTCGCCGGCCTCGCAATGCGCGTCGCTGCACGCTCGGCCGTGCTTGATGGCGAGATCGTCGTGGTCGATCCGAGCGGCCGCGTGGACCACGACGAGCTCGACCGTCGCATCCGCGGCGAACCGGGCCGGGCACTTGCGTACCTGGCGTTTGACCTCCTGCACCTCGACGGCCGCTCCCTCCTGAGCGTGCCGCTCGAGAAGCGACGTGAAGCACTCCGGCGCGTGCTCCGCCCGGGCGACGAGGTCGTGGCGGTGCCGGCGATTGCGGAGGAAGGTCGGGCGCTCTTCGCGGCCGTGAGCACCCAGGGCCTGGCGGGGATCCGCGCCCGCCAACGCGCCGGGCCCTACCTGCCCGGGGTGCGCAGCCGACTCTGGCGCTCCGTGGACGTTCGACCAACCGGAACCCGGAAGCGGCGTCTCACGGAGCCGGCCGACTCGCTATCGGCGCCTGGCGGCGCCGTCGGAGAGCCTGGCGAATCCGGTCCGGGCGGGCGCTCCGCTCCGGTCCTTGCGCTGATCCGGCGGCTGCCGCTCGACCTCGACGACCAACGCAGCGGGAACGGCTGAGGGTCCGCGAGGCCGCTGCAGGGTCCGGGGCGACCCGAGCTTCTACGCGGCGGGCCGGAATATGGCGCTGGCGATGGCCCGGATGCCCGGCCGCTGGCCGTACAGCAGGACGCCGGCCGAGTAGACCCGAACGGCGAGGACGCCGACCACCACGATGCCGACGATGAGGAGCGTGAACGACAGCGCAACCTCCCACGGCTCGGCGCGGCCCACCGTCAGGCGCGTGAGCATCACGAAGGGGCTCCAGAACGGCACGAACGATGCGACCCGCATGAGCGGCGTGAGCCCACCTGAGAGTGCGAGCACCGCCAGGAGGTAGCCAACGATCGCCACGAGGCTCAGCGGCAGCGCGAGGACCTGGAGATCTTCCGCGCGGCTGACGAGCGATCCGGCCGCGGCATAGATTAGGGAATACAGCACGAAGCCGAGGATCCAGAAGCCGCCATAGGCGGCGAGCAGGCCCGGGCTCAGCGCGGATAGTGAGACCCCGGGCGATGATGTCGCGCCAAGCAGCGCTGTCGAGATCCGGTCCTCGAGAAAGAGTGTCGCGAGCGCGGGAATCAGGATCGCGACGTACTGGACGAGGCCGGCCAGGCCGATCCCGACGACTTTGCCAACGACGAGCTGCTTCGGCGATGCCGCGCTGATGAGCATCTCCATGACCCGGCTCGACTTCTCGGCGACCACGCCCGCCGCGACCCACATCCCGTAGATCACGAGCGTGATGAAGATCAGGACCACGAAAACGACCCCGACGATCCGGCGCGCGGCGAGATCACTGGCGGCGAGCGGCTGGCCGCCGGCAGTGGGCCCGGCGGCGGAAACGACGTCCATGCTCGGGACGAGGAACGGGGTCGCGTTGGTCGCGCCGTTCGCGGCGTTCCAGTCGAGGATCGCCACCGCGAGCGCGCCGACGCCCACGAGCTGCGCCCGGTCGGCCCCGATCCCCTCGCCCGTGATGAACCGGAACGCGATCCGGCCGGTCGCTTCGCGAGACGCGACGAGGGCACCGTCGTACTCGCCGTCCGAGACGGCCTGGACGATGGTGGCGGGCGATCCGGCGCGGATGAAGGCATAGGCAAGGGCTTTGGTCGAGTCGCCCGATGACGCGTTGAGCACGCCGGCCATGATCGAGACCGCGTTGGCGGCCAGCTTGTCGTCGCTGGCGACGACCGCGATCGTCGTCGTCGTGCCCCGGTCGGCGACCTTGATGAGCACGGGCGTCAGGGCGACGACCACGGCTAGGGTTGCCAGGAGGAACGTCGACACGACGAAGAGCCGGCTGCGGACGCGCTCGCGAAACTCGCGATCTGCTACCAGGCGCGCGTTCGGCAGCAGCCGCTCGTCGCGGCCTTCGGGGGTCATGCGACCTCGTCCTCGACGAGTGGCGGGTCACTCGCGAGCGGCGAGGTCGCCTCACGCGCGACCGGGGTGCCGCCACTCGCACGCGGTGCTGTGCCATCGTCGGCCGGGTGGCCGACGTGCTCGATGAAGACCTGCTCGAGGGAGGGGTCCGCGATCTCGTAATGCGTCACTGTCGCGCCGGATGCGAGCGCCGCCTGCAGCACGGCATCGGGCTCGACGCCGGCCTCGAGCTCGATCTCCGACCGCTCGATTCCGGGCCGAAGGAGCCGGGCGCCGGGGACGCCGGCCAGCCAGGTCAGGCGATGGTCGCCGGTGACCGAGATCACGACCATCCGTCGACCGGTCGAGCGCTTGACGTCCCGCAGGCTGCCGGCGACGACGGTCCGTCCGTGATCCACGATCGCGACCGATTCGCACATCGCCTCCACGGTCTCCATCTGGTGGGTGGAGAGGACGATCGTCTTGCCGCGATCTCGCAGGTCCAGGATCGCCTCGCGCAGGAGGACGATGTTCACCGGATCGAGCCCCGTGAATGGCTCGTCCATCAGCATGACCTGCGGATCGTGGAGCACCGCGGCGAGGAACTGGACCTTCTGCTGGTTGCCCTTGGAGAGCTCTTCCGCGCGGCGGTCGGCAAAGTCCGGCACGTGAAATCGCAACAGCCAGGCTCGAGCCTCCCGCGTCGCGATATCGCGCGGGACGCCCTGGAGGCCGGCGAAAAAGACGAGCTGCTGGAGGACAGTCATCTTCGGGTAGAGGCCGCGCTCCTCGGGCAGGTAGCCCCACGTGGGCCTCGGCAGCGAACGATGGTCGACGCCATTCCAGGTGATCGAGCCGGCGTCGGGGCGGAGGACCCCGAGCGCGATCCGCATCGTCGTCGTCTTGCCCGCGCCGTTGGAGCCCAGGAAGCCGAACACGTGACCGTGCGGCACCGAGAGCTCCAGCCCGTCGAGCGCCACGATGGCGCCGAATCGCTTGACGAGACCGTCGATCACCAGGGACATCCCGGCGAGGATACGGCCACGGTTGCGCGAGCGTCCGTCAACCGATGGTCATGGCCAGGGCGGCGCCCCGCGGAGGGCGCCGGCGAGCGATGGCGCACAATCTCGGTGTGACCGAACCGCCCGACACTACCACGACCGGCGGCGCGACGGTGCCCGCGCGAATCCACCTTGACCGCGGCGCCGGCACGCTCGCGATCGAGTGGCAGGACGGCCATCACTCGACCTACGACGCGATCGGCCTGCGGTGGCTGTGCCCGTGCGCGTTCTGCCGGGGCGAGATGGGCTTGCCGGGCTGGCTCGACAGCGGGCCTAGCCTCACCGCGGACCAGACCCGGCTCGTCGACCTGCACCTGATCGGGTCGTACGCGCTTGCCCCGGAATGGGCCGACGGCCACCACACGGGCTACTACCCGTTCACGATGCTCCGCGATCGCTGCCCGTGTGCCGATTGCACAGGCCGGCGCGTCCGGGTCACCGCCAGCGCATAGGGAGGACTTCGCGTGATCGTCTCCACCGCGCCGTTCATCGCCGGTCACCGGATCGTCGAAACCAAGGGCATGACCTTCGGCCTCGTCGTCCGGAGCCGCGGATTCTCAGGCAACCTGCTCGCGGGCCTCCGCTCGCTCGGCGGTGGCGAGATCCACGAGTACACCGAGCTGCTCGAGGACACTCGGCGGCAGGCGCTCGACCGCCTCGTCAAGAACTCGACGCTGATGGGCGCCAACGCGGTCATCTCGATGCGCTTCGATAGCAGCGAGATCGCGAACACGATGTCCGAGATCGTCGCGTATGGGACGGCCGTGGTCGTCGAGGCCGATCCGAACGCGGCGCAGGCGATCGAGTAGCCGTCGATGGGCGCCATTGTCCGCGGCCTGATCGTCGCCGCCGGGATCGTCCTGATGTTGCTCGGACTCGTGGCCATCACGACGTTTTCCGATGCCCGGCTCGTCGGGCTCGAATGGGTCGCGACTGGGGCGTTCCTCGTCGTCGTCGTGGCGGCCGAGCGGCAGCGGTATCGGTCCGCGGCGGCCGAGCGCTCGCACGCGCTCCCAGGCCCGGGCGGCGGCGAGCGACCCGGCGAGCCGATCGAACCGCGCTTCCGGCCGACGAGCGAGGTTTTCGTCGATCCCACGACCGGCCACCAGATGCGCGTCCTCGTCGATCCCCACACCGGCGAGCGTCGTTATGTCGCCGAATCCTGAGAATGTCGTTTACACGCGTTTGGTAGACTCCCGCGCTGCCTTCACCCGAAGCATGGATGGCGATGACCGCACTCCCAGCTCGCCGAGCCCGAGATAGCGCAACTGCCGCTCGATCGGCCGACGGCGCGCCGCCGCGCCCCCGCCCCCGAAAGGGGCCACGCAATCGGCAGCTGAACCGCGAGCTCTCCTGGATCGAGTTCAACGCGCGCGTCCTCGACGAAGCGCGAGACGATCGGAATCCCCTCCTGGAGCGCGTCCGCTTCCTGTCGATCTTCGCCTCCAACCTGGACGAGTTCTTCCAGGTCCGAATCTCGGGGCTGCGAGAGCAGGTTCGGGCCGGCCGGGTCACGAGCTTCGCCGACGAGGCGACGCCGGAGGTCCAGCTGGCTGCGGCTCGAGAGCGGATTCTCGAGCTCGTCGCCGCCGAATCGGTGATCTTCAAGGACCTCAAGAAGGCGCTCTCGAGCGAGGGCATCGAGGTCCTCGGCTACGGCTCAATCCCCGAGGACCACGCGGCGCTGCGACAGCGCTTCCTCGACGAGATCTACCCGGTCCTCACGCCGCTTGCGGTGGATCCCGGCCACCCGTTCCCCTACATCTCGACGCTGACCCTCTCGATCGCCGTCGGCGTCCGCGATCCCGAGACCGGCGAGCGGCGGTTCGCCCGGGTCAAGGTCCCCCAGGTCCTGCCTCGCCTGCTCGAACTGGATCGTAAGGATGGCCAGGCCCCGAGTCAGCATCGATTCGTCCTCCTCGACCAGGTGATCGAGGCGAACCTGGACCTGCTGTTCTCTGGGATGGAGATCTTCGAGCATCACCTGTTTCGGGTCACCCGCAACGCGGACTTCGAGCTCGAGGAGGATGAGGCGGACGACCTCCTCCTCGCGATCGAGGAGGAGCTCCGGCGGCGCCGCTTCGGTGAGGCGGTCCGCCTCGAGGTCGAGCGGTCGATGCCGGAGCAGACGCGCAAGCTCCTGTTGCGCGGAATCGGGCTCAGCGAGGCCGAGACCTACGAGGTCCGGGGCATGCTCGATCTCACCGGTCTCGTGCAGCTCGCCGACCTGGATCGCCCGGATCTCAAGACCTCGCCCTGGTCACCCGTCACCCCGATCCGGCTGCTGCCGCCGGACGACGACGAGCCGGCGGACCTCTTCGCCGTCGCTCGGGCCGGCGACGTCCTGGTCCACCACCCATACGAGAGCTTCTCGGCGAGCGTCGGGCGGTTCGTCGCCCAGGCGGCCGACGATCCCGACGTCCTGACAATCAAGCTCACGCTCTACCGGACGTCGGGCGAGTCCTCGATCGTCGCCGACCTCATCCGGGCGGCCGAGCTGGGCAAGCAGATCGTCGTCGTCGTCGAGATCAAGGCCCGCTTCGACGAGCAGGCGAACATCGCCTGGGCCCGCAAGCTCGAGCGGGCGGGCGCCCACGTCGTCTACGGGCTCGTTGGGCTCAAGACCCATTCCAAGACGCTCCTCGTGGTCCGCCGCGAAGGCTCGATCCTCAGGCGCTATGTGCACATCGGAACCGGAAACTACAACCCGAGGACGGCCCGGCTGTACACCGACCTCGGCCTGCTGACCTGCCGGCCCGAGATCGGCCAGGACGTGAGCGACCTCTTCAACATCCTTACCGGGCTGTCGCGGCAGCGGACGTTCCGACGGCTGCTCGTCGCCCCGATGACGCTTCGAACCCGGTTCCTGGAGCTCGTCGACCGCGAGATCGAGCACGCGACCGCGGGCGGGCCGGCGCGGATCGTCCTGAAGATGAACGCGCTCGTCGATCGCGCCTGCGTCGAGGCGCTCTACCGGGCATCGGCGGCAGGGGTCGACATCGAGCTGATCATCCGAGGCGCCTGCACGCTGATCCCGGATGTCCCCGGGTTGTCCGATCGCATTCACGTGCGATCGGTCATTGGCGAATTCCTGGAGCACTCCCGGATCTGGCGCTTCGAGAACGCGGGCAGCCCCGAGTGGTACATCGGCTCGGCCGACCTCATGGACCGCAACCTGGATCGACGAGTCGAGGCGTTCGTCCCGATCGACGATCCGGATGCCCAGGCTGAGCTCGACGTCATCCTCGAGACGATGCTCGAGGACGACCGCCGAGCCTGGACGCTCGGCTCCGACGGCGCGTGGCGGCGGATCGACGCGGTCAACGGCGTTTCCGGCACCCTCGACACGCATCGACTCCTCCGCGAGCGGACCCTCGAGCGCATCGCGGCGGCGAGCCCACGGCGGCCGCACGCCGTTGCCGGTTCGCTTGAGCCCTGGGCGTGACCGAGGAGGTCCGCGGCGGCGATCCCGAGGAGATCGAGCTCAAGTTCGACGTCCTGCGAACGGCGCCGGCGAGGCGTCTCGTCGAGGCCGACGAGCTCGGCGGCCTGCGGGCTGTCGGTCCCTCGCGAGTCGTCCTCATGGAGGACACCTACGTCGATACCCCGACCGGCCGCGTCCGGGCAGCTCGCTGGGTGGCGCGCTTCCGCCGGATCGACGGGACCACCTCCATCACGCTGAAGGGCCTCGCCAGACGCGGTACCGGGGCGGCGCATCGTCGAGCTGAGCTCGAAGGCCTCGCCGACCCGACTCTCCCTCCCGCCGCGTGGCCTCCGTCCATGGCTCGAGACCGCCTCGTCGAGATCGTCGGGGAGGAGCCGCTGGGTCCGCTTGTCACGCTCGATCAGCGCCGCCGACAGCGCGATTTCGCGAGCGACCAGGTCGCGGTGGAGGTGAGCCTCGACCGGGTCGTGACCCGGGCGGATGGTCGCGTCGCGGATCGGTCGAACGTCCTGGAGGTTGAGCTGCGATCCGGCGATGCCGCGGCGCTCGACCTGCTCGCTGCTGACCTCCAGCAACGGGCCTTCCTCGCCGAGGCCACGACCTCGAAGCTGGCGCGGGCCGAGGCGGCGGCGCAGCGCCTACGGATTGAGCGCTCGCAACCGCGGCTCGACACCGGCCCGACGCCCGGCGTGACGGCCGACGATCCGATGAGCGTGGCCGGTCGCAAGGTCCTCCGGTTCCACCTCGCACGCGTGCTCGCCCGGGAGCCCGGCGTCCGAGCCGGGATCGACCCCGAAGAGCTGCACAAGATGCGCGTCGCGACGAGGCGGCTGCGCGCTGCCTGGCGCGTCTTCGGTGACGCGTTCCGTGGCGCGAAGGTCCGGCGGCTTCGCGACGATCTCGGCGTCGTCGCCTCGAAGCTCGGGGCGACCAGGGACCTTGACGTCCAGCTCGAACGGCTCACGACTCCCCCGCGCGAGGACCTCGGCCCGCTCGAGGTCGCCTGGCGGGCGAAGCGAGAGGCGGCCCGCGCGGGCCTGGTCCGCGAGCTCGACTCGGCCCGCCATCGTCGCTGGCTGACGAGCTTCATCAAGTTCGTCGAGACCGACGCGGCGGGCGTCACGCCCACGCCGGGAATCGGGCCGACGACGGTCCGGGAACGCGCCGGTTCGCAGATCCTTGCGGCGTACGAGCGTGTTCGGGCGTTCGAGCGCGTCATCGAGGGCGCGCCGCCCGCGACGCTCCATCGACTCCGGATCGAGGCCAAGCGCCTGCGCTACGCCATCGAGTTCGTGCGTGAAGCCCTCCCATCCGACGCGGCAGCGGCAATCGCGGACGTCACCGCGCTGCAGGACCACCTTGGCAAGCTGAATGACGCCGACGTCGCCGCGGCGATGACGCGCGAGTTCCTCGAAGCGAGCGGCGACTCGCTTACCCCGTCGCAGGCGGCCGCGGTCGCGGCGTACCTCGCGGAACGGGAGGGCCTGGTCGTCGAGCTCATCGGCTCCGTCGGCCCACCGTGGGCAGCAGTCTCCTCGCTCGCGTTCCGGAAACGGCTCGGCAGGGTCCTCGCCGAGCTCTAGCCCAGCGGATCTCCAGCCCCGGCGCGCGAACGCATCAGCGCGACCAGCCGTGCGCGAGCCAGGCGAGCTCGCGGTGCCACGTCGGGCCAGCGTGTGTCGCCGCCAGCACGAGCCCCTCCCGGAGCCCGGCATGAGAGACCCGGATGGCGTCGGCGCCGTAGCGCTCCGCAACGGCGAGGAGGATTGCCGCGCCGGCCGGAAGGACCCGAGCTCGAGACGGGCGGACGTTGTACCAGCTGGAGATCAGATCGGCCGGCGCCTCGGCGAGGATCGTGAGCGCCTGCTCGATGCGCTTTCGCGTGAGCAGCGGCCCCGGCAGGGCCGGTCCGATCCGGAGCAGGTTCGAGGCAGTACCACCGACGGCGACGATCTCGGCGGGCGTCCCGCCTGGCGCGAGCTCCAGCGCCCGCCGGCATTCCTCGAGCAACGCCACGATCTCGGCCGCATCGGGCGGGTCGCCCAGCACGAACTGGCGGCTCAGGCGCGCGGCGCCAAGCGGCAGGCCGGCGGCAGTCGGGTCGCCCGTCGGGCCGACGAGCAGGAGCTCGCTGCTGCCACCGCCGACGTCGACGATGAGGGTCTCACG
>JBBQTO010000010.1:0-31505 GCA_038234575.1 Candidatus Limnocylindrales bacterium
TCGACGGTCCACTCGTGGAGGCCGGTCCGGAGCGCAGTGGCCTGGCCGGTGGCTTCGTCGATGAGCATCTGGCGGGTGATCCGCTCGGTGGCGCCGAGCCGGTCGGGGTCGATCGCGGTCGCCGCCGCGCCGACGGAATCCAGGCGCCGAAGCTCCGACTGCATCGCTTGCGGCGAGCGGTCCTCGAGACGATCGTCGAAGCGCCGGTCGCCGATGACGGTCGCGAAGGCCGGCTTCGCGCGGAGGAATCCGTCCCAGAAGTCGTCTGCGAGGTTTACGAGATCGGTGGTCGCCGATTCGGAGCCGTCGGGCATGTCAGGGATGGTAGCCGTCTAGTGGATGCAGGGACCCGTGGCGACGGCTGCGGTCTTCGAGAGCGCCGGCGCGATCCGGTCGCTCACCTCCATTGGCGAGAGGGCATAGCCGACGGTTGGATCGACGCGCGACTCGGCGAACACCACGCCGCCGACGGTGCCGTCCTCGAGAAGCAGTGGGCCGCCGCTGTCGCCCGGCTGCACGTGGGCCCGGAGCTCGATGATCCGGCGAGTCACGCGAGCCCGTCCCTCGACATCCAGGCCCGTCGCGAAGTAGGCCGACGACACCCGCGCCGGCTCCACCGCAGCATTCCCGCCGGCGGGATAGCCGAACGTGGCCGCGATCGCACCGCGGGCGGGCTCGGAGGCCGTGAAGGTCAGCGGGCGGGCGTCGAGGCCCGAGACATGCAACAGGGCCACGTCGAGCTCCAGGTCGACGAGGACCGGCGAGGCGTCGAAGGACGCCTGCGAGTTCTGGACGACGATGCTCGTCGCGCCGGCGACCACGTGCGCGTTCGTGACCAGGTAACCGCCCGCGACGACGAACGAGGTGCCGCTCGAGCGGACATTGCAGCCATCCGCGACGACGCGGAGGACGGACCCGGCGGCCCGCGAGCCGATCTGGCGCGCGAGGGCGTCCGAAGGGAGGGCGATATCCGGCGCCGGGAGCTGCTCGAGGCCGATGAAGACGTCCGGCAGACCGGTGTTGTCGAGGAGATGCCCGAGCTCGAGGACGAGATCGGTCGGCGGCGGCAGGTAGCGGTCGACGATTCGGACGGCGGTCGAGGTCTGAGCCTGCTCGCTGAGGTTGGGGAACGGTCCGGTGGCGAGGACGCCGCCGGCAAGCCAGACGATGAGGATCGCCTGGCCTGCTCCGACGATCGCGCCGGCCACGCGATCAATTGCGCCGAGGAGGCCGCTTCCCAGGGCATGCGAGGCGGCTCGTCCGGCCGCGGCGCCGAGCCCCTCCCCGAGCCCAACGAGCCCGAGCAGCACGGACAGCACGACGATGGCCCGGAAGGTGGGTGGCAAGCCCTCGAGCGCAGGGGCTGCGATCGGCAGGACGAGGAACCCGATGATTGCTCCCGCGGCCGCTCCGCCGAGCCCGGCGAGCTGGGGCAGGGCGCCGGATCGGGCGCCCAGGACCACCGCCGCGACGAGCAGGACCAGGGCAATGAGATCGACCGTGTTCATCGCCCGCAGGGTGACATAGGCTTGGGTCTCCGGCCGCCGGATTCGGCCGTCAGTTCCTCAGGCGACCGTCGCGCCTCTGGTGTCGACCCGAGGCTCGTGGCTCCCCTCCCAGGCCGCGATGGCCGGCTCCTGATCGAGCAGGTAGCCGAGCTCGTCGGTTCCGCGCAGGAGCATGAGCTTCGAGAACGGATCGACGTCGAACTCGAGATCCTCGTCGCCTGGCAGATGGACGAGCTGCGACTCGAGGTCCACCGAGATCTCGACGGCGGAATTCGCGGCGGCGAGCTCGAAGAGCTGAGCGTGCCGCTCGGGGTCGACGATGATCGGCAGCAGCCCGTTCTTGAGCGCGTTGTTCCGGAAGATGTCGGCGCAGCTCGTGGTGATCACGGCCCGGACGCCCCACGCGACGAGCGCCCACGGCGCGTGCTCACGCGATGAGCCGCAGCCGAAGTTGTCACCGGCCAGGAGGATCTGGCGGCCGGCCATCTCGGGCCGGTCCAGGACGAATCGCGGCTCGCGTGGCTCCCCGCTTTCAGTGAACCGCCAATCGTGGAACAGGGCTTCCCCGAGGCCGAGCTTGTCCGTTGCCTTGAGGTACCGCGCCGGCACGATCTGGTCCGTGTCGACGTTCTCGGCGGGCAGCGGAATGACCCGGCTCGTGAAGCTCTCGAAGGGCTCTGGCATGGCTCGTGTCCGTCCGGCTCGCGGGCGGCTCAGCGGCCGCCGATGGCCGCGAACGTGTCGATCCCGGCGAGCGTGCGGGGATCGGCGACGGCGCCCGCGATCGCGGATGCCGCTGCGGTAAGCGGTGACGCGAGGAACGTGCGCCCGCCCTTGCCCTGACGGCCCTCGAAGTTACGGTTGGAGGTGCTCACCGCGTACTGACCCGGCGACAGCTGATCGCCGTTCATGGCGATGCACATCGAGCAGCCGGCCTCGCGCCAGTCGGCGCCGGCGGCCCGGAAGATGTCGTCGAGGCCCTCGGCCTCCGCCTCGCGCTTGACCTCGTCGGAGCCCGGCACGACCAGCATCCGCACGCCCGCCGCGACCTTCCGACCGTCCATCGCGGCGGCGGCAAGGCGGAGGTCGCTGATCCGGCCGTTGGTGCAGCTGCCGATGAACACGACGTCGACCTTCTGGCCGAGGATCGTCTGGCCCGGCCGAAGGTCCATGTAGGCGAGTGCGTGCTCGAGGGCTCGCCGGTGGGCGGGATCCACTTGGGCCGCCGGGTCCGGAACGGCGGCGCTGATCGGGAGGCCCATCCCCGGGTTCGTCCCGTAGGTGACCATCGGCTCGAGGGCCGACGCGTCCAGGATGATCGAGCGGTCGAACGTCGCGCCGACATCGGTGGGCAGCGCGCGCCAGCGAGCGACGGCTTCGTCCCAGGCGGGGCCTTTGGGTGCGTGCTCGCGACCGCCGAGGTACTCGAAGGTCGTGTCGTCGGGCGCGATCAGGCCGGCCCGCGCCCCGCCCTCGATGCTCATGTTGCAGATCGTCATGCGCTGCTCCATCGACAGCGCATCGATCGCCTCACCGCGGTACTCGAAGACGTGGCCCGTGCCGCCGGCGATCCCGATCTGGGCGAGGAGCGCGAGGATCACGTCCTTGGCGGTCACCCCGGGCGCGAGGCGTCCGTCGACCCGAACCTCGAAGGTCTTCGGGCGGCGCTGGAGGAGGCACTGGGTCGCGAGGACCATCTCGACCTCGGACGTCCCGATCCCAAAGGCGAGCGCCCCGAACGCGCCATGGGTGCTCGTGTGGGAGTCGCCGCAGACGATCGTCATGCCGGGCTGCGTGAGCCCGAGCTGCGGCCCGATCACGTGGACGATGCCCTGGGATGGCGACCCGACGCCGTGGAGCGGGATGCCGAACTCCCGGCAGTTCGTCTCGAGCTGGGCGACCTGGGCTGCCGCAAGCTCGTCGAGGATCGGCAGGTTACGGGGCGTGGTCGGGACGGAATGGTCGGCGGTTGCGACCGTCCGCTCCGGGTGGCGGACCTTGAGCCCTCGGCGGCGGAGGCCCGTGAACGCCTGCGGGCTCGTGACTTCGTGGACGAGATGCAGGTCGACGGCGAGCACAGCGGGCGCGCCCAGATCCTCCGCGACGACGTGGTCGTCCCAGATCTTGTCGACGAGCGTGCGCGGTCGTTGCGGGGCGTCGAGCGGCATGGGGACGGGAGGCTAGCACAGGCGGAAACCGCCTCCTGAAATGCGCGTGGAGCCACCCCGGACCATCGGTGGCGTTGCGTAATACCTGTGACTGCCCCTAGACTGCGCGAATCGTGACTCGCTCGACCGATCTCGACCGCCGCCGTATCGCCATCGCCGTGACCGGCGACGGGCGCCGCGTGCAGGTTCCGCTCGATCCCATCGAGGTCACCCCCCTCTCCCTTATTCGCGCGCTCCTGGTCGGCATTGAGAGCCTTGTAGAGCTCCTCATTACCGGCAGCCGGCGGGCGAACGGAGGGACACGGAGGGACGAGCGCCGCTAGGGCGTGAACCACCGAAGAGCAACGGGACCCATGCCGGAAGGCGAGGGTCTTTTCATTTGTGAGGGAGGATCGGGACATGTCGATCACGAAGGGGGCCTCGGCCAGACCACCGGGGGGCGCGCCCGAGCCGGGCGGGCAGCCGCAAACCGCTGAGACCGCCGCCGCGCCCGCTGCCGCGCCTGTCCGGCGGAGCCACGAGCCGGCGGCTGGAACCGCTCACGCCGAGGCTGTCGAGCGCGCCCAGCGCGAAATGCTCCACGAGGGCCCGTCGAGCTCGGCCGTGCGCACCGCCACCCGGACCGAGCGAGCGGAGCGCGGCGCGCGCCCCCGGATTGGCGCCGATGTCGTCTGCGAGGCGATCCTCCGGCAGGGCGTCGACGTCGTCTTCAGCTATCCCGGCGGCGTGATCCTGCCGCTCTACGACATCCTCGGCGACTACCCCGAGCTGCGGCACATCCTCGTCCGCCACGAGCAGGGGGGCGCCCACGCGGCCGACGGGTATGCCCGCGCGACCGGCCGCGTCGGGGTGTGCGTCGGGACGTCCGGCCCCGGCGCGACGAACCTCGTGACGGGGATCGCCACGGCCCAGCTGGACTCGATCCCGCTCGTCGCGATCACCGGCAACGTGCCGTCGGCCCTGATCGGCAAGGACGCGTTCCAGGAGATCGACATCAACGGCATCACCCTGCCGATGACGAAGCACATCTACCTCGTGCGCGACGCGAACGTCCTCCCGCGGGTTCTCGCCGAGGCGTTCCACATCGCCCGGACCGGTCGCCCCGGACCGGTCCACGTCGACATCACGAAGGATGCCCTCCAGCAGGCGACGACCGCGCCGCACCCCGACGACGCCGAGGTCCGAGCCGGCCAGCCAGGCTTCCGGCCGAACCTCCGCGGCCACTTCCGCCAGCTCAAGGCGGCTGCGGCCGAGATCGAGGCCGCGAAGCGACCCGTGATCCTCGCGGGCCACGGCGTCCTCCACGCGAAGGCCGAGGCGGAGCTCCTCGCGCTGGCCGAGAAGGGGAACATCCCCGTCGCGTGGACCCTGCTGGGCATCGGCGCGATCGACGAGCGCCACCCGCTCGCCTACGGCTTCATGGGCATGCACGGCTGGAAGCACGTGAACCGGGCGATCCAGTCGGCCGACCTGCTCCTCGCCGTCGGGATGCGCTTCGATGACCGCGTGACCGGCAACGTCCGGACGTACGCGCCGTATGCCCGGATCGTCCATGTCGACATCGACCCGGCCGAGATCGGCAAGAACGTCGCGGTCGAGGTGCCGATCGTCGGCGATGCAAAGTACGTCCTCGAGGCCCTGACGCCGATGGTCGGAGCGGTACCGCGCGAGGCGCGCGCGGAGTACCTCGACCAGCTCGCCCAGTGGCGCCACGACTCCGAAGCGAGCTCGTGGCACGGCTCGGGTGCGTGGCGTGACGGGCTCCTCTCGGCGGATTACGTCGTCGAGCGAATCGGCGAGCTGACCGACCACGAGGGGATCTATGTCGGCGACGTCGGCCAGAACCAGATGTGGCTCGCGCGCTACGCGGGCTTCCGGCACCCGAACACACACGTGAGCTCCGGCGGGCTCGGCACGATGGGTTTCGCGGTGCCAGCGGCGATGGGTGCGGCGCTCGGTGCCCCCGACCGTGAGACCTGGGCCATCGTCGGCGACGGCGGCTTCCAGATGACCTCGCAGGAGCTGATGACCCTCGTCCAGGACAACATCCCGGTGAAGATCGCGCTCTTCGACAACAAGAAGCTCGGGATGATCCGGCAGTGGCAGGAGATCATCTACGCCGGGAACTACCACTCGGCTCACCTCCAGGGCCCCGACTACCTGAAGCTCGCCGAGGCCTATGGCGTCCCGGCGACGAAGGCCACGACGCCCGACGAGGTCGACGACGCGATCCGCTTCGCCCAGCGCGTCGACGGCCCGGCTCTCGTCTGGTTCGAGATCGCCGGCGAGCAGAACATCTTCCCGATGATGCCGGCCGGCAAGGGCCTGTCCGATCTCATCGAGCACTGGGACGGGGCGGAGTCGTGACGGCCGAGAGCTCGAACGGGTCCGGCGCGTCCGCGCCCGAATTGGGTCCCGCCCCGGGTCATGCACCGGCCCACACAGCCCCGCCGCCACGGGCCCTGCCCGGCAGCGGCGAGACGCGCCTCCACCGGCTCGTCGCGCTCGTCGTCGACAAGCCCGGCGTCCTCAACCGCGTCGCGAGCCTCATGCGGGCCCGCAACTTCAACATCGATTCGCTGGCCGTCAGCCGCACCGACCAGTCGGGCCTCTCGCGGATGACGATCACCCTCCGGGGTGACGACGTCGCCGTCGAGCAGGCCGCGAAGCAGCTCTACCGGCTGATCGACGTGCTCAAGGTCCAGGACGTCACGAGCGAGCCGACAGTCGAGCACGAGCTCGCGCTCGTCAAGATCCGGGCGACCGACTCGAACCGGGCCGAGGTTATCAAGGTCGTCGAGCTCAGCCGCGGCCGGATCGTGGACCTCGGACCCGAGTCGGTCATCGTCGAGATGAGCGGGCCCGAGGCGGACGTCGATGCGTTCGTCGGCGTCGTCCGCATGTTCGGGATCAAGGAGCTGGTCCGGACCGGCGCGGTCGTGATGGCCCGCGGCTCCGGATCCATCGAAGAGGCGCTGAAGAAGTGAGGAAGCACGCGTGACAGCTCGCATGTACTACGACCGCGACGTCGACCCCCAGGCGCTCGCCGGCCAGACCGTGGCGGTCGTCGGCTATGGCAGCCAGGGCCACGCCCACGCCCAGAACCTGCGCGACTCGGGCGTCGACGTCGTCGTCGGGCTCAAGGAGGGCTCGAAGAGCCGGCAGCTCGCCGACGAGGCCGGGTTGAAGGTCGCGACGGTCGGGGACGCAGTCAAGGCAGCCGACGTGATCATGATCCTCGTCCCCGACACGGCCCAGAAGGCCCTGTACGACGCCGAGATCGAGCCGAATCTCCGGCCCGGCCAGCTCCTGATGTTCGCCCACGGTTTCAACATCCGGTTCGAGCGGATCAAGCCGCCGGAGGGCGTCGATCTCGGGATGGTCGCGCCGAAGGGCCCCGGCCATCTCCTGCGGAGCGTGTACACGCAGGGCGGGGGAGTGCCGGCATTGTTCGCGGTCGGCCAGGATCCCAGCGGCACCGCTCGGGCGCGAGTCCTCGCCTATGCGGGCGCAATCGGCGCCACGCGAGCCGGCGTGCTCGAGACGACGTTCAAGGAAGAGACCGAGACCGACCTGTTCGGTGAGCAGGCGCTGCTCTGCGGCGGCGTTTCGGCGCTCATCAAGGCCGCGTTCGAGACGCTTGTCGAGGCGGGCTACCAGCCCGAGCTCGCCTACTTCGAGACGATGCACGAGCTCAAGCTCATCGTCGATCTCATGTACCGCGGCGGCCTGAACTTCATGCGCTTCAGCGTCAGCGATACCGCCGAGTACGGTGACTACGTCTCCGGGCCGCGCGTGGCCGAGGGCGTGAAGTCGACGATGAAGGACGTCCTCACGGACATCCAGAGCGGCGCCTTCGCGAACCGCTGGATCGCCGAGCAGGAGTCCGGCGGCGCCGAGTTCCGCAGGCTGCGCGAGCAGGACCGCGATCACCAGATCGAGCAGGTCGGGGCGGACCTGCGGGCCCAGATGCCGTTCCTGAACCCCGTCGTCGTGCGCGCCGGCGAAGCCCAGGCCGCGGTCACGGGCGCGGCGTCCGGCGGGGCTCCGGCCGGCACCGCATCGGCCGGTGCCGCATCGGCCACCAGCTCCGTACCCGGGCGCCCCTCCTGATGCCGGTCGTGGCGGGCAGCGTTCGGATCTTCGACACGACGCTGCGGGACGGCGAGCAGGCCCCGGGCGCCGGCCTCACCGCCGCCGAGAAGCTCGAGGTCGCCCGCCAGCTGGCGCGGCTCAAGGTCGACGTCATCGAGGCGGGCTTTCCCGCCGCCTCGCCAGGCGACTTCGAGGCGGTCAACCGGATCGCCCGCGAGATCAAGGGTGGCATCGCAATCGCCGCGCTCGCGCGCTGCCGCGACGGCGATCCCCAGCGCGCCATCGAGGCGATCAAGGTCGCCGAGCGGCCGCACCTCCACGTCTTCATCGCGACGAGCGACATCCACCTGAAGCACAAGCTCCGGATCGATCGCGAGACAGCGCTCGCCGAGGCGGTCCGCTGGGTCCGGCATGGGCGTGAGCAGCTCGGCCGCGACGCGGAGATCGAGTTCAGCGCCGAGGACGCCTCGCGCACGGATCCGGACTTCCTGCTGCAGGTTTATGAGGCGGTCGTCGAGGCCGGCGCGTCCACGGTCAACATCCCGGACACCGTCGGCTACGCGATCCCGGCCGAGTTCGGGGCACTCGTCGGGCGCGTGGTGGCCCTCGTCGGCCGGGACGCGACCGTCAGCGTCCACTGCCACAACGACCTCGGCCTCGCGACCGCGAACACGCTGGCCGCGGTTCAGGCCGGGGCGCGCCAGGTCGAGGTGACGATCAACGGTCTCGGCGAGCGGGCCGGCAACGCCTCCCTCGAGGAGGTCGTCATGTCGCTTCGGACCCGCCCGACCCAGTTCCCGGAGCTCGTCAGCGGCGTGCAGACCGAGCACCTGACCGCGGCTTCGCGGCTGGTGAGCTACCTGACCGGCTTCGCCGTGCAGCCGAACAAGGCGATCGTCGGCGGCAACGCATTCGCCCACGAGTCGGGCATCCATCAGGACGGCGTCATCAAGAATCCGCTGACGTACGAGATCATGACCCCGCAATCCGTTGGGCTGACCGGCAGCTCGCTGACGATCGGCAAGCTGTCCGGGCGGAAGGGCCTCGGCGGCAAGCTCCGCGAGCTCGGCTACGACATCGAGGGCGAGAATCTCGACGCGATCTATCGGCAGGCAATCGAGCTCGCCGACGCGAAGAAGGACGTCACCGACGACGACCTGATCGCCCTCGTCGAGCAGCAGGTCGCCGAGGTCCCGCAGGCCGTTCGGCTCCAGGGCTGGAACGTCACGTCATCACACGGCGGCAAGGCAACGGGCATGGTGTCCCTCTCGATCGGAGACGAGGAGCAGGCCCAGGCCGCGATCGGCAACGGGCCGGTCGACGCGCTCTTCGAAGCCGTCAACGCGGCGGTCGCGCCGGTGCTGGGCTGGCACCCGGTGCTGGAGACCTACGAGATCAAGGCGGTCTCGGGCGGCGAGGATGCCCAGGGGCGCGCGCTCGTGCGCTGCCGTCGATCGACCGACGAGGGACCCGACGCCCTGATCGTCTCGGGCCACGGGTTATCGACGAACATCATCGAGGCCTCCCTCGAGGCGTATCTCGTGGCCGTCAACAAGCTCCACGGCGCCGAGATTGGCGGGACCTCCGCGGCCTTCGCCGGCCGCCGGTCCGCCGAAGAGCTGCCGTGACCACAGAGGTGGGCTCCGAGCGGCGCTATCGGGTCGCGGCCCTGCCCGGCGACGGCATCGGGCCCGAGGTCGTGGGCCAGGCCCGCGACGTCCTGGCCGCGGCCGGTCGCGCCTTCGGCTTCTCGATCGACTGGACCGAGCTGCTTGTCGGCGGCGCCGCGATCGAGGCCTATGGCGTCCCGATTCGGCCCGCGGACCTCGAAACCTGCCGCGATGCCGACGCGATCCTTCTCGGCGCGGTCGGTGGGCCGGCCTGGAGCGACCCAAGCGCGTCGATCCGGCCGGAGCAGGCGCTGTTCGCGCTTCGTGGCAGTTTCGAGCTCTTCGCGAATCTCCGGCCGGTCACCGTCCACCCGGCGCTTGCAGCGTCGTCGCCCTTGCGGCCCGAGCTGCTCGACGGCGTGAACCTCCTGATCGTCCGCGAGCTCACCTCCGGCCTCTACTTCGGGCGGCCGTCGGAGGAACGCGAGACCGGCGATGGTCGGATCGCCGTCGACACGCTCCTCTACACCGAGGCCGAGATCCGGCGCGTCGTCCGCCTCGCCCTCGAGATCGCGCGAGGCCGCCGCAGGAAAGTCACCAGCGTTGATAAGGCCAACGTCCTCGCCAGCTCGCGGCTCTGGCGCAAGGTCGTCGACGAGGAGCGCGCCGACTTCCCGGACGTCGCGGTCGAGCACCAGCTGGTGGATTCCTGCGCGATGCTCCTCGTGAAGGGGCCCGCAGCGTTCGACGTCCTCGTGACCGAGAACCTCTTCGGCGACATCTTGTCCGATGAGGCAAGCGTCCTCGCCGGATCGCTGGGGCTGCTGCCGAGCGCGTCCCTTGGGGATCGCCGGACCGCCCACGGAACGTTCGGCCTGTACGAGCCGATCCATGGCTCGGCGCCAACGCTCGTCGGCACCGGTTCGGCGAACCCGATCGGAACGATCCTCTCCGGCGCGATGCTGCTGCGGCTCTCGCTCGGCGAGGACGCGGCAGCCACGGCAGTCGAGCGGGCAGTCGACGCGGCGATCGGGGAGGGCCTCCGGACGCCCGACCTCATGCCGAGCGGCCACGGGGCATCGGGACGGGCTCTGATTCCCGTCGCCGGTCGGGGGATCACGGACCGGGTGATCGAGCGCATCAGCGCCGAGCTCGGGGCTGATGGGCGCGCCTTGGCAGCCGCGTCTGCCGCCACCGCCGCGGGATCCGCCTGATGGCCGGCTTCACGGTGGGCGCGCCCGTGGTCCTCTACGACACGACCCTGCGTGACGGCACCCAGGGCGAGAACATCACGCTCTCGCTCGCCGACAAGCTGCGCGTCGCGCGCATGCTCGACGAGCACGGCTTCCCCTACATCGAGGGCGGCTGGCCGGGTTCGAACCCGAAGGACGTCGAGTTCTTCAAGGCCGCCCGCGGGATCGCCTGGCGAACGGCGAAGCTCGCGGCCTTCGGCTCGACGCGACATCGCTCGAGCCGGGCCGACGCCGATCCGAACCTCCTCGAGCTGGTCCGCGCCGAGACCCCGGTCGTGACGATCTTCGGCAAGAGCTGGCTGCTCCACGTGACCGAGGTCCTTGGAGCGACCCCCGCGGAGAACCTCGACATGATCGCCGACAGCGTCCGGTTCATCGTCGACGAGGGTCGCGAGCTCATCTACGACGCCGAGCACTTCTTCGACGGCTACAAAGCCGATCGGGCGTACGCGCTGTCGACGCTTCGAGCGGCCCGCGATGCCGGCGCTCGAACCCTCGTCCTGTGCGACACGAACGGCGGCACCCTGACGAGCGAGCTGGTCGCAATCATCGAGTCGACGAGGGCGTCGCTCGAGGATGACCCGGCCTCACTGTCGTGGCCCCTCGTCCTCGGTGTCCACACCCACAACGACGCCGAGCTCGCCGTCGCGAACTCGATCGCGGCGGTCGAGGCCGGGGCCCGCCACGTCCAGGCCACGATCAACGGCTACGGCGAGCGTTGCGGCAACGCGAACATGGTCAGCATCCTCGCCAATCTGGCCCTGAAGACCGAGCTCCCGCTCAACCCGCCGAGCGGCGGGGACCTGACCGCGCTGACCGAGCGCGAGAGCTCGGTCGCCGAGATCGCCAACCAGGCCCCGAACGACTACCAGCCGTATGTCGGTCGGTCGGCCTTCGCCCACAAGGGCGGCGTTCACGGGGCGGCCGTCGCGAAGGTCGAGCGGAGCTACCAGCACGTCGATCCGACGGCGGTCGGCAACGAAGGCCGGCTCGTCGTTTCCGAGCTCGGCGGCCGCGCCAACACCCAGCTCCGGGCGGAGCAGCTTGGCCATCGGCTGGAGGGCGTCGTCGACTCGCGGGTCCTCTCGACCCTCGTGAAGAAGCTCGAGAGCGAGGGCCTCTCCTTCGAAGGCGCCGAGGCGTCGTTCGAGCTCCTGATCCGGCGTCACCAGGCGGGCTACGCGCCGCCCTTCCGGATCGTCGACTACACCTGCCTGGTCGAGCAGCGCGCCGACAGCGAGCTGCGCGCCGAAGCGACGGTCAAGGTCGAGGTCGACGGCGAGCTCCTCCACACCGCGGCCGACGGCAACGGGCCGGTGAATGCCCTCGACGCGGCCCTTCGCAAGGCTCTCCGGGCGTTTTACCCGGTCCTCGACACGGTCCACCTGTATGACTACAAGGTCCGGATCCTCGACTCGGGGGCGGCCACCGCCGCGAAGACCCGGGTCACGATCGAGTCGACCGACGGCACGCTGGAATGGTCCACCATGGGCTCCGACACGAACATCATTGCGGCCTCCGCGACCGCCCTCGGCGATTCGCTCGAGTACGCGATCTGGAAGGGCGCCGCCGAATTGCGACGCCGCGATGAGCGACATTTCACGACCGTGATGCCGGGGAGATAGGTTTCGATGGAATTGACTCAGGACGCGCTGCACCTGACCCGCTGGACCGTCACGTCCGGCAGCAACGCTCGGAGCCGCGGCGCGGTCGTCATCGACGCGGGCGACCATCACTGGCGAGCCTCAGCCGAGGGCAACGGCGCCGTCGACGCGCTCTACCGAGCGGTGGACCAGGCACTCGTCGAGGTCCTCGCGGGTCATCCCCGGCTCGTTGGCTATGACGTCCACGCGGTTGCCGAGGGGCCCGATGCGGAGGGCCTGGTCTCCGTGGCGATCTCGCCCCCGGCCGCCGAGGGCGCGCGCGGCGAGGGGCGGTACGCGGGCTCGGCCCAGAGCACGAACATCATCGCCGCCTCGATCGAGGCCTACGTCGAGGCGCTCAACGCCATGCTCGCCGAGGCCCACTGGGCCGGCGCTGCCGAGTCGGCGGGCAAGCGACGCCCCGCGAAGGTCCCCCACCACGGCCGCCGCGCCGAGCTCGATCCGGACCAGAAGACCGAGGATTCAACTTCCTGGTTCGAACGCTAGGCCGGCGCTGATCCGGCCCATCCGCTGATGGCTCCGATCGCATACGCCGGCGAGCCGGGAGCGTTCGCCGAGGATGCGACCATCGCCGCCTTCGGTGACATCCCGCGGTTGGCGGTTGGGTCCTTTCGCGAGGTTTTCGAGCGAGTCGGGAGCGGCAACGCGGACCGTGGCGTCGTGCCGATCGAGAACTCCGTCAACGGCAGCGTCCGCGAGGTCTACGACCTGCTCCTCAAGCACAAGCTCGCAATCGTCGGTGAGGTGGTCGTTCCGGTCGAGCTGTGCCTCGCAGCGCTGCCCGGCCAGGACCCCGAGACCATCGAACGGGTGTATTCGCACATCCAGGCGCTCGGCCAGGCCGAGCGGTTCCTGCGCGAGCGAGACTGGACGATGCTCACGACCTACAACACGGCGGGCGCCGGGAAGCTGATCGCCGACGGCGCAGAGCGCGGTGCCGCGGCGGTGCTCTCGCGCCGTGCCGCGGAGCGGTTCGGCCTCGAGGTCCTCGCCGACGGCATCCAGGACGTCGCGGATAACCGGACTCGCTTCTTCATTCTGGCCCGCGAGGCCGAATGGACCGCGCCGGATCCGATGGGCGCATACCGAACGACGCTCGCATTCGCGGTCCGGAACGAGCCCGGCATGCTGCTTCAGGCGCTCCGCATCTTCGCCGACCACGGCGTCAACCTCTCGAGCCTCGAGTCGCGCCCGAGCCGAACCGTCGCCTGGGAGTACGTGTTCTGGGCCGACCTCGACGCAGCCGCGCCCGACCTGACCGCAGCGCTATCCGAGCTTCGGGCCGTCGCGACGCTCGTGCGGGTGCTGGGCTCCTACCCGCGAGACGCATCCTCCGGCTGACGTCGGCTAGTCCGGGCGTTTGTCGGGCCCGGAGCGGATCTCGTGCAGGCGACGGGCGAGGAATGCCCGCTCCGTCGCGGTCGGAGCGAGCTCTCGAGCCAACCGATATGCAGCGGCGGCTTCCGGCATCCGACCCAGGCGACGCAGCATGTCCGCGCGGGCCGCCGGCAGGAGGTGGTAGCCGGGCAGGGCCGCCGCGGCGGTCAGCGCGTCGAGGATCGGGAGCGCCCGCTCGGGCCCGAAGGCCATCGAGATCGCGACCGCGCGGTTGAGTTCCACGATCGGCGTCGGCTCGAGGCGCAGCAACTCGTCGTAGAGCCCCACGATCTCGGGCCAGTCCGTCTCGCCGGACCCGATCGCGTCGGCGTGGACCGCAGCGATCGCCGCCTGCAGCTGGTACGGCCCGAGTCGGCGCATCCGCAGCGCGCGCTCCACGAGGCTCCGTCCCTCGTGGATCTCGACGCCGTCCCAGCGGCTGCGGTCCTGGTCCTCGAGCAGCACGAGGTCGCCAGCTGCATCGACCCGGCTCGCTCGTCGCGAATCCTGCAGGAGCAGCAGCGCCAGCAACCCGATCGCCTCCGGCTCGTCCGGCATGAGGTCCGTGAGCACCCGCCCGAGGCGGATCGCCTCGGCGCATAACTCCCGGCGGATCAGGGAGTCCCCGCTGCTGGCCGCATAGCTCTCGTTGAAGACGAGGTACAACACCCGTAGGACGGCGTCGAGCCGCTCGGGCAGCAGGTGATCCGGTGGAACGCGATAGGCGATCCCCGCCTCGCGGATCTTCTTCTTGGCCCGGACGAGCCGCTGCGCGAGCGTCACCTCTGGCACGAGGAAGGCGCGGGCGATCTCGGGCGTCGCCAGGCCGCCGAGCGTGCGCAGCGTGGCGCGATCCGGGCCTCGATCGCCAGCGCAGGATGGCAGCACGTGAAGATGAGCCGCAGTCGATCGTCCGCGATCACCGGCTCGTCCTCGTCCGGGATGTCGATCGCCTCGGTCGTGAGCGGCGTCTCCCGGGCCAGCTCGACCTGCTTCTCCGCGTACCGGTTCGCCCGCCGGATCCGATCGAGGGCCTTCCGGCGAGCCGTGACCGTGATCCAGGCGCCGGGATTTCCCGGCACTCCGTCGGTTGGCCAATGCTCGAGGGCCGTGACGAATGCCTCCTGAACGGCCTCCTCGGCGAGATCGAAGTCGCGGAGCTGGCCGATGAGGGTCGCGAGTGCGCGCCCGGACTCTTCGCGGAAGACGCGATCGACGACGGCATGGGGATCAGCTGTGGCGGAAGGCGGCTGCTCGGCGTCCTCGCTCAGATGGGCAGCTCCCAGACCGGCCGGACCTCGATCGCGCCCTCCCGGGCCCCCGGGATCTTCGCCGCGTACTGGATCGCCTCGTCGAGATCTTTCACGTCGAGGAGGTAGAAGCCGCCGAGCGCTTCTTTCGTCTCCGCATACGGCCCGTCGGTGACGATCGTGTTGCCGTCACGAATGCGGATCGTCGTCGCCGACGACGTAGGCAGCAGGGCCTCGCCGGCTTCCATGACGCCGCGGTCGCGGATCTCGCGGGTGAACGCGGCGTACCCGTCGTTGATGCTCTGGGTGACATCGGCCGGCAGGGTCGAGGGGTCCACCTCGGCGGTGTAGATCATCAGCAGGTAGCGCATCGGTTCCTCCATTGTGGCTGCGGGCGGCCGGCCATGCGCGGCCTGCTCAAACGACGATCGGACGCAGGCCAAATCGACCGAGCCGGCGGTAGCATGAGCGTATGACGCTCACCGCCACGCAGCCGCACCCGATCTACCTCGCCGGTCGCTGGGTCGATTCGCCCGACAGGCTCGAGGTCGCGAACCCGGCCGATCCGCAGCAACCCGCCGGCAGGACCTATAACGCCACGGCGGAGCAGTACGAAGAGGCCGTCACGGCGGCCGTGACGGCCTTCGAGACGACGAGGATCCTGCCCGCCTACGAGCGCGGCCGCGCCCTTCGCGAGATCAGCGCCGGGATCAAGGCGCGACGCGAGGAACTCGGCCGCCTGATCAGCCTCGAATCCGGCAAGCCGATTCGCGACGCGCTGGTCGAGGTCGATCGGGCGACGCTCACCTTCCGCCTGGGCGCCGAGGAGGCAGAGCGCATGGTCGGCGAGGTCATCCCGCTGGATCTCCTGGCCAGCTCGAAGGGCCGGGTCGGGATCACGCGCCGGTTTCCGATCGGGCCCGTGGCGGCGATCAGCCCGTTCAACTTCCCGCTGAACCTCGCCGCCCACAAGCTCGCGCCCGCCATCGCCGCGGGCTGCTCGATCGTCCTGAAGCCCCCGTCGAAGGACCCGCTGACGATGCTCACGGTGGCCGAGATCGTCGACGGCGTTGGACTCCCGGAAGGCTCAGTGAGCATCCTGCCGATGACCCGCGAGCTCGGTGACCGGATGGTGGCCGACGATCGATTCAAGCTCCTGACGTTCACCGGCAGCCCGTCGGTCGGCTGGCGGATGAAGGAGCGGGCGGGCAAGAAGAAGGTCGTCCTCGAGCTCGGCGGCAACGCCGGCGTCATCCTCGACCGCGACGCCGACCTCGACTGGGCGGTCCAGCGGACCCTCGTCGGTGCGTTCTCATACGCCGGCCAGGTCTGCATCAGCGTCCAGCGGATGTACCTCCACGAGGACATCCGCGAGGCGTTCCTCGAGAAGTTCCTCGCCGGCATCGCGACCCTCAAGATGGGCGATCCGCTCGAGCCCTCGAGCGATCTCGGGCCAATGGTCGACGCGACCGCCGCCGGGCGGACGCAGCGCTGGGTCGATGAGGCGGTCGCGATGGGCGGGGTGGTGCTCGCTGGCGGCCATGCGAAGGGCACGTTCTTCGAGCCGACCGTCCTCGCCGAGGTCCCCCTCGAGGCCCAAGTCTGCAGCAACGAGGCCTTTGCCCCACTCGTCGTTGTCTTCCCGTTCAGCGACTTCGGGGACGCCATCAGGCAGGTGAACGACAGCTTCTTCGGCCTCCAGACCGGCGTGTTCACGAACAACCTCGCGAATGCCTGGCAGGCGTTCGGCGAGCTCGAGGTTGGTGGCGTCATCGTCAACGACGTGCCGACGTATCGGATCGATCACATGCCCTACGGCGGCGTGAAGGACTCGGGTCTCGGCCGGGAGGGTCTCCGCTGGGCGATCGACGACATGACCGAGGTCAGGATCATGGTGCTCGCCCAACCTGCCTGAGGGCTCTCGCCCCGTTTGGGGGAGACAGTGATCGAGTCCGCCCAAACGGCTCGCCTTTGGGGACATGACCTTCGGGTTCCGTGACGTAGTCCCTCGGGTGGGTGGACCCGCGCAGCCCCTCGCGGTTTACTCGGTTCCACGTCTGGTCGAAGGCCGCGTTCGCGTGGGCGTCACGGTCGATGGACTATCCCTCGGCTCCCAGCACATGCAAGCGCAAGGGGATACAACCCGTGAAACGAGTTCTCGCCGCGATCATCGCGGGGCTCTTTACCTTCGGAGGCGTCTACGGTCTGGCGGCCAGCCTGAACCTCACCTCGGACAGCCTCGGGGCGGCGACGACGACCGTGGCTGCCTGCCAGGCAGGCGCGCTCAATGCCACGTACACCAGCAGCTACACCGCGGGCACGCCGGGCTACACCGTCGGCACGGTCACCGTGACCGGGTTGGCGGCGACGTGCTTTAGCAAGGCGTACAAGGTCACCCTCTCGGGCGCAGGAAACGCCTCGCTCGGCGAGGCGACCGGCATCACACCCGCCTCCGGCGCAAGCTTCCCGGCCATCTTCTCGCCGGTGGTCAGCGCCGCGACCGTGACCGGCATCAGCGTCGTGATCAGCGGCTAGGCCGGCTAGCCGGGGGCCGGCGATGTGAGCCATCGCCGGCCCATCAACATGCGTCTCGCCGCGTTCTGGCCGCGCACGATCGCAGTCATGCTGCTCGCGGCGTCGACGCCGGTCATCGGCGCAGCCGCGTCGGTCGCCGTCTCGTCTCACACGGTCGGTGCCGCAGCGGTGACTGTGCCCCGCTGCACCAATGCCGGGCTCAGCGTCCTCCAGAACCTGTCGGCTGGCACGGTCGTGAGCGTCACGGTCGCCGGCCTTCCCGCGGCCTGTGGCGGGTCGACGCTCCAGGCCACCGTCAACAACGGCACGACTTCGGGCAGCGGCTCGGCGGTCGTCCCCGTGGGCGGAGGGTCGGTCACGGTGACCCTGGGGATCGCGCCCGCAGTGGCGACCGCGGACGAGACCGACATCGTCGTGGTGGGGCCTTGAGACGCCTGCGTCCTGGGGCAGCGGCCGTCTTGGTCGGTCTGCTCCTCGGGCTGTCCGTGGCCAACAGCTTCGCCGCGAGCTTGACCCTGACCTCGCAGACCTTCACGCCGTACCGGACCTGCACGCTGACCGCGACGCCCGCGACGACCACCCAGGTGACCGACACGACGGTGCGTCAGGGCTCGGCGACCTTGAATTTCGGAACACTGACGGCCCTGACGGTCTCGTCCGCGGCCAGCGCCAACCAGCGGGTCTACCTGAGCTTCAACCTCGCTGCCTGCGCTCCGGTCATCCCGTCGTCGGCAGTGGTGCGGCTGGCCACGCTCCGCCTCTACATGACCGCCGTGCCCCCGGCCGTCTGCCGGACGATCGATCTCTTCAAGGCAACTGCCTCGTGGACCGAGACGGGCGTGACCTGGAACAGCCAGCCGTTCGGGACGGCCATCAACAACCCCGTCACTGGATCGCGCAGCGCTTCGTTTGCCGTCGGCACCCAGGCCGGCTGCCAGAACACAGCCGCCGGCTACACCAGCGGGGCGACCGTCACCGTGGACATCGCGAGCTTCGTGGCCGGCGGCAGTACCAACTTTGGATGGATGCTGCGCGACGACGTCGAGGGTTCGGCGACGACCCGTACGGCGACGTTCTCCGCAAAGGAGCTCGGGAGCGTCGCCCAGGAGCCCCAGCTCGTCGTCACCTACGTGACCGTGCCATGATTCGCCGGCTCGGCAGCTCCCTGGCCCTGGCTGCTCTCGTCCTATTGATCGTCGCTTGGGCCGTCGTGCTCCGCCCTGCCTCGCTCGGCGGATCGACGAGCTACATCGTCATCCGGGGCAGCTCGATGCTCCCGACGTACGAGACGGGCGATCTCGTCGTCGCGCATGCCGCCGCCGGCTACACGGTCGGGGAAGTCGTCGCCTACCGGGTCCCAGAAGGCGGCATCGGCGCAGGGACGATTGTCGTGCACCGAATCGTCGGCGGCGATGCCGACGGCTTCACGGTGCGCGGCGACAACAACTCGAACGTCGATCCCTGGACCCCGCGCGCCGCCGACATCGTCGGCACAACCTGGATGCGCGCCCCGGGTCTCGGCCGGTTCGTTGCGTTCCTCCATCAGCCAGTACTGCTGGCCGGCATCGCCTCTTCCCTGGTGGTCGCGTTCATGATCGCCCGAGCCCCTCGCCGCAGGCCTGCCACCGTCAGCGAGTAGTCCCGAGCGCAACTCGATCAGACGGCGCTGGGTCCGCAGGCGGGCCACAAAAAGAGGCGCCGCTACACTCCGGCCATGGCTTCGAAGCAGGCGGGTCGCACGGCCGCCGACCTCCTCGTCGAGTGCCTCGAGGCCGAGGGTGTCGACTTCGTCTTCTCCGTGCCGGGCGAGGAGACGATGGACATCCTCGACGCCCTGTCACGCTCGACCTCCATCCGTCACGTCACGACCCGCCACGAGCAGGGCGCCGCGTTCATGGCCGACGTCCACGGCCGGCTCACCGGTCGGGCAGCGGTCGCGCTCGCGACCCTCGGCCCGGGGGCGACGAACCTCCTCACCGGCGTCGCCGACGCCTTCCTCGACCGAGCGCCGATGGTCGCGATCACCGGTCAGGCCGCCTCGGACAAGCTCCACAAGGAGGCCCACCAGGTCATTGACATCGTCGAGATGTTCCGGCCGGTCACGAAGTGGAACACGCGGCTCGAGCACGTCTCCGCGATCCCCGAGATCGTCCGGAAGGCGTTCCGGACCGCGACGCTCTCGAAGCCCGGACCCACCCATATCGAAATCCCCGAGAGCGTCGCGGCCACGAGCCTCGAGGCAGGCAACCGGCAGCGGCCGCTCGAGCCCGGCCGGGCCTACTTCCCGGAGCCCACGGCTGAGGCGATCGAGCACGCCGCGCGCCTGATCGCGGCATCGGAGCGGCCCATCGTGCTCGCCGGTAACGGGGTCCTCCGTCGCAGCGCCTCGCCATCGCTGCGGGCTTTCGCGAAAGGGCTGCACGTCCCGGTCGCGGTGACGTTCATGGGCAAGGGCGCGATGGACGACCGCTCCCATTTGTCCCTGATGGCTGTCGGACTGCAGGCCCGCGATCACGTTCTGACTGGCTTCGACCGGGCCGATCTCGTCGTGGCGATCGGATATGACCTCGTCGAGTACGCCCCGTCGCGCTGGAATCCCGATGGCCGGAAGCGCATCGTCCATATCGACACGCAACCGGCCGAGGTCGACGTCGACTATCAGCCGGAGGTCGAGCTGATCGGCGACATCGGTGGCAGCATCGACCGGCTGCTCCAGGCGCTGCTACCGCTCGGCATCGGCGGCCGGAACGCGACCGCGCGCCACGAATCGAAGGAGATCCTGGTCAACGCGGACCTCCGGACGGAGCTCCTGAGCGATCTGGCGGTTTGCACCAACGACACCGGCTACCCGATCAAGCCGCAGCGGGCGATCTACGAGCTGCGGCGAGCGCTCGGCCCCGAGGACATCGTCGTCAGCGACGTCGGCGCCCACAAGATCTGGGTGGCGCGGCTGTACCAGGCGTACGAGCCGAACACGGTGATCATCTCGAACGGGTTTGCCTCGATGGGCATCTCGCTCCCAGGGGCCATCGCCGCGAAGCTCGTCCATCCCGATCGCAAGGTCGTGGCGCTGTGCGGCGACGGCGGCTTCCTGATGAACTCCCAGGAGCTCGAGACCGCGAAGCGAATCGGAGCGAACGTCGTCGTGGTTGTGTGGCGTGACGATGGCTACGGGCTCATCGACTGGAAACAGCGCAACCAGTTCGGCAAGCCGTTCGGCGTCGAGTTCGGCAACCCCGACTTCGTGGCCTACGCCGAGTCGTTCGGCATCGCCGGATTCCGGCCGTCGTCGGCCGACGACCTGTATCCGACGCTCATGAAGGCCCTCGCGGTCGACGGCCCGGCGCTCGTCGAGGTCCCGATCGACTATCGCGAGAATCTGCGGCTCACGGAGCACCTCGGGGCGCTCGCCGGCATGGCGTAGGTCCGTGGGCCGGGGCGCCGCGGGAGCTCGAGCGGCTACTCCTTGCCGGCCTTCGAGATCTTGCGGAGCGTCATCGTCCGACTCCGAACCGAGGCGAGCACGCCGCCGGAGCCCTGGGCGACGTCATCAGGGTCGGCGACGACGTAGGGTTCGATGACGATCGGCTCGCTCCGTACGGCCGTCGTGGCGTCGTTCTCGCGGGATTCGAGCGACTCGAGGTCGATCCATGAGAGGTCGCGATCGGGCCCCGGCCGGCCGAGCAGGTAGCCCTGGCCCGCGGCGATGCCGAGGCGCCGGATCGTCCGGAGCTGGGCGGCCGTCTCGACGCCCTCGGCGATCGTGAGCGCGCCCCAGCGATCCGCCATCTGCACCAGCGACGTCAGGATCGAGAGCGTCTGGTCTTGCCGGGCGCCCTGGACCAGCGACAGGTCGATCTTCACGACGTCGAAGCGGAACAGGCTCAGGAGCCTGAGGCCGGCGTTGCCGGCGCCGACGTCGTCGGCGGCCACGCGGACGCCTGCGTGCTGGACCGCGAGGACAGCTGTCCGCAATCGCTCCGGGTCCCGGACCGCTTCGCGCTCGGTGAGCTCGAGGATGACCCGCTCGGGTCGGACGCCGTGGCGCTTCAGGATCGCAAGGAAGACCGTGGCGTTGAAGTCGCTGGACTCGAAGGTCCGCGGCGAGACGTTCAGGCTGATGCTCAGCCCGTCGGCGATCTCCGACGCGCCGCGCAGGACGACGTCGAGCGCGGCACGGTCGAGGTCCTGGACCCGGCCCGCGACTTCGGCCGCGTCGAACATCGCGCCCACGTGGGGGAACGATGCCTCCCGCGGCAACCGGACCAGGCCCTCGTAACCGAGGACCGTCCCGCTCGAGAGGTCGACGATCGGCTGGTACGCCGGCGACAGCCAGCCGGACTCGATGACCGCCGAGATCGCGCTCGAAAGCTCGGCCCGCATGCCCTCGTCGACATGGCCATGATCCTTCTCGGGTTCGTACGCCGTCACGACGGTCCGGCCGGCTCGCTTGCCGCGATACAGGGCGGCATCGGCCTGCGCCGTCAGCTCGAGGCGGGTGTGGCCGAAGTCGGGGCAGGACGTCACGCCCGCCGAGAATGAGATCGGCCCGCGGAACGCGCCCGCGCCGCGATCGTCCAGGCCCCGGTTGAGCAGCCGTCGCGTGAGCCCGATCGCACCGCCGGCATCGGTGTGGGGCAGCAGCAGCGCGAACTCGTCGCCGCCCACCCGGAAGCCCGCATCCGTGTGGCGGATCGTCGCCCGGATGAGGTCGCCGACCTGGGTGAGCAGCTGGTCACCAACGGCGTGGCCCCGGGTGTCGTTGATCTGCTTGAACTCGTCGATGTCGAGCAGTACGAGCGAGAAGACGGTGCCGTAGCGACGCGAGCCCTCGGCCATCCGGGTCACGGCCTCCTGGAACGAGCGGTGGTTCCCGAGGCCGGTGAGGTTGTCCCGAAGGGCGGCCTCGCGGGCGCTCTCGTACAGTTCGCGGAGGCGCGATCGCGAGGCCTCGAGCTGGGCCGCCGGCCGCAGGATCTGGTGGGCCATCCACACCGTGAAGGCCGCGAGCAGCAGGAGCAGCCCGGCAAGCGCACCGAGCGCGGCGACTGGCAGCTGGGCGAGTGGAATGGGCGCGTTCACGGTGAGGGTCCACGCTGGCAGGTCGGCGACCTGGATCGCGCTGAGGCCCCCCGAATCGTGCGATCCCTCCGTGGCGAGATCGAGGATCTGGCCCGGCAGCGCGGTCGGGTCGAACCACCGGTCCACCGCGCCGATGACCGAGCCGCCGTCGTCGAACACGCGGAGGCTCTGGCCGGGGATGCCGGCGGGTGAGGCCGCCCAGCCGAGGAGCGGCGGCACCGACACGGTCGCGACCAGCTCCAGGTGGCCCGGACGCGGCGGATCCGGCAGGACGACGACGAGGAGCAGCCCCGGATCCGCGTCGGGCCCGGCAGTTCGGAAGGTGCCGGCAGCCACCGTCCCCGCAGGCAGCCAGCTCTGGTCGAGAGACCCGCCGTAGGCGGTTTGGACGCCGCTATCGTCCAGGATCGTGATGCCCGTCACCGCGCCCGAATCGCGCTTCATCAGGTCACCGAGGCGGGCTGATGCAGCCGCCCGCGCGGCGGCGGAGGCGCCGACGTTCGTGCCGGCGACGACCTTTGGGTCGAGGAGGAGCTTGCCTGCCGCGCCGGCGATCGCATCCAGCTCGCGCTCTACCGTCAGGGAGATCACGCCGGCTTCGGCGGCGAGCCGCTGGTGATGCGCCACGCGCGCCTCTTCCGCGGCGGCTCGCACGAGTGGCGAAACGGCCGCGATCGGCAGGATCGCGACCGTGATCAGGGTCAGCGCGAGGCGGAGCTTGACGAGCCGAAGGCTGTCCCGCCCGTCGAGAATCGGATCGCGCGCAGCATCGTGATGCGGGGGCTCGGGGTGCATGCGACCTCGAAGCTGGATGGTCGCCCCCATCAGGCCCCACGCGGTGCAAAACGGCACCTACCCGTTCGTCCCGAGACGTCCCGGAATATGGGTCAGGGCTTTTTGGCCCCGCGCGGCTCCTGGCCGCCCGGGTCAGCGCTCGACGACGCCGCCCGGCTCAGGGCTGTGGACGTTGACCTCGTCGAGGCCGCGTTCCGCGAGCGCGACCCGTAGCTCATTCGGCGTGCCCGCCAGGACGGGAAAGGTCCCGTAGTGAACGGGCAGGACCTCCTGCACCCCGAGCAGCTCGACGGCAAGCGCCGCCTCTCGCGGGCCCATCGTGTAGTGGCCGCCGATCGGCAGGATCGCCAGGTTCGGGCGGTAGAGCTCGCCGATGAGACGCAGATCGCCGAAGACCGTCGTGTCGCCGGCGTGATAGATCCGGCTGCCGTCCTCGAGCTCGACGATGAACCCGACGGCTTCGCCGAGGTACAGGGGCCCTTGGCCTTCGGCGGACCAGTCACCCGCCGAGTGCACGGCCGGGACCATCGTCACATGCAGCCCGGCGACCGCCACCGTGCCGCCCGCGTTCATCCCGATGATCTGCACCCCCGCCCCGGCGAGGCGATCCTCGAGCCAGAGGCTCATCTCGTGGATGCACGGCCAGACGGGCTGGGTGCGCCGCGCGATCGCGAGCGCGTCGGCCTGGCGGACCTGTCCTGGCGCCGCGCCGAGGTGGTCGTGATGGCCGTGGGTCACGAGCATCAGATCGCAGCGATCCACCGATTCGACCGTCCGCGGGCTGTTCGGATTCCCGAACCAAGGGTCGAAGAGGATCGTCTTGCCACCCGGCGTCTGGATCTCGATGCAGGCGTGTCCGAACCAGGTAATCGTGGTGCCACTACTCATCGGCTCTCACCTCCGGGCTCGATCGTATCGCCGTCGGACCACCTCGTCCTCGGGCGTCTCGTCAGCTTCGCAGCCGGAGGGGCCGATTCATGCCGCGCGCCTCGCAGTGGAGGTCGTGGACATCTCTCCGACGTGACAGCAGCGCCGATGGCTGGCACAATGCGGGCCAGTCCTTCCCAGACAGGCTCGGGATCATCGTGGCGAGGAGTCGCGGCCACGCGGTCCGAGGGTCACCCAGCAACCCCGTCGCGATCTGCGTGGTGCCGACGCGCGCGCGCCGCCGCACGGGCCATCAACTCGTTGCCTTCCCCTGCTCGCGGGGAGGCTCCAGGCAGAAAGGAGCACGGGTAGCGCTGCGGCGTGCCCACAACCAACCATGCGAAGGTCAATTCGCGCATTGATGGTGGCCATCTTCGTCGCCATCGTCGTCCCGGCGGCAGTCCTCGCTCACTGGCCTGTCGTCGACAGAACCGCCTATGTCAGCCAGGGATACCACTCGTATCACCAGGCCAACGATCTGGCGGCCCCCCTCGGAACCTATGTCGTCCCGATCCGTTCTGGCAGGGTCGTCTACGCCGGTTGGAAGAACAACTGCGGCGGCTACCAGGTCTGGATCTCGCACGGCAACGGCCTGTACTCCGGGTACTACCACCTGAGCAAGGTGCTCGCCTATAAGGGCCAGTGGGTCACGGACCAGGTCACCAAGATCGGCCGCGTCGGCATGTCCGGCTGTGCGTCCGGCACCCACGTCCACCTCGAAATCTGGCGCGGCTACCCCTGGGGGAGTGGCTCCTATCGCGTGAACCCGTGGTCCTACATCGATTTTGGGACGTACCTACCGTACAAATACCGCTGAGCTGACGCGCAGCCCGGAGGGCCGGTCCTCGCAGCGGATCCATCCGCGGAGGGCCGGCTCTTTCGTGCTCGCTACACTCGATCGGTGCCCGCCGAGCGCATCGCCGAGAACCTCGCCTTCATCAACTGGACGGTCCTGACGGGCATCGCCGTCGGCTCGTTTGGGGCGGTTGCCCTGGGCCGGCTGCGAACGGCGGCGACGCGCGGCTACCTGGCATTTACGGCGGTCGCCGCGGTCATGCTCGGCATCCTCGCCATTCTGTCCGACAGCGGCCTGCCGAGCTCGACCAATGCCGCCTCGGGCACGTTCGTCGTTGCGATCGACGCCGCCTGGAACCTGCCACGCCTGCTTGCGCTGTTCCTCTTCTGCGGTCTCGCGGCGGCTTATGCCGTTGCGATCATCCGCGGCCGCCGCGCGCCGGTGCTCGCACTGGCCGGTCTCGCGTCCGGCCTCGCCGTCCTCGTTCTCGGCGGGCTGTCGTGGGGCGGTGGCCCGCTCGGCGCCGTCCTGTTGACCATCCAGCTCACCCTGCTGGCGGCCGCCTTGGGGGGCGTCTGGGCATCGATGGTCCTTGGCCACTGGTATCTCGTGACGCCGAAGCTGCCGGAGGCCCCGCTCGTCCGGTTCGCCGGCGTCCTGGGCCTGGTGGTGGCCGCCCAGCTCGTGCTGTTCGTCGTCTGGACGGCGGTCGGCGCGGGTCCCGCCGGGGTGCCGGGCTTCGGCGCGCTCGTCGGGACGTGGGCCCTGTTCGTCTGGCTGCGGCTGCTCGTCGGCCTCGTGTTTCCACTGATCGTGAGCTGGGCCGCCCTCCAGACCGCCCGATCCCGCTCGATGGAGTCGGCCACCGGCCTGCTGTACATCAACGTCGGCACGATCGCGGCAGGGACAATCCTCGCGGCCGGGCTCTACTTCGGGGCCGGTCTCCTCGTATGAACCTGGCGCTCGAGTAACAGGGGGCAACGATGAAGAGCGACCGATCGTGGATCCCAGGCGAGACGGACCTGGGCTGGATCGAGGCGACCGCCGCCGAGCCGCACGACGTGCTCGTGGCGATGGAGGCCGCGGCAGAGCCGGAACGGATCCCGATCCTCGACCGGGCCAGCGGCCGCGTCCTCGCGACGCTCGCCGCGAACCGGAGCCGAATCGTCGAGGTCGGCACGGCGATCGGGTATTCCACGCTCTGGATGGCGGCCGCCCAGCCTGTCGACGGCCGTATCGTGACAATCGACCCCGATCGCGATCGGACCGATCGCGCCCGTAGCCTCTGGCGTCGGGCCGGCATCGCCGACGAACGAATCGAGGTTGTCAACGCGCCCGCTCTCGATGCCCTGGCCGCCGGCGTGGCCGAGCTCCGCGGGCCGTTCGATCTCGCCTTCGTGGACGCCCTGAAGGACGAGTACTCGGCGTACGCTGAAGCATTGCGCCCGCGCCTCGCGCCGGGAGCCCTCCTCGTCGCCGACAACGTCCTGTGGAGCGGTCGAACATCCGGTGCCAAGCCACCTCGGCCGGGCGATGGGACCGAGCCTCTCCGGCAGTTCTGCCGGGAGATCCTGCGTGACCCCCGCTTCGTCGGCACGATCCTGCCGGTCGGGGATGGGTTGCTGGTCGCGACCTGGCGGCCGTGACGGACTCCGTGACGGACTCCGTTGGCGATTCCGTGGCCGACCGCATCCGCGTCCGTGTTCGGCTCTTCGCGATGCAGCGGGAGCTCGCCGGGACGCGCGAGGAAGCGCTCGAGCTCCCGGCCGGCGCGACGATCGAAGACGCCTGGCAGGCCATCGTTGCGCGGCACCCGCTGCTCGCTCCCGGCCGCCCGTCCGTCCGGTTCGCCCGAAATGCGGCCTACGCGCCCGCCGCCACGGCCCTCGAGGATGGCGATGAGCTGGCACTGGTACCGCCGGTCAGTGGCGGCGCCCCGGGCGATCACGGGGACGAGGTCCCGATCCTCGAGCTTCGAGAGGCGCCGTTCGCGAAGGCCATCCTCGCCGAGCTGGCGGTCCGCATGGCCCTCCCGGCCGACGGAGCGGTCGTCGGGTTCCTCGGGATCACCCGCTCGTCGCCGGGCACGCCGGCGCCGGGCCAGGAGGCGACCGCAGCCCGACACGCGGGACGCGTCGTCGAGTCGCTCGAGTACGAGGCGCACCCGATGATGACCCTTCGGATCCTCGAGACGATTGCCTCGGAGATCGCTGCGCGCTTCGGCGTCGAGCGGCTGGCGATCGTCCACCGCGTCGGCGAGGTCCCGCTCGGGGAGCCGTCGGTTGCCGTCGTCGCCTGCGCGCCGCATCGTGACGCGGCCTTCGATGCCGCCCGCTACGCCATCGACGAGACGAAGGCGCGCGCCCCGATCTGGAAAGCCGAGCACTTCCGAGATGGCAAGGTCTGGATCGGCGAGCCGGCACGTGGATCTCCGAAGGCCGAGGCGACGCCCCGCGAGCCATCGGTCTGAGGATTCAGCGCGCCGCGGAGGAGACGTGAAACGACCGCGGGTCAGGGGACCCGCGGTCGTCGGTTTGAACGGCGCCGGCGATCGTGCAGCGATCGCCGCCTGAATCAGCCGATGAGGGCCGCCGCTGGATCGGGGGCGGGCTCGGGCTCGGGCTCCGGCTCGTGCCGGCTCGTGTCGACGTCGAGCAGGTAGCCGATACCCTGGAAGGTTCGAATCCGGCCCGGCTCGCCCGGCGCCGCGCCGAGCTTCCGGCGCACGCGTGAAACCCAGACCCGCAGGTACTGGAGATCGTCGCGGTACTCCGGGCCCCAGACCTTCGTGAGGAGCTCCGTGTGGAGGACGACCTTGCCGGCGTTCGCGGCCAGGTGCTGGAGGAGCAGCCACTCCGTCCGGGAGAGTTGCACGAGCTCGCCGTTGCGGGTGACCATGCGGCGCTCGAGGTCGATCTCGACGTCGTCGAACTTGATGACGCCCGCGCCCGGCTCGGCGCCGCCGGAGCGGCGGATGACGGCTCGCACGCGCGCGGCCAGCTCGTCGGGATGGAACGGCTTGGCGATGTAGTCGTCGGCGCCGAGATCGAGGCCCTTCGCCTTGTCGGCCGTGGAGCCCTTCGCGGTCAGGAGGATCACCGGCACCGGCCGGCGCTCGCGGAGCTGGCGCATGACCTCGATGCCGTCGAGGTCCGGCATCACGATGTCCAGGAGGACGATGTCGGGTCGGACCTCCTCCGCCTTCTGGAGGGCCTGCTCGCCGCTGTTGGCCGTGACGACCCGGAAGCCTTCCTCGGAGAGGGCGATGGCGACGAGCTTCGTGATCCGGGGCTCGTCGTCGGCGACGAGGACGAGTGGCTGGGTCGACACGATTGGACCTCCCATTGGCCTGGTGTGCCTGTCAGTTGCGTCAGCTGTGGCCCGTGCATCCCGTCGGGCGCCAGTCGGATGTGCTGAGCAGTCTCGGGTTCGGCCGGTCCGGCCCAGCCCCACGGACATTGCATCCGCGTTGCAATTCCATTACAGCCCGCGGTGGCCGCATCGGTCAACGGGCCCCCAATGGCGTGGCGTTATGCCGCTGCCACGCCGAGGCGTGGAGCGAGGGAGGCGCCGATAGCGGAACGAGCCTACGCTCGGTGCTGGCGAGCCCGGATCCTGTCCGGCCCGCGCCGTAGGAGGCTCCCGGTGAGAACGATGACGAATTCACGCGGGCCGCGATGACCGCGGCGCCCCGCAAGCTGCGAATCGCCCAGGTCGCGCCGCCCCTCGAGCGGGTGCCGCCGGTTGCGTACGGCGGCACCGAGCGGATCGTGCATGGCCTCGCGATGGAGCTCGCGGCGCGCGGGCACGAGCTCACGGTGTTCGCGAGCGGCGATTCGGATGTCCCCGGGACGCTGGTCCCCACCGTCGACAAGGCCCTCCGCCCGGCCGGTATCGAGGGTGACGCGAGCGGCTGGTTCCTCGCGACCGTCCAGGCCGTCCTCGAGCGGGCCTCGGAGTTCGACATCATCCACTCCCACCTGGAGTGGTGGAGCATCCCGCTCGCGCGGATGACGCCGGTGCCGATGGTCTCGACGTTTCACGGCCGGCTGGACCTGCCGTGGTCCGAGCGCCTCTTCGACGACGCGCCGGAGGGCCTCGTCGCGATCAGCCGGAGTCAGGCGAGTGCCCATCCCAAGGTGCCCTGGACGATCATCCATAACGGGCTCGTGCTCGATCAGGCCCCCTTCCAGACCGAACGGACCGATGCCTTCTGCTTCGTTGGCCGCGTCGATCCCGAGAAGGGGATCGTCGAGGCGATGGACATCGCGGCGCTCACCGGGCGGCCGCTCAAGCTCGCGGCCAAGGTCGGCAACCTGCCCGCGCAGCGGGCCTACTACGAGGACGTCTTCGAGCCGGCGCTCAGGCGCGCCAGCCGCAGCGTGGAATACCTCGGCGAGCTGTCGCCGGAAGATCGCGACCGGCTCTTCGCCGAGAGCTACGGGACCCTGATGCCAGGAGCGTGGCCGGAGCCGTTCGGGCTCGTGAGCATCGAATCGCTCGCCTGCGGGACGCCGATCCTCGCCCGCCGCGTCGGCGCCCTGCCGGAGGTCATCCGCGAGGGCGTGGACGGCTTCTTCGGCGACGACGCGACGGGCATGGCCTTCCATGCCGACGCGCTCGCGAGCCTCGATCGGCGAGCCATCCGCGAACGGGTCATCGAGCGCTTCTCGGCGGCCCGGATGACCGACCGCTACGAGGAGCTGTACGCCCGGATGATGGGCCACGGCGGTCGGACCCAGAAGGCGTCGGCCGGGGGGTTCCGCATCGCGCCCGCACCCGGACGACCGGGCCAGATCGACCGAGAACCAGGCCCGTTCGGGGCGCACCAGGGCGCGCCCAAGGAAACGTCGAGCCCGACGGCTCCCGCCCACGGCGACGCGGCGCCCCAGCCGGACGCCGCGGCTCCAGCGCAGGACGACCCGCCGCGCACGCAGGACAGCGCGGCGTCCCGCAAGGTCCACTCGCCCGCGGCCACGGGCCGATCCTGACCGAAGGGCGGCAGGGCGTGGCGGCCGAGCTCGCTCCGATGGCGGTCGAGCTCGCCCCAGCGGTGCGGGACGCCACGGAGGTCGGCCTTCGATACGTCTCCCCGGACGAGCCGGGAATCGCCCGGAGGCGACGCGGCAAGGGGTTCACGTACGCGCTGCCGTCGGGCCGGCCCGTCACGGACGATGCGACCCTCGCGCGCATCCGCGCGCTGGCTATCCCGCCGGCCTGGACGGACGTCTGGATCTGCCCCCAGGCGACGGGCCACGTCCAGGCGACGGGGCGAGACGCGCGCGGCCGCAAGCAGTACCGCTACCACGCCCGCTTCCGGGATCGCCGCGACGCCGACAAGTTCGATCGGATGATCCGATTTGGCGAGCGCCTGCCGAGGATCCGGCGACGGGTGACACGAGACCTGCGGGCTCGAGGATTGCCACGAGACAAGGTCGTCGCCGCGGTCGTCCGGCTCCTCGAGCTCACGCTCCTCCGGGTCGGCAATGACGAATACGCGCGGCTGAATCGCACCTTCGGGCTATCCACGCTGCGAAATCGACACGCTGAGATCAAGGGCGACAACGTCCGGTTCCGGTTCCGGGGCAAGGGCGGCAAGGTGCACGACGTCGGGGTGAGCGACCGGCGGCTCGCTGCGCTCGTGCGGCGCTGCCAGGGCCTCCCCGGCCAGCAGCTCTTCGCGTACGTCGACGAGTCTGGTGAGACCCGCCAGATCGATTCCGAGGACGTGAACCAATACATCCGACGGGTCGCCGGCGACGACGCCTTCAGCGCCAAGGACGTCCGGACCTGGTCGGCGACGGTCCTTGCCTATCGCGCCCTCCAGGCCACCGATGCGCCGGCGAAGGCGACGGAGGCTCGGCGCATGGTGACCGGCGCGGTCGAGGCGACGGCCGATCGCCTCGGCAACACCCGCACGGTCGCACGCCAGAGCTACGTCCACCCGGCGGTCCTCGAGAGCTACCTGGAGGAGGGTCAGGCGGCCGCCGAAGCCCAGGCCCGCCGGGCGAAGGTGGGTCCGACGAGGACCGACCGGGAGACGGCCTCGCCTGCGGCCACCGACCCAGGCCGGCATCGTCGCCGCGTCTCGCCCCAGGCCTCGCCGACGCCTGCCGAGGAGGCGGCCGTGCTCGACTTGCTCCGTTCTCGGGCCGCGGATGCAAGAGCGTCGAAACGCCGTGGCCCCCGGCAGCGGTCGAAAGGCTGACCTCGCAGGGAGTACGGTCCCAGCGGCGACAGCTCGCGCGATCGCCCCGAACGGGAGAGCCACGATGTGCATGAACTGCGGCTGCGGCAAGCCCGACGACAACCATGGCCATGCCGAGAACCTGACCGCGGATGACCTCCGTCGCGCCGGCGACGTCAACGGCCAATCGCTGCAGGAGACCGCGCGGAACATCGCCCAGGCCGTCGAGCAGCTCGATCGTGGGGGAGCGGACGCCCC
>JBBQTO010000011.1:0-31283 GCA_038234575.1 Candidatus Limnocylindrales bacterium
GACCCCGTGGCCGGGTTGATCCACCTCGGCGTGCCGTACCTGGCGTTCCTGGCCCCGGGCCTGCTGGCGGCGGCGGTCATGCAGACAGCATCCTTCGAGGCGACGTTCCCGATCATGGCCGGCTTCGTGTGGACGAAGCGCTACCACGCGATGCACGCGACGCCGCTCCAGCCGCGCGAGATCGCGCTCGGCCAGATCGGCTGGACGGCGACGCGAATCACGCTCGTCGGCGCGATCTTCGTGCTCGTCATGATCCCGTTCGGGGCCATCTACTCGCCGCTCGTCATCCTCGCCATCCCGGTGGCGACGCTCACGGGCCTGGCGTTCGCCACGCCGATAGCCGCGTACGCCGCGACCCAGAAGACGATGAATCGGTTCAACTACATCTTCCGGTTCGGGATCACGCCGCTGTTCCTCTTCAGCGGGACATTCTTCCCGGTCGACCAGCTGCCCGGTTTCCTGCAGCCGATCGCATGGCTCACGCCGCTCTATCACGGCGTCGCGCTCTGCCGGTCGCTGGCGCTCGGGACGATCGGCACCGACCCCGTGGCCGGGTTGATCCACCTCGGCGTGCTGCTCGCCTTCATCGCCGCCGGGCTCTTCGCCTGCGTCGTCCAGTTCGACCGGCGGCTGTCGAAGTGAGCCCCTCGAAGTGAGCGCCTCGCGCCCCGCCCTTCTGACCCGGATCCTGCCGCCGGTGCCGTTCGGCAGTCGCCGCGCCATCCACCCGTTCGAGCGGAGCCTGTATCTCTACCGCCGGACGTGGCTGGTGCTCGTGTCGGGCTTCTTCGAGCCGCTGTTCTACCTGCTCGCCGTCGGGTTCGGGATTGGCTCGCTCATCGGCACCGTCCCGGGGCCGGATGGCCAACCGGTGCCATACCAGCTCTTCGTGGCGCCAGCCCTGCTCGCCTCGTCCGCGATGAACGGCGCGATCTTCGAGGTCACGTTCAACGTCTACGGCAAGCTGCGCTGGGACAAGGTCTATGACGCGATGCTCGCGACTCCGCTCGGCGTTGGCGACATCGCCCTTGGCGAGATCGCCTGGGCCCTGTTCCGGGGCCTGCTCTACGCGATCGGTTTCGTCCTGGTGATCCTGCTGCTCGGCCTGTTCCGATCGCCGTTCTTCCTGCTCGCGATTCCGGCGGCGATGCTGATCGGCTTCGCGTTCGCCGCGGTCGGGATGGCCGCGACGACGTTCGTCCGGAGCTGGCAGGACTTCGACCTCATCCAGCTGATTCTCCTGCCACTGTTCCTGTTCTCGGCGACGTTTTACCCGATCTCGACCTACCCGCCGATCCTCCAGGCGATCGTCCAGCTGACGCCGCTGTACCACGGCGTCGACCTCATCCGCTCACTTGCGCTCGGCGTCATCGGGCCGGGGCTGCTCGTCCACGTGGCCTATCTGCTCGTGATGGGTTTCGCCGGGCTGTTTGTCGTCTCGCGCCGGCTCGACAAGCTCCTGCTCAAGTAGCGAGCGGGGCAAGCAGTGAGCGCCAAGGCGCTCGCGGCCCTCGAGGCCGAGATCGTCGAGTGCTTCCGGTGCCCCCGCCTCGTCGCCTGGCGGGAGCTCGTGGCCCACGAGAAGGTGGCCCGATATCGCGACGAGCCCTACTGGGGCCGCCCGGTCCCGGGGTTCGGCGACCCGGAGGCGCGGATCCTGATCATCGGCCTTGCGCCAGCCGCGCACGGCGGCAACCGCACCGGTCGCGTGTTCACCGGCGATGCGAGCGGCGACTTCCTGTGGGCCGCGCTGCACGCAGCGGGGCTGGCGGACCGGCCCTCGAGCCGGCGCGCGGGCGACGGCCTCACCCTGTTCGACACGCGAATCGCCGCCGCCGTTCGGTGCGCCCCACCGTCCAACAAGCCGACGATCGAGGAGCGCGACAACTGCGCGCCGTTCCTCGCACGTGAGCTGGCCGCGTTGGACCGCTGCCGCGTCGTCGTGGCGCTTGGGCACTTCGGCTGGGACGCGGCGCTCCGGGCATTCGCGAGCCTCGGCCACCCCGCTGCGCGCCCATTGCCACGATTTGGTCATGGCGCCGAGGCGACGATCGGACCGTGGGCCTTGATCGGGAGCTACCACCCATCGCAGCAGAACACCTTCACAGGTCGGTTGACCGTGGAGATGTTCGACGCCGTCATGTTGCGGGCAGGCCAGATAGCGGAGCAAGGTTGAGGCACTTTCGTCCATTGCCCGTCGACAACCCGGTTGGTCCGGTCCATGCTCGGCCAGCTCGTAATCGTGATGGTCGTCACGAACGGACCCGCTGGTGCCTTTGCGCCTGAAGGAGTGAGCCATGTCCCTTCCACAAACCACGAGCGGTTACGGGCTCGGGTCCGACGAAGGCCAGGCCTTGTCGGTTAACGGCGGACTCGGCCTTCTGAAGGCGACTGCGGACCTGACGGACGGGCACTTCGCCGCGATGGAGCTGCGGGCGCCCAAGGGTTTCGCCTCACCGATCCACATCCACCGTAATGAGGACGAGTTCTTCGTCGTCCTATCGGGCGACGTTCGAGTCAAGCATGGCGACGCAGTGATGGAAGCCGTCACTGGCTCACTGGTCTACGGTCCTCGAGGCATCGCGCACGGATTCCGGGTCGATTCGGACGAAGCGCGTCTGCTCTTGTTCTTCGCGCCCGCCGGGGTCGAAGGGTTCTTCCGGGATGGTGGGAAGGTGGCTCGGACTCTCGGACTACCGCCTGCCGATGAGCAGTTCCTCGACAGGGAGGCGCTCAAGGAGATCGGCGCCCGCTACGGCCAAGAATTCGTCGGTCCGCCGCTGCCGCCGAAGGACTGACCCCTACTCCCACCTCGTCCGCCCGTTCGGGGCCTAGCCGACGTTGCACCTTGTCTTCTGAGCCGAGCCAGCAGAACCCCTTCACGGGCCGGCTCACGGCGCCGATGGTGCGCGACGGCTGCAGCGCGCCCGGGTCCTGGCCGGCCTCGGTCTCGCGGGCACCTGACCCGGGGTTACTCGGGGGTTACTCGTCCAGCGACTGGACGAGCCAGCGATCGACGTAGTGGTCGAGGCGGTCGAAGACGACGCCGTCGAGCGCCTTGGCTTCGGCGATAAGGGTCTCCAGGATCGTCATGCGGTGGCCTCGGCCGATGCACTCGGGGTGCATCGTCACCGTGAGCAACCCGCCAGGCGCGTGTTCGTAGGCGTAGTGAAGCTCACCGAGCCAGATCTCGAGGACGCGCGACGGCGCGGACAGCCCGTCCCGTCCCGGCCCTGGCTCGAAGAAGGGCCAGTCATCGAGCGCCCAATAGATGGGCACCTCGACGAGCGAGCCTTCGCGGCCGAAGGTCGTCCCGTCGTCGGTCGAATGGCGATCGCCGTGCCGAACGCGAGCGAGGCGGTAGTCGTCCCACATGAGCGAGCTGTCGTAGCGGAACCCGGCCGCCTCGACGAGCTCGAGGGTCTCGGGTCCCAGGGCCCAATACGGCGCTCGGTGCCCCGTGGGCGGGGCGCCGGTGGCTTTCGTGATCGCGTCGATGGAGCGATCGAGGACAGCCTGCTGCTCCTTCTCCTTGAGTGTTGAGAAGTCCTCGTGGAACCAGCCGTGGGTCGCGAGCTCGTGGCCGCGCTCGACGACCGATGCCACCGAGGCGGGGAACGTCGCGATGGTGTGACCGGGGACGAACCATGTCGCGCCGATCGCCTCCCGCTCGAGGACCTCGAGGATGCGAGGGACACCGACTCGAGGGCCGAACTCGCCGTGCGAGACCTTCACGGGCGGGTCACCCCGGCGGACACTGTCGGACATCGCGTCGTGATCGAAGGTGAGGGCGACGGTCAGGCGGGGCAGCCCATCGATGGCCATGTGGGCATGGTAGTCCGGGCCCCCCGTATCCTTGAGTGACATGGCAACGCTCGACTATTACGCCGTCCTCGGGATCGAGCGGGGCGCTTCGGACGGCGAGATCAAGAAGGCCTTCCGGCGCCTCGCGCAGCAGTGGCACCCGGACGTCAGCGCCGATCCCGCCGCAGCCGAGCGGTTCAAGGAGCTGAACGAGGCCTACCAGGTCCTCTCGGATCCAGGGCGGCGGCAGCGCTACGATCTCTTCGGCGCCGCGGGTCTCGGGGCCGATCCGGCAGCGGGCTTTGGCGGCTTCGCCGACATCTTCGACGCGTTCTTCGGCGGGGCCCAGGGCGGGACGCGCCGCGGTCGGCCGCCTTCGGGTTCCGACCTCCGCTACGACCTCCGGATCACCTTCGAAGAGGCGATCCTCGGGACCGAGAAGGAGATCGAGTTTCCCGTCCTGGGGCGATGCGAGACGTGCGGCGGGAATGGGGCCAAGCCCGGCACGCAGCCAACGACGTGTCCGCAATGCAATGGCCGCGGCGAGATTCGGGCGGTCCGCCAGACGATGCTCGGCCAGATGGTCAACGTCACGACCTGCCCGCAGTGCCGCGGCGACGGCCGGATCATCGAGACGCCATGCGAGACGTGCCGCGGCGAGGGTCGAACGGAACGGCCGCGGAGCCTGCGCGTGACCATCCCCGCCGGCATCGACGAGGGTTACCAGATCCGCCTCTCCAACGAGGGCGAGGTCGGGCCGCGGGGTGGACCGGCCGGCAGCCTCTACATCGCCGTCCACATCGGCAGCCATCCGACCCTCCGACGCGAAGGGACGGAGCTCGTTTATGAGGCGAATATCGGCCTCGCCCAGGCGGCGCTCGGGACGCGTATCGAGGTACCGACGGTCGAGGGCATCGAGGAGGTCGAGGTCAAGCCCGGCACGCAACCGGGAACCGAGATCCGGCTCCGCGGTCGCGGCGTGCCCCACCTTCGCCGCAGCGGCGTCCGCGGCGACCTCCACGTCATCGTCGAAGTGGCCGTTCCGGCCAAGCTCTCGAAGGCCCAGCGCGAGGCATTGCACGCCTATGCGACGGCCTCCGACGAGCCCGTGACGGACGGGACGGGGATCCTCGGCCGGCTCCGAGACAAACGTCCTCGGACCGATGGCTAGCGGACCGTCGCCTCGGAATCCTCGGACCGATGGCTAGCCGGGCGTCGCCGCGGTCCTCGGAGAGCGAACGCCAGTCCTCACTCGAGGGTGCTGAATCGCGGAACGCGTGGCTGGAGCTCTCAGTGGAGGCGGACCTTGAGGCTGTCGAGGCGGTCAGTGAGATTCTCGCTCGCGTGGCTCCCGGCGGGACGAGCGTGGAGCCGGGCTTCGAGCTCGTCGACGAAGGCCTCGCCGCACGCATCGATCCGGCCCGGCCCGCGATCGTGCGCGCCTACCTGCCGGTCACGGACCCCGGAGCCGCCGAGGGCCTGGCGGCCAACGCCGCTCGTGACCTCGGGCATCTCAGCGCGTTCGGCCTTCGACCGATCGGGCCGTTCACGACGCGCTTCGTCGCCGAAGCCGATTGGGCCGAGGCCTGGAAGGCTTATTTCCCGGTCATGCGGATCGGGAGGCGGGTCGTCATCCGTCCGTCCTGGCGCCGACACCGGCGCACCGGCGACGAGATCGTGCTCGCCCTCGATCCGGGCATGGCCTTCGGGACGGGTCTTCATCCGACCACCCGACTCTGCTTGACCGGGCTCGAGGCACTCGACGACGCCGGCGCGCTCGACGTGGATCGGGCGCTCGACGTCGGCTGCGGCTCGGGGATCCTCTCGATCGCCGCCGCCTTCCTCGGCGCTCGCTCGGTCACGGCCGTCGACATCGACCCGATCGCCATCGACGGGACGACGGCCAACGCCCGCCGGAACCGGCTCGGCGACCGGATCCGACCGCGCCTCGGGAGCCTGCCAAGCGGCGACGGCCCGTACGACCTCGTGATCGGGAACCTGATCGCGTCGGTGCTGATCAACCTGGCCGCCGATCTCGAGCGCGAGCTCGCTCCCGATGGCCGCTGGCTCGTGTCCGGGATCTTCGCGGACCGGGAGGCGGCGGTTCGCGAGGCATTCTCAAACGCCGGCCTGACCGTGACGGACCGCTGGGTCGAGGAGGAGTGGGTCGCCCTCGCGGGTAGGCGCGCCTAGCGGTTGAGGGCCTGGGCCCGAGCCCGGCCGGAACCGAGCCCGGCCCAAGCTGGGCCGGCCCGAACGGGCCGCATCTACAATCGGTCCGATGCCCAGCCTCCTTCCGCTGCTCATTGCCGTCCACGTCGCGCTGGCATTGGCGTTGCTCATCCCGTCGCTGCTTCTGCCGTTTGCGTTGCGCCGACGCTCGGCCGCGGCGGGAGCTTCACGGGATGCTCCGGGCGGTGTGCTCCTGGCCCTTCAGACGCGTGGCACGCCGATCATCGGGCTCGGTCTGGCCGTCACGGGGGTGGGGCTGCTCGCCACCCTCGGGTTCGATCTCCTCTCGCGACCCTGGCTGCTGCTCGCCTTGGGGATCTACGGCGTGAACCTCGTCCTCGCGTTCTTCGTCCAGCGGCCGGCGCTGCGAGCCCTCCTGGGTCTCCACGGATCCGGGGAAGCGGCCACTTGGGCGGTTCGAGCCCGTAGGCAGCGGTACCTCTCCTACGTCATGGCCGGGCTCATCGGGGGCGTCGGATTCCTGATGAGCACGAAGCCGCTGCTCTGGTGAGCGCGGGGTTAGCGCGACGTGAGCGCGACGTGAGCGACCGATGAGTGGCCGGGCGCCGCGCGACCCGGAATGCCTCTTCTGCCGAATCGTCGCCGACGAGCTCCCGTCGACGAAGGTTCAGGAGGACGACCGGGTCATGGCGATCCGCGACATCGCGCCGCGAGCCCCGACGCACATCCTCATCCTGCCGCGGGAGCACATCCCGTCGGCCGCCGACCTGACCGAGGACGACGGCCGGCTGCTCGGTCACGTGTTCGCGCTCGCCGCGGGACTCGCTAGATCCGAGGGGATCGCGGAGCGGGGCTATCGGGTGGTCACCAACGTCGGGACGTGGGGCGGCCAGACGGTCGACCATCTTCACTTCCATCTTATGGGTGGCCGATCATTCGGCTGGCCGCCGGGGTGACGATGCCCACCCCGCTGGTCCTGCATCGCCGGTCGCTCGCCGCCGTCGCGTTCGCCACCGCCGTGATCGCGATCCTCGCCGGATGCTCGGCCAGCGCGACCCTGCAGCCGGCGTACCCGCCGGCCGGCGTGACCCCGCCGCCCGTCGGTGTGGCGACCGCGGGGACGCGGAGTGCGGTCGCCAGTGTTCTCTCCGTCGAGGGCCTGCAGGTCATCGACGCGTCCGTGGCCTATCGGCCCAGCGAGGGCCCGATGTTCGCGGCTGCGCCGCGGAGCGTGATCCAGGTGGTCCTGCCGGCCGATCCCAGCCATGGCTTCATCACCCTCTATGCGTTCGCCTCGCCGCAAGCGGCGCTGACGGCCGCGAACGACCAGGCGGCGTACATCGCGACCGGTCCAGGTCGGGTGCAGTTCGGCATCGACGCGCGCTTCACGCTGCGCGTCCTGAGCAGCACGGCCGTGTTCTTCTGGTGGTCGCCGGCGAATTCGCCGGACTCGAGCACGCCGTCGATCGACCTCGCCCTCGCGCAGGTCGGGACCGCCGTCCCCATCCCGAACTGAGCCGCCCCGAATCAGGTCAGCCGCGCCGCACGCTCAGCCGACGCTCGTCGGCAACGGCGCGTCGACTGCGGCCAACGCTCGGACCTGATCGCGCTTCACCTTGAGCGTATGGGTCCGGGGAAAGTCGGCTTCGGGCCACAAGCGCCAGCCCGCGATGCGCTGATTCGGGCCCAGCGTGGCGTTGGCCGCCTTCACGCCGGCCCCGATCGTCGCCCGAACCTCCGCCGACGGCGACGCTGGATCGGAGCCCGCCGCTCCGGCGCTCGCGGGAATCGCGCCCGTCCCTGGCGCCAGGACGATCGCCTCGATGCGGCCGGGTCGCGTCTCGAGGACGACCGAGTCCCGGATCCCGGCGATCCGGAGGGCGTTCTCGATGTCCTCCGGGTACACGTTGAAGCCGTTCGGCAGGACGATGATGTCCTTGATCCGGCCCGACAGGATCAGCCGGCCCGCCGTATCGAGGTGGCCGATGTCGCCCGTGCGATACCAGCCATCGTCGGCGAACGCCTCGGCCGTCTTCTCGGGCGCGTTCCAATAGCCCTTGAAGAGCGTGGCTCCGCGGAACTGGATCTCGCCGCCCTCGGCGATTCGCATCTCGATGCCAGCGGGTGGTCGCCCGACCGTCCCCAGCCCATGGTCGTCCAGGGTCGTGCAGGAACCCGTGCCCGTCTCAGTGGCGCCGTAGCCCTGGAGCACGATGACGCCCACGTCCTCCCAGGCCTGCTGGAGAGCCGGTGGCAGGAAGGCGCCGGCGGACACGAAGAGTCGGAAGCCGCCGCCGAGCTGGCGATGAGCGCTTCGAAAGACGAGGCGGCGTACGGCCAACGGAAGATGGCGGGCGACGCGGCGCAGTCGGTCGACGGCCTTCGTCCGACCGGACTTCTCGACCTCGCGCTCGATCGCGCCCCAGAACAGGTCCAGCACCTGGGGCACCACGATCATCGAGGTGACCCGATGCTCGCGCAGTGCGTCGAAGATGACCCGCGGGTTGCGGCTTCGGACGTAGAGGATGTCCGCCCCCACGGAGAGCGCGTAGTACAGGCCGACGGCCTGCTCGAGCAGGTGCGACAGCGGCAGCACCGAGACGATCCGGTGCTCGAGCGGCGGGATGATCCGGTGGAACGACTCGATCGAGGCGAGGACGTTGTCGTGGGCGAGCATCACGCCCTTCGGGGTGCCGGTCGTGCCGGAGGTGAAGATCAGCTCGAACAGATCGTCGGTCGCCGGCCGGGGCCAGGCCTCGATCTCGGCCCCCCAATCGGCCGGAAACGACGCGTCCGGCGCGGCCGCCAGCGCATCGATCGTCGTCGTCGGGAACCGATCCAGCCCCGCCGTGGCCGGATCCGGCGCATCGCGGCCGGTGCCGAGCAGCAGTCGGCTCGCACCTGAGGTTGCGACGATCCCTTCGATGGCCTCCGGCGACATCCGGAGATCGAGCGGGACGATGATGAGTCGAGCGCGCAGCGCGCCGAGGTACACCGCCGCCAGCTCCGGACTCGACGGTGACCAGGTGAGGACCCGGTCGCCGGGCTGCAGGCTCTGGCCGCGGAGGCGCCAGGCCGCGAGGCGCGACCGCCGATCCAGCTCGCGGTAGGACCACGTCTCGGTGCGGCCGTTCTCGTGCCGGATCCCGACCGCCGGCCGCTCGCCGAAGCGAAGGATGGCGTCATCGATGAGGTCCATGAGTGTCAACACGCCGCCGATCGTACGACGGCGCGCTGCCGGCGATTGCGTCGGGACTCGGATGCGGCGGGCCAGCGCGCTCGATTGGAACTACTGTCCGCGCGCGTGACAGGTCGCGGGACTGGGGCTACACTCCGGCGGCTCCGCGGGCGGCACGCTCGGGAGCTCGCCCGCGACCCTGGGCCACGGTCGCGTGTTGGACACCGAAGATCCAGGCCTGGGGAGGTGAACCGGCAATTGGCAGAAGTCCGAGTGGGTGAGAACGAGACGTTCGAAAGCGCCCTCCGCCGCTTCAACAAGAAGATCCAGCAGTCCGGCATCCTCGCCGAGGCTCGCCGTCGCGAGCATTACGAGAAGCCAAGCGTGAAGCGGAAGCGCAAGGAAGCGAAGCGCAAGAAGAACGCACGGACGCCGCAGGGCTGATCGGCGGGACGGCCGGGACCGTTCGTGCGCCGCTGAACGCGACCCGCGACCCCCACCTTCGTCGACAAGCCTTTGTGGCGGTCACGCCCGAGGTGCCAGCTCCGGTGGTTGCTCCGGTGACCCTCCGCGATCGACTCCATACCGAGATCACGGCCGCAATGCGGTCAGGTGATGTGCTGCGCCGCGACACACTCCGGATGGCCGAGAGCGCGATCTACAACGGCGAGAAACGCGACCGGCGGACGTACGACGACGAGGCCGTAGCCGCGGTGCTCGCGCGCGAGGTGAAGACCCGGCGTGAATCCGTCGAGGCATTCCGCAAGGGCAGCCGCGAAGACCTCGCTGCGAAGGAAGAGTCCGAGATCGCGATCCTGAACGAGTTCCTCCCCGAGCAGCTCTCCGAGGCCGAGCTTCGAGTGCTCATCGACGAAGCGGTCGCCGCGACGGGTGCCTCGTCGGCGCGCGATCTCGGCAAGGTCATGGGCTGGCTCGCGCCCCGGACTCGCGCACGGGCGGATGGCCGGCGTGTCAGCGCCCTGGTCGGCGCGCGACTCGCGGAGGCGGGCTCCTAGCCATGCTCGGCCGACGAGCGGACGAGGCGGTCCAGCCGTCGCGTCGCGAGGTGCTCCGGCTGGCCGGCGCCGGCGCGGCCCTCATCCTCCTGATGACCGCGATCCTGGGCGTCGATTTCTCGCCGCGTCTCGATCTCAGGGTCGGCGACCTCGCCCCGACGGACATCAAGGCACCCAAGGCAGCGACCTTCACGAACAGCGTCCTGACGAACGCGGCGCGCGACGCGTCGCGGATCGCCGTGCCTCCGCAGTACGACTACACGTCGGAGCGGGCCATCACGCTGTCCGCCGCGCAGCTCGATCTGTTTGCTACGGACGTTGCTCCGCTCGACTCGGCGTTCGCCACGAAGACCACGCCGACGGCGCGCAAGGTCCTGATCGACGCCTTCCTGCCGAACCTGTCGACGGCCACGCAGGCGGTGCTCCAGACGCTCAAGCCCGGCCGCTGGACGGCGGTTCGCACCGAGGCGGGCCGTGTCCTCGACCTGACCGAGCGCACCGAGCTCCGGGATACGGAGGTCGCCGTCAAGCGGCTGCGCCTGTCCGAGCAGATGGCAGGCGGCCTGTCCGACGGCGAGCGGATGCTCGCGGCCGAGATCATCGCCCCGTTGCTGGTCCCGAACAGCTCCTTCAGCCAGTCGCTCACCCAGGTGAAGCAGGACCAGGACGCCGCGGCCGTCGCGCCGGTCGTCGACCAGATCGTCCAGGGCGAGGTCATCGTCAGGGCCGGGACCAAGATCGCCGACGTCGACCTCGAGCGGATCCAGGCGCTCGGGCTCGATGTCTCGCACCCCGACTACACCGGGCTCGCCGGCTGGTTCGTGCTGTCGGCCCTGCTGGTGGTCCTGGTTCTCGGCTGGATCTGGCGCTTCAGGCGCGCGTTTTGGCATCGCAACAACGTGCTGCTGCTGCTCGGGCTGCTGATCGTGATCGCGACACTGGCCCTCAAGATCACCGCAGGCCGGGCCGCCCTGCCGTTCATCCTGCCGATCGCCGCCGTCGGCATGCTCGTGACCGTCCTGCTCGATGCCGAGGCCGCGATCATCGTCACGGCGGTCATCGCGATCGTGGCCGGAGCCGTCAACGGGCCGACCTTGGAGCTCGGGACGTACGTCCTCCTTGGAGGCCTTGCCGGGATTCTCGCGATCCGGCGGGGCGATCGCCTCCAGGCCTTCATCCAGGCCGGTGCGGCGGTGTTCGCGGCCCAGGCCCTGGTCGTGACAGCGTTCTCGCTCCTCGGCTCGCGCGATCTGGCCGGCGTCGTCCAGCTCATCGGGGCTGCGGCGGTGTCCGCGGGCGGCGCGGCGGTGGTCGCGGTCGGCAGCTTCGCCGTGCTCGGTAACGTCTTCGGGCTGCTGACGGTTTTCCAGCTCCTCGAGCTCGCGAATCCGTCCCAGCCGCTCCTGCGGCGACTCCTCGTCGAGACGCCGGGCACGTACCATCACTCGCTGATGGTCGGGAATCTCGCGGAGCGGGCCGCCGAGACGATCGGCGCGGACCCGCTGATCACCCGAGTCGCCGCGTACTACCACGACGTCGGCAAGCTCGCGAACCCCGCGGCGTTCATCGAGAACCAGTCCGGGGGCGAGAACGTCCACGACACGCTCGACCCGGAGGAGTCCGCCCAGATCCTCAAGCAGCACGTCGGCGACGGGATCGACGTCGCCTATCGGGCAAAGCTGCCGAAGTCCGTGATCGCCTTCATCCCCCAGCACCACGGCACGGCGATCATGAGCTACTTCTATGCCAAGGCCCGCGACGAGTCCGCCCAACCGTACGGCGGGTTCGGCACGGAAGAGGGCCGCCGCGCTGCCGACTCGGTCGATCCGCGCCGCTTCCGCCACGCCGGCCCGAAGCCCCAGTCCCGCGAGGCAGCGCTGATCATGCTCGCCGATGGCGTCGAGGCCTCGGTCCGCTCACTCTCTTCGCGGGACGAGCCCTCGATCCGCTCGATGGTCGCCAGGATCGTCGCCGAGCGGATGGAGGACGGGCAGTTCGACGAGTGCGACCTGACGCTCCGCGACATCAGCCGCGTCCAGGAGGCGTTCGTATCGCAGCTCCTTGGGATGTACCACCAGCGCGTGGCGTACCCGCAAAATAAGGTGGTCGAGCTCGAGACGCGCCGTGCCGCGTCGGGAGGGAGCGGGTCGGGTGGCCGCGCCAAATGACGCCGCAGGGGAGCCCGGCTCCGATCGGACGGTGAGGGACGCGGCGAGCGGGAGGCCCCTCCAGGCCGACCGAGGGCGACCGGTCTATCTCGGCTCTTGCCGGATCGACATCGTCCGTCGGGCCGGTACCAGGTCGGTCCTCACTGACGCCCGGCTGGCTCGAACGATCGCTCGCGCCCTCGAGGCGGCCGGCGCACCCACGCCCGTCTCGCTTACCGTGGTGCTGACCGACGACGAGGAGCTGGCCGACCTGAATCAGACCCATCTGGGCAAGGATGGGCCGACCGACGTGCTGTCCTTTCCGATGCTGGTCGCGAGGTCATTCCCGCCCCATGCAGGCCAGGACCCGGCGAGGCTGGCCGACGAGGTCCCGCCCGGTGCCGCGCCGATGACAGGATCACGGACGCACCTCGGCGACATCGCGATCTCGGTCGAGCGAGCCGTCGACCAGGCCGAGTCCGGCCGAGGTGGCCAAACAGGCGATGTCCGCTGGTCACCCGCGGACGAGCTTCGGCTTCTCGCGACCCACGGTGTCCTGCACATCTGCGGCTGGGACCATTCCGAGCCCGAGGAAGAATCCGCGATGCGCGCCATCGAGCAGCGGCTGCTCGCGGAGGAGCGACGCCGCTAGCCAGCCCCGGACGGATACGGAGGCGGACCGGATGCGGCAAGCGAACCCGCCACATCCGGCCAGGGCGTTACTTCAGCGCGAGGAACGCGTCCACGTCGACGCGCGGGTGCCCGGCGGTGCCGAGCACGTAGATCTTGATCGAGTGCGTCCCCCGCGTTGGCCACGTGTACTGGTACACAACTTGGCGATACTGCGTGGTCGTTGAATAGGCACTCAGGGTGGCCTTGAGGACGCCGTCGACGTAGACCCGGAACGAGCCCCGTGACGCGGCCTTCGTCGTGACGAAGGCGATCGACCGGGCGAAGGTCGTGGTGAAGGTCCCGCTCGCCCCAGCGGCCGAAGCGTACCTCGCGCTGCCGCCCGAGTACGCCGTCGAAGTCTGAGTGAGCCAGCTGCCGGCGAAGGTCGTGCCGCTCGTCTGCTGGTACAGATAGGCGTTGAGCACCGGCCCGGTCGCCCAGCTGCCCACGTGGCCGAGTGCATCGAATGCGGCAACTCTGAACTGGTAGCTATGGCCGAATGACAAGCTGCGGACGGTCGACAGAGTGTTGACCGTGGATGCCGCTCCAAATCCGAGGCCATCGACGTTCACTTCGAGCCGGTAACGGACCGCTCCGCTCCCGACGTCCGACGCGCCGGTCCATGCGACCCGGTACTTCGGAATGAAGCCCAGGGCGGTCGGAGACACCGTGGTCGCCGAGGGGACCCCCGGTGTCGTCGGAAGGTCGCCGTCGACGAGGAGCCGGACCACGTCGGTCCGCCAGGAGCCGTCGCCCGCGGCCACTTCATGGATCGCCCAGACCGCGCCGGTGCCGACGGGATCCATCGCCACGCCGGCGTAGTCGCCCCATCGGGTGCCGTTGTACGGGCCGGCGCTGATGTCGAGCTGGAGGGGTGCGCCGAGCACGCCGCCAACGACGCGGTTCGCCCAGAGCGAGACCGGAGTCGAAGCCGACGACTGGGAATAGGTCACGAACAGCGTCCCGGACCGAGACATGCCGAGCCCGCCCATGAAGGCATCGGTGCCGTCCGCGGGACTGATCTCAACGGCCGTATTCGCCGTCGGTGTGCCGCTCGCGACGGTGTTTGCGCCCCAGAGCACGACTTCGTCGTTGAAGGTCGTGTCGAGGTCATACGAGACGGGGAAGGTGCTGACCCACCAGAGCTTGCCGTTCTGCCAGACGGCATCGGTCGGTCGCTCATCACCGGCATTCGTGATCGTGGCCGGGCTGCCGGACTGGCGCGGGTCCGGCGGGACGGTGAAAGGTCCCCACAAGAAGGCAGCGGTCATGTCGAGGCCGTCGACGATCTGGCCGCAGCTACCCGCGCCCGTCAGCCGATAGTACCACTGGTCCCCTGGAGAGTGGCCGGTCGCGGTACTGGTGTCCTCCATGACGAGATGCACGTCGTTCGACCCCGAAAGGACCTGCGCGACGCGAGGATGGGCGTACGCCGCGTCGCCACAGAAGTTGTACGCCACGTTGCCGCCAGCGAGGATGGACGCCCACGTGATCGTGTTGATATCGGCAGAATTGAAGGTCCCCGCGCTCGTGAAGAGGTTGTCGGTGACCACGATCTTGTCGCTCGAGGATGCGAGTGCCGGGAAGTCCGGCAGGTAGCCCGTGAACTGGATCGGGAAGAGCGTCCAGCCGCCGGTCGGGTCGGCTGTGTCGGACACGGCGACGTTGAGATAGTTCACCGAGAAGTCGCCCTTGTAGCTCAGGACATTGCCGACCCAGCGTCCGTGGACTGCATCCCAGATGATCCGGGCGTCCGACGGCTGCTGGTCGCTCCGAAGCGCGAAGAGCGCCCATTCCGGGACGGACAAGAGCTCCGCGCCGGCGCGGTTGGACACGCGGACGATCGTGTTGACCACCTGGACCACGTACGTCGAGTTCACCGCGACCCACGGGTCCGGCGGCTCGAGCGGGCCGGCGTCGGCCTCGCTGAGACCGGCGAATCGGTCAGCCGCGGCGACGTTCGGGATGATGATTCGGGGGACTGGATTGATGGACCGGGCTCCGTTGACCGCCGGCCCAGGGCTGGCCGCGTGAGCGATCGGCACCAACCGCCGGGGAAGGGGCTGCGCGGCGGGCCTCGGGTGCAGGGCAGCTCCGGCCCCGGTTGAACGTGCGGACCCGAGGTGTGTGCGCGTGATGGCCCGCTTGCCGTGCTGGCCGCCATCACCGAACGAACGACTGCCCATCGTCGCACCCCCGGGCGCCGCAAGGACCCCCTGCGAGGAGAGAAGCAGGCTCGCGGCTGCGATGGCAACGGCGAGACGACCGACGAGCTGGCGGCGTGGACCGGCCGTCCGGTCGAGGCGCACGACCGGATCGGGAACGTGCTGTGGCATGGAGCCCTCCCTTTGCGCCACGGCTCGTACCCCCGAGCGGCCTCGATGCGCGTGGAGCGGGTCGATTGTGACAGGCACCGGAGGGCCCGCGTTACCATGAACCGGCGCTCCGTCGGACCGGGTCCCGGGGCTTGTTCTGCTGCCCGCGGGGCCGGAGGTCCAGCTCATAGCGAAGATCGTCGTCGGCCTGGGGAACCCGGGCGAGCAGTACGCAACGACCCGCCACAACATCGGCTGGATGGTCCTGGACCGGCTCGCCGACCGGGCAGGCTGGTCGGGCCGCGGGCGCCAGCGGGACACGGCTGCGGTCGTCGGCGGGCGATTCCACGGGCTCGATCTCGTGCTCGCGAAGCCCCAGACGTTCATGAACGACTCCGGCATCGCCGTCCGGAAGATCCTCGCCCGCGAGCGGGCGCCGCTGTCGGAGCTGCTCGTCGTCTGCGATGACTTCGCGTTGCCGTTCGGCAAGCTCAGGTTCCGCGAGGGCGGCGGTCCGGGCGGCCACAACGGCCTCCGATCGATCATCGGCGAGCTCGGGAACGAAGGATTCAGCCGTCTTCGCATTGGGATCGGCGAGCCCGGTCGGGGGTTCGTCGACCACGTCCTCTCGACCTTCAAGCCCGAGGAGCGCCAGCGCCTCGACGAGCTCCTGGACGCGGCCGCTGACGCGGTCGAGGCGTGGGCCCGGGAGGGCACGAGTCGGGCGGCGAACCGCCACAACCCGTTCGAGCTCCGACCGGCCGACGCCGATCGCCAGGCGGAGCCGGGCGCGGTCGACGGTCCGCCCGATCCGACCGGTATACGGCGCACGAAGACCGGCTGGCGGAAGGTTCGGCCCGCGGAGGACGCGAGTTGACCCAGACTGCGCACACGCCAATGCGCGGCCGTCGCGGCTGGGAGCGGCGGCTCAATGACGCGACCGCCGCGACCCCCGGTCGACGGATCCCGAACCTGTCCGGGCTGCCGTCACTCTTGGGACCGAGTGGCGCCTTCGACACGCTGCGCGAGCGCCTCGCGGTACCAAAGGTTCCGGCGGACTCGGCCTCGGCGCCGGCCATGGCACGTGCCGGCCGGCACGCCGGGCTTACCTCCGTCCCGCACGGCGCGAAGAGCTACCTGGCGGCCGCGCTCGCGCTCGTGGCCGGCGAAAGGATTTGCTGGATCGCCCGCGACGCGGAGGTCGGTGATCGGGTCGCGGAGGAGCTTTCTGCGTGGATGGGCGATCCCGCCTCCGTGGCGGTTCTCGAGCCGCGGACCGCGCTCGCCTACGAGCGGAGTGAGCTGGTCGCGGACGAGACCGCGGCGCGCGTGGCCGCCCTCGCGACCTGGCGCTCCGGCCCCCCACGGATCCTCGTCGCCAGCGTCCAGGCGCTCCTCCAGCACACGATCGCGGTTGCCGATCTCCCGGCCCAGCCGCGCGCGCTTCGCTCCGGCGCCCGGATCAGCCAGACGGCATTGCTCCACGAGCTGCTCGAGCTCGGCTACGTCCCCGTCATGGAGGTCGCGGGCAAGGGCGAGTTCGCCCGACGCGGCGGCATCGTCGACGTCTTCCCGCCGTCGGCGGACCTCCCGATCCGGATCGAATCCTTCGGCGAGGAGATCGAATCGCTCCGCCGGTTCGACCCGACCGACCAGCGCTCCGTTGGTCGGGTGGACTCGATCGTCCTCCTGCCGGCGTCGGAGTTCCTCCTGCCGGTCGGCGGGGCTGAGCTGCGCGGTCGTCTTGGCCGGGCTGCGGCGAAGCTCCCGGAGCGACTCGCGGTCGATCTCGAGCGCTTCGAGCCGAGCGACGGCTCCGTGGCGCAGCCGGGCGCGCGAATCGCCGCTCCCGCGGGCGCGACCTCCCGGGCCGTCAACGTCGGCGATGCGGCCGAGGTCTGGGCGCCACTTCTCGCACCCTCGACGGGCCTCGACCACATTTCCGCCGACACGCTCCTCGTGATCGACGAGCCCGGCGACATCGCCGAGGCGGCCGAGTTCCTGTGGCGCCAGGCCGACGAGCGGCGGGCCGACCTCCTCACCGCGGGCGACCTGCCGAAGGACTGGCCGCCGACGCTCCTCGGGCCGCGCGACTGGAAGGCGAGGCTCCTTGGCGCGAGAACCCTCGAGCTCACTTGGGAATCCGAGACTCACGACGCGATCGCCGGCGGTGGTCGGTCGTCGGGTGATCTCTTCGGCTGGCGGGAGCCGGCGCTGCCGCCCGGTCGGGCCGCACGGATCGCCGACGCGGTCGCCCGCTGGCGCGGCGAAGACGGCAGCCCGGAGCCGCGCATCGTGATCGCCTCGGACCAGGCGCCACGTCTCGGCGAGCTCCTCGAGGAGGCCGAGATCACAGCCGGCGTCACGGACGTCGTGACCGAGGCGCCGCCGCCAGGCGCCGTGGTCCTCGTCGATCGGAGTCTCAACGGCGGCTTCGCCGGCGGTCCCGACAATCTCGTGTTCGTCACCGACCGCGAGCTGTTCGGCAATGTCCGCGTCCGGCGGCCGAAGGCAATGCGCCGGGTCGTCCCACGCGACATCCTCGAACGGCTTGCCCCGGGCGACCTCGTGGTCCACATCGATCACGGGATCGCGCGCTACGAGCAAATGCTCCGGCGGAGCTCGGGCGTCGGGGACGAGCGCGACTATCTCGAGCTCTCGTTCGCGGCGGGCGATCGGATCTTCGTGCCGGTCGAGCAGATCGCGCGCGTGAGCCGCTACAGCGGTGGCGAGCGGCCGCAGCTGTCGAAGCTCGGCGGGACCGAATGGCTTCGCACGAAGCAGCGGGTTCGCAAGGCCGTGACGGACCTCGCCGAGGAGCTCCTGGCGCTCTACGCCACGCGCGCCTCGGCGGCCGGCCATTCGTTCGCGTCTGACTCGCCCTGGCAGTCGGAGATGGAGGCGTCGTTCCCATACGAGGAGACCGTCGACCAGCTCCGCGCCGTCGTCGAGGTCAAGCACGATATGGAGACGATCCAACCGATGGATCGGCTGGTCGTCGGCGATGTTGGCTACGGCAAGACCGAGGTCGCGCTGCGGGCCGCGTTCAAGGCGATCCAGGACGGCAAGCAGGTCGCTGTCCTCGTGCCGACGACCGTGCTCGCCGCCCAGCATCACGCCACGTTCGGGTCGCGCTTCGCGGCCTTCCCCGTCAAGGTCGCCCTCCTCTCGCGGTTCGTCGCCAAGCCCGAGCAGGACCGGACGGTCGCGGGCCTCGCCGACGGCAGCGTCGATCTCGTCATCGGAACCCACCGGCTGCTGTCGCGCGATGTCCGCTTCCGCGACCTCGGACTGGTCGTGGTCGACGAGGAGCAGCGGTTCGGCGTCGCCGCGAAGGAGCGGCTCAAGCAGCTCAAGCGGGAGGTCGATGTCCTGACCCTTTCCGCGACGCCGATCCCGCGGACGCTGAATCTCGCCCTGGCCGGCGTTCGCGACATGAGCGTCATCGAGACGCCGCCGGAGGACCGCCTGCCGATCCAGACGCGGGTCGCGGAAGCGTCTGCCGGGCTCGTCCGCGATGCGATCCTGCGGGAGCTCGACCGCGGGGGCCAGGGGTTCTTCGTCCACAACCGGGTCGAGACGATCGAGGCCCAGGCCGAGCAGCTCCGCAGGCTCCTCCCCGACGCTCGCCTCGTCGTGGGTCACGGCCAGATGCCCGAGGGCGCCCTCGAGCGCGTCATGCTCACCTTCGCCGAGGGCGAGGCCGACGTCCTGGTCTGCACGACGATCATCGAATCCGGCCTGGACATCCCGAACGCGAACACGATCATCATCGACCGCGCCGACACGCTCGGGCTCGCCCAGCTGTACCAGCTCCGGGGTCGCGTGGGCCGCTCGTCGCGCCGCGCCTATGCCTACCTCCTCTACCGCCGCCGGGAGCGGATGAGCGAGGAGGCCCGCAAGCGGCTGCAGGCCATCTTCAACGCGTCCGAGCTTGGCGCCGGCTTCCAGATCGCGCTGTCCGACCTCGAGATCCGCGGCGCAGGCAACATCCTCGGCGGCGAGCAGTCTGGCTTCATGGCCGCCGTCGGCTTCGATCTCTACTCGCGCCTTCTCGCCGAGGCCGTCGAGGAGCGCAAGGCCGAGCACGACCATCGGGCCCCGGTCCTCCCGACGGCCCAGGCAGTTGTCGACCTGCCGATCGAGGCGCACCTGCCGAACGATTACGTCGCCGAGGAAGCCCAGAAGCTCGAGCTCTACCGGCGGCTCGCCCGCGCTCGATCGGCGGGCGACCTCGCGGCGTTCCGCCAGGAGGTCATCGATCGGTTCGGACCGATGCCGCCGCCGGTTCTTCGGCTCGTCGAGGTCGCCGAGCTCCGGCTGGCGGCCGAAGCCGCCGGCGTCTCCTCGATCTCCCGCGAGGAGGGCCAGCTCGTCGTCCGGTTCGGGTTCGGGCTGTCACGGGCCACCGCGATGCGCCTCATCACGCCGGCGGCGCTCCCCGGCGTGCGCCACTCGGAGGTGACCTTCGCCTCGAACCAGGTGCGGATCCGCCTGCCAAAGGATCCGCTGAAGGGCTGGCAGCTCACGCAGGCGGTTGTGGCCCGGCTTTCGGTGGAGACGGCTGCACCAGCGGACTGACGCGCCATAAGATGGGCCTCCGCCGGGCGTCGACCTCGGGTCGGCGGCGGGTCGACGTCGGGTCGGCGTCGGGTCTCGCGTCGCGAGGGGAGAGCATCGATCGTGGACATCCAGCTCGGTGGCCAGCGCATCTTCGCGCTCGAGGAGCGGGTCGCCTTCGATGAAGTCCGGCAGCGGGCCATGGACAAGCGGACGACGGCGTTTGGCGGCGGCATCGGCGGCCTGCTCCAGCGCCCGAAGTCTGACGACGTCACGCTCGTGACCACGCAGCGTCGAGTCGAGCCGTTCTGGCATGTGTCGTGTCGCGCCCACTACGTTTACGACCGGACCCGCGATTACACGGTGCCGGCGAGCGCCGCCGACGTGAAGTCCGTGACGCTCAGTGACGTGGACTACCCGATCGGCGCGTCGGGCAAGGCCGGACCCTCGTTCGTGGTGCCCGTGCTGGAGCATTGCCGCGAGGAGTTCGTCGACGCGCTCTTCATCGAGGGCGTCAGTGGTGCGGCGATGACCGATGGACCGTCACTCGTCAGCGGGACCAGGACGGAGATCGAAGACCCAACCGCGCTCGCCGCGAACGACACGATCGTGGTCAGCCCCGAGCAGCGGGCCTCCTCGGTCGTCCGACAGCTCCTCTCGAAGATGCTGCGCCCGCTCCAGGCGGACGTCGTCCACGAGGAGGCGCTCGCCATCGAGGCCCTGGAGCTCTTCTACCGGCCCTTCTGGGCGTTCGAGTTTGCCTGGGGGGGCAAGGACAAGCGCGGCGTCATCGAGATCGACGGACTCACCGGCCAGGCCCGCCAGATGAGCTCGCTCGGGACGCAGATCAGCCGGGTCATCACCCGCGAGGCGCTGTTCGACATCGGCGCCGACACGGTCGGCCTTCTGGTGCCGGGCGGGAGTATCGCCGTCAAGGTGGCGCGGGCGGCCATCGATCGCTCGTACTAGCATGGCGGGATCTGACCAGCGCTAACGGAGGACACGATGCCGACCTATCTGGACACGCACGACATCCCGGGTGTGAAGGCCGCCGATGTCGCCGGGGCACACGAGGCGGACCTGAAGGTCCAGGGGAAGTACGGCGTGGACTACAAGCACTACTGGGTCGACGAGGAAGCCGGCAAGGTCTTCTGTCTCGTCGATGCGCCCGACCGCGAGACCGCGACGCGCGTCCACCGTGAAGCCCACGGCCTCGAGGCCCACACGCTGAACGAGGTCACGGAGGGGGCGTAGGAGCCGCAAACGCCAGCACGTCGTAGCCCGCCGGCGTGTCGCACTTCTCGGACGTCGGCTTCGTCGCCACATCCGCCGACGATCTCCTCGCGTTCGCCCGCGCCCTGCCACCCGATACGCCGGCCGACGCGACGCCCTTCGGCACGGCAACCTAGGCCTGCCGAGCTCTCGCGAGTCGCGTGGCCTCGGCGAGGCGCTCCACGGAGCGTCTCGTCGTCGGGTTCAGGCCGACCATGAGGTGGCCGACGCCGAGTTCGTTGTAGGTGCGGAGCGCGTCTGCGAGCTCGGCCACGTCACCCGCGATGGCGCGCGGGTTTGGGTCTTCTGTCTTGGGCTGGTCCGGGTCGACCACATCGATGCCGACCGTGCGGGCGACGCTGTCCGTCGACCGGCCAAAGGCCTCGATCGCAGCGCCGATGGCGGCCAGCGATCCGTGCAGCCGGTCGCTCGGGAGGCCGTACCACGCCGTGTTCCACGCGTCGGCCCAGCGGGCGGTGAGCTCGAGCATCCGGGGTCCCTTGGCCGCGATGAGGATCGGGATGTGGCGGTCCGCCGGCGGAGCGAGGAAGGCGTCGTCCGTCCGATACCAGGCGCCGTCGAACGTCACCCGTTCGCCGCGAAGCAGCCGGACGATGATCTCCAGCGCTTCGGCGAACCGGCCGACCCGGTGGTCGATCGGCAGCCCGAAGGCTTCGTATTCCGGATCGTGCCAGCCGCAGCCCAGCCCGAGGATGAGCCGTCCCCCGGAGACCACGTCCAGCGTGGCGGCCATCTTCGCGGTGACGCCGGGATCCCGGAAGGATGTGCACAGGACGAGGGTTCCGAGCTCGATCCGTTGTGTTACGGCCGCGACGGCGCTCAGCAGGGTCCTTGCCTCGTGGAGCCCGGTCTCCTCGCCGTCCGGGCTCCGATAGAAGAAGTGATCAGCCAGCCAGGCGGAATCGAGGCCCGAGTCCTCGGTCGCCCGGGCGATCTCGGCGATGTCCGCCCACGTGGGCGTTCCCGATGGCACGTCACCGGTCCCGATCGGGAGCATCACGCCGACCTTCATCGCCACAAGCATGCCGCGTCCGCGGCGTTGGCATACTGGCCGGATGCCCGACGAGATCACCGCCGAGGAGCTGGTCCACCCCGAGAGCCTCCGCTCGGTCCATGTCCCGCCCCGGATCGCGGGCGAGGATGGGTTGTGGTCGCCGGCCCGGCGACCCCTGACCCTTGGCCTCGTCCTCACGATCACCCTCGTGGCCGCGGAGGCGCTGGCCGTCTCGACGGCCATGCCGATCGTTGCGCGGGATCTCGGCGGCCTCGAGCTCTACGGGCTGGTGTTCTCGGCGTTCCTCATCGGATCGCTGTTCGGGATCGTCGTCGTCGGCGGGCTCATCGACCGCCGGGGCGTGGTGCTCCCGTTCATCATCGGGCTCGTCCTGTTCGCGATCGGGCTCGCGATCGGCGGCTTCGCGCCATCGATGCCGGTCCTGATCGGGGCACGGTTCATCCAGGGGATCGGCGGCGGGGCGATCCCGCCGGTCGCCTACGTCGCGATCGGACGGAGCCTCCCGGAGTCGCTCCGGCCCCGGATGTTCGCGATGCTCTCCACGGCCTGGATCCTGCCGGGCGTGCTCGGGCCCGCGATCGCCGGAGTCGTCGCCGAGGTCTTCCACTGGCGCTGGATCTTCCTCGGGCTGCTGCCGCTCATCGTCCTGTCCGGCACGATGGCCCTGCGCGGATTGCGGCCGCTCCCGCGCATCGCAGCGACGGGGTCAGGCTCCTCGCTCCAGCGGCTCGCCGACGCGGTGGTCGTCGCCTTCGGAGCGACGCTCGTGACGGCGGGCCTGTCGAGCGAGACGCCGGCGCTCCTCGTCGGCCTGACTGCAGTTGGGCTCGTCCTCATCGGAATCGCCTTCCGACGCCTGACGCCGCCCGGAACGTTGTCGGCAGCGCGCGGCTATCCAACGGCCATCCTCCTCCGCGGGGTGCTCACGCTCGCCTTCTTCTGCGTGGACGCGTATGTCGCGCTCCTCCTCGTCGAGGTCCGCGGCTGGTCGGCCGCCGAGGCGGGCATCGCCCTGACCGCGGCAACGGTGTCCTGGACGGCCGGGAGCTGGACCCAGGCCCGGCTGTCGACCCGCTTCCCGCCGGAGCGGTTCGTCCGGGTCGGCTTTCCGATCGTCGCGATCGGGATCGCCGGTCTCGGGCTGATCCTGTTGCCGGACGTCCCGGCGGTCCTCGCGGTCCCGATCTTCGCCCTGGCCGGGCTCGGCATGGGGCTGACCTATTCGCAGTTCGCCCTGATCGTCCTGCGGGACGTGCCGAGCGCGATCCAGGGGACCGTGACGGCCGGGCTGACGCTGTCCGACGTGATCGGCACGGCGCTCGGAACCGGAATCGGCGCCGCCGCCGTCTCGACGGCCGTGCGACAGGGCGAGGGGCCGGGCCCCGGGATCGGAATCGCCATTGCCGTCGGCACGGTCGTGGCGCTGATCGGATTCCTGCTTTCGCCACGCCTCCGACTCCGGTCCGGATCGGCGGGCGGGCTGGGGTAGACTCGACGGCACGCCGGGGCGCCGCTGGGCTGCCAGGAGGCGAGGCCCACCAGGTGATTGGAGAGCTGAGCGTGTCCGTCGAGGATCTTCGCTCCAAGATCCGCGAGATTCCGGACTTTCCAAAGCCCGGGATCCTGTTCTACGACATCACGACGCTCCTGAAGGACCCGGCGGCCTTCCGCGAGTCGATCCAGCTGATGATGGAGCCCTTCAAGGGCGAGAAGGTCGACATCGTCGTCGGGATGGAGTCTCGTGGGTTCATCTTCAGCGCCCCGATGGCGTACGAGCTCGGCGCGGGCCTCGTCCCGGTGCGGAAGCTCGGCAAGCTGCCGGCGGAAACGCTGTCTGTCGAGTACGCCCTCGAGTACGGGTCGAATACCCTGGAGATCCACCGAGACTCGATCGAGCCAGGCCAGCGCGTGCTCATCGTCGACGACCTCTTGGCCACGGGCGGCACCGTGCAGGGCACGATCGAGCTCGTCGAGCGACTGAAGGGCGAGGTCGCCGGGCTGGCGTTCCTCGTCGAGCTCGACTTCCTCCACGGACGCGAGCGCCTCACGGGCCATCACGTGACCAGCGTCATCCGCTATTGAGCGATCGGGCCCGCTGATTCGATGACTGAGTCCCCGACCGACCCGAGTCGGCGCCAGTTCTTCCGGCGTTTCGCGGGCGAGGTCCTGACGGGTGCCGCCCAGGTCGTCGCCGCCGTCGACGTCCTCCGCGAGCGGTCGGCGGCCGAGGCGTCCGGACTGCTCGCGGATGGATCGGCCTCGGTGGTCCCGGTCTCCGCTGCAGCGCCCCTCGCGGGGGGCGGCGACGCGCCGACGGGCTTCCGGACTCCCTTCCGCTTCGAATCCGACGACGTGATCCTCGTCATCGACCAGCGGCGGCTGCCCGAGGCCCTCGTCGAGATTCCGGTCCGCGGGGCACACGACACCGCCGCGGCGATCCGCGATATGGCAATTCGGGGCGCGCCCGCGATCGGCCAGCTCGCCGGGCTCGGCCTCGCGCTCCAGGCCCGGTGTGCCCGGGCCACGCAGCCCGTCGCGCGCCGGGCGATCCTCGAGGGCGCGGCCGATACTCTCCGCGCAGCTCGTCCGACCGCGGTCTACCTCGGCTGGGCTGTCGAGCGTGTCCTCGGGCGGTTCCACGAGATCGGCGCGCTCTCGGAGGACGGAGAGGCCATTGCGACGGCGATGATGGCCGAGGCGATCGCGATCGTGGCCGGGGCGACCGAAGACCATGGTCGGATGGCGGCCGCCGGGCTCGCTCTGCTGCCGACGCCGGATGGGCGGCCGCTCGAGGTCCTGACGCATTGCAACACCGGGCCGCTCGGGGCTGGCCAGTACGGGACCGCGCTCGGGGTGGTCCAGGCAGCTCACCACGCGGAGCGGCCAATCCACGTCTGGGTCGACGAGACGCGACCGTACCTGCAGGGCGCCCGGCTGACCGCGTGGGAGCTCGATCAGGCGGGTGTGCCGCATACCCTGATCGTGGACGTCGCGGCGGGCGCGCTCCTGGCCCGGGGCGACGTGGATCTCGTCCTCGTCGGGGCGGACCGGATCGCCGCGAACGGCGACACTGCGAACAAGATCGGCACCTATCCGCTCGCCGTCCTCGCGGAGCGCCACGGCGTCCCGTTCTATGTCGTGGCGCCGCTCTCCACCGTGGACCTGGCCACGGCCGACGGCGCGGCAATCCCGATGGAGCACCGTCGCGCCGAGGAGGTCACCACGGTCCGCGGCGTCCGCATCGCGCCACCAGCGACGATGGTCTGGAATCCGGCCTTCGACGTGACCCCGGCGGGTCTCATTACCGCGATCGTCACCGAGGATGGCGTCGTTCGCCCACCGTACGGACCCGCCCTTGCCGATGCCGTGGCCCGCCGTGCCGATCGCCGCGCCCAGCACGCCCGGACGCACGCCTGATGGCGACGATCACCCTGGACCGCCACGACGCGCGGATCGCCGTGGGCACGGCGACGGACCGGGCCCTCCTGCGCGGCTTCCTCGAGCGTGATCGCCTGCTCGCGGCCTATGCGATCTGCGATCTGGACGACCGCGAGTTCGGGCGGACGCGGTGGGGAATCGCGCGCGAGGACGGCGCCGTGACTGCGCTCGTCGTCGAGTACGGCGGGCCGTCGCCGCAGCCCCTGTTCGTGATGGGCCGGGGCGATGGCGTGGCTGCGATCCTGCGCGACGTGATCCGTCCGCGGATCGCTTTCGTGGCCGCACTGCCCGACAGCATCAGAGCGGTCGAGCGCCACTACCGCCTGGATCCCGGTCCCCAGATGGTCCGGATGTGGGTCGATGCCGACCGGTTCGAACCGGTGACCGACCCCGGCATCGAGCCCCTGCGGTCGTCCGACGTCTCGGAGCTCAACCGGCTCTATCGGCTCGGCTTCGGGTCCTGGCTGGCCGGCGACGCCGTCGCCGAGGGCGTCTACTTCGGCATCCGGGTGAACGGTCATCTCGTCGCCGCGGCCGGCACCCATGTCATCGGCCGGAACGCGCGGATCGCGGTGGTCGGCAATGTCCTGACCCAGCCGGAATACCGCGGCCGCGGCTATGCCGAGGCGACGACCGCGGCCGTCACGGCCGAGCTGCTCCGGTTCTGCGACCATGTCGTCCTCAACGTCCGCGCGGACAACCCACCCGCGCTCAGCGCATATGGTCGGCTCGGGTACGTCGAGCACGCTCGCTTCGAGGAACGCCTCGCGCACCGGACCGGATCGATCTGGTCCGATCTCGGCGGCGCGCTTCGTCGGCGTCTGGGCCCGAAGAAGGAGTCTCAGGACACATGAGCGTGGCGCACGTGGCCCACGATGTCACCGACCTCGGTCTCGCCACCGAAGGCGTCCGCCGGATCGAGTGGGCGGAGCGCGAGATGCCGGTCCTGCGGTCCATCCGCGAGCGGTTCGCGACGGAGCGGCCCCTTGCTGGGATGCGCATCGGCGCCTGCCTGCACGTCACGTCCGAGACGGCGAACCTCATGCGGACCCTCAGCGCCGGTGGCGCCGACGTCATCCTCGCTGCATCGAACCCGCTGTCGACCCAGGACGATGTCGCCGCCGCGCTCGTCGCCGAGTACGGGCTCGGGGTCCATGCCCGCCGCGGCGAGGATCGCGATACGTACTACCAGCACCTCAACGCGGTCGCCGATAGCCACCCACTGCTTACGATGGACGACGGCTGCGACCTCGTCTCGCTCCTCCACCAGGAGCGCCCGACGCAGGTTCCGGAGGTCCTCGCGGGCACGGAGGAAACGACCACCGGCGTGATCCGCCTCCGGGCCATGGCCGCCGACAACGCGCTCGGCTATCCCGTGATCGCGGTCAACGAGGCGCTCACGAAGCACCTCTTCGACAACCGCTACGGCACCGGCCAGTCGACGCTGGACGGGATCCTGCGGGCGACGAACCTCCTGATCGCCGGCCGGAACGTTGTCGTCGCGGGGTATGGCTGGGTGGGCCGCGGGATCGCCTCGCGGATGGACGGTCACGGCGCCCACGTGGCGATCGTCGAGATCGATCCCGTCCGGGCCCTCGAGGCGCTCATGGACGGCTACCAGGTCATGACCGCCGGCCAGGCTGCGAGCTGGGGACATCTCTTCATCACCGCGACTGGCAACATCAACGTCTTCCGGCGGGAGCATTTCGCGGCGATGGTCGACGGGGCCGTCCTCGCGAACTCCGGCCACTTCGATGCCGAGCTCGACCTCATCGCACTTCGCGAGATGGCCGAGGGCCACGTCCGCGAGGTCCGCGACAACGTGCTCGAGTACGACATCGGCGGCAAGCGACTGAACCTTGTCGCCGAAGGGCGGCTAGTCAATCTCGGAGCCGCGGAAGGACACCCGGCAGCGGTCATGGACATGAGCTTCGCCAATCAGGCCCTGGCAGCGGAGTACGCCGTGCAGCATCACGCCGAGCTCGAGAACCAGGTCTACGGCGTCCCCGAGGCCATCGATGCCGAGGTCGCGCGGCTCAAGCTCCAGGCCTTCGGTGTCACCCTCGACGCCCTGACGCCCGAGCAGGCGGCGTACATCGCCTCCTGGAAGCAGGGGACCTAGCGTGGCCAAAACCGTTGCACCCTATGGCTCGTGGGTCTCGCCGTTCCCGATCGAGCGGCTCACGGATCGAGTCGTCTTCCTGTCCGAGCCGCGCGCCCAGGGCGGCGTCCGATGGTGGCTCGAGGGCCGACCGGACGAGGGTGGCCGGCAATCGCTCATGCGCCGGGATCCCGATGGGAGCGTGGTGCGACTCACGCCGGAGGGCTTCAACGCACGGTCCCGCGTCCACGAATATGGCGGCGCGGCCACGCTGGTCTCGGGCGACCTCGTCGTGGTCTCGGATTTCACCACGGGCCGGCTCCATCGGGTCGTCGCTCCCGGTGAGCTGGAGGCGATTACGCCCGAGAAGGCGTGGCGGTTTGCGGATGCGATCCACGACGCCCCACGCAAGCGGCTCATCGCGGTTCGTGAGAACCACGACCCCGATGCGGTCGCTGAGCACGGCGAATGGATCAACGATCTCGTCACGATCGAGCTCGCGACCGGCGAGGTCGAGGCGATCGCCGGAGGCGCCGACTTCTACGCCGCGCCGCGCCTCTCGCCGGACGGGAAGCATCTCGTCTGGCTGGCGTGGCACCACCCGAACCTCCCGTGGGACGGAACCGAGCTGCAGCTCGCGCCGGTTGACGACGGCGGGACGGTTGGCGCAGCCACGACCATTGCCGGCAGCCGGAGCGACTGGATCAGCCAGCCGCGCTGGTCGCCCGAGGGCGTCCTCCATTTCGCCGCGGAGCCGGACGGCTGGATGAACCTCCAGCGCTTCGTGGACGGTCGGATCGAGCCGGTCGCACCAATGGATGCGGAGTTCGCGCCACCCGATTGGCAGTTCGGCAACGTTACCTACGGCTTCCTTGCCGATGGCGGGATCCTCGCTGTCGCCCGGTCGGGCGGACGCGATCGCCTCCTGCGGATTGCCGCCGACGGGAGCAATCAGGTGGTCGAGCTGCCCTATACCGAGATCGCGACCGTCGCCATCGACGGTGATGCCGTGCTTATCCGGGCCGCGTCCCCAACCGAGCCCGCGTCGATCGTCGAGACGACCCTGAGCGGCGAGGTGACCGTGCTTCGACGCGCGCTGCCGTTCTCGGTCGAGGCCGCCGATATCTCGATCCCGAGGCATATCGAGTTCCCGACCGCCGGCGGTCGGACGGCGTTCGGCAACTTCTACGCACCCACGAATCGCGAGTTCGAGGGTCCGCCCGACGAGCGGCCCCCGCTCATCGTCACGAGCCATGGCGGGCCGACGGCCGAAGCGTTCTCCGGATTCGCGACGAGCTTCCAGCTCTTCACCAGCCGCGGCTACGCCCTGCTCGACGTCGACTACGGCGGCAGCACCGGCTACGGCCGCGCCTACCGAAAGCGACTCGAGGGCGAGTGGGGGATCGTCGACGTGGACGACTGCGTCGCCGGCGCAGAGTGGCTGGCGAGCGAAGGACTCGTGGACGGCAACCGGATGGCGATCCGGGGCGGCAGCGCGAGCGGCTTCACGACGCTCGCCGCGCTCGCGTTCCGAAAGACGTTCCGGGCGGGGACGACCTACTTCGGGATCGGCGACCTCAGGGCGTTCGTGAAGGACACCCACAAGTTCGAGTCACGCTACCTCGAGAGCATGGTCGGACCGTGGCCCGAGACGATGCAGCGCTACCTCGATCGCTCGCCGAGCCTCCACGCCGAGCAGATCACGGCGCCGGTCCTGGTCCAGCAGGGCGCAGAGGACCGGATCGTCCCGCCGTCCGAGGCGGAGCGGATCGTGGACGCGCTGTTCGAGCGCCGAATCCCGCACGCGTACCTGCTCTTTCCCGGCGAGGACCACGGCTTCCGCGGCAAGGAGGCGATCATCCGTTCCTTCGGCGCCGAGCTCTCGTTTTATGCGCAGGTCTTCGGCTTCGAGCCCGCCGACGCCATCGATCCGCTCGAGATCCATTTCCTCGCCGAGGCTCCTGCCGCCTGACGCCAACGCGCGGGCCGGATCAGGCGCTGATGACCAGAGCTCCGCAATGATCCGCGTGCTCCGATGACCCGAGTCCTCAGCCGACGCGAGCTGAACCGAGCCTTGCTCGCGCGGCAGCACCTGCTCGAGCGGGTCTCGATGCCCGCGCTCGATTTGATGGAGCACCTGGCCGGGATGCAGGCCCAGGCGCCCAGGGCGCCCTATGTCGCCTTGTGGAGCCGGTCGGCGGGGTTCCGCGCCGCTGAGCTGGAGGCGCTGATCGAAGCGCGAACCGCGGTCCGCGCCGCGGGGATGTTGCGCACCACGATCCATCTCCTGTCCGCCGCCGACGCGCTGGCGATGCGGCCGGTCCTCCAGCGTGGCGTCGTTGAGCGAGGCTTCCGGAGCGGCAGCCCATTCGCGCGCAACCTCGTAGGGCTGCGGATCGATGAGGTCATCGCGGTCGGCCGGCAGCTGCTGATGGAACGGCCCCGCAGCACCGCCGAGATGGGCCGCCTGCTGGGGGAGCGCTGGCCGGATCGCGACGCGGTCTCGCTCGCGATGGCCGTTCGCTACCTGGTGCCGCTCGTCCAGGTCCCGCCGCGAGGCCTCTGGAGCCGCTCCGCCCCGCCGAAGTTCGCCATCCTCGAGGACTGGCTGGGGCGCCCGCTGGCCATCGATACGGCGCCGGACTCGCTGGTGCTTCGCTATCTCGCGGCATTCGGGCCGGCGACCGTCGCCGACGTCGCGACGTGGTCGTGGCTCACCGATCTCCGGCCGGTCCTCGAGCGATTGCGTCCGGGCTTGCGCGTGTTCCACGACGAGCACGGGCGCGAGCTCTTCGATGTCCCGGAAGGGCTGCTGCCTGACCCCGAATCCCCGGCGCCCCCTCGGTTACTGCCCGAGTTCGACAACGTCCTGCTCTTGCACAAGGATCGCGCGCATCACGGAGCGCGAGCGCAAAGTACGTTGGCCCGCCGGCGACGGTGGCCGAATGGGCACGTTCCTCGTCGACGGGTTCACCGCCGGTACGTGGCTGCTCACACGAACCGAGGGCCGCGCGACGCTGGCGATCCAGCCGTGGGCGCCGGTCGATCGCGCCGACCGATCAACGGTCGATATCGAAGCACGCAGCCTGCTCGCGTTGCAGGCCCCTCACGACCTTCCCGATATCCGTTGAGAGCCCGTCGCCTGACGCCGGTTGATGGCGAGGAGGCGAGCTCGGGGAGCGCTCCGCGGTGGCGGAGGGATCAGGCAGTCGGTGGCTTGTACGCCTTTCGGGCGATCGCGGCCTTTTCGACGATCGCTGCCTGCTCGTCGTGGTCGTAGATCTGGTGGGTCTCGGTGCGCACGATGGCGCCGGTGGCACTGACCGCTGCGGCCAATGCCGCCGCTGCCACACCGTCGGGCAGGCTCGTGATCAGGAATCCGTCGTGCTTGCCCTGCATCCAGTAAAAGGCTTCCTGTGTGCCTCCGAGCGATTCCGTCAGCGCCTTGGCGGCGGCGGATCGGTCGCTCGGATGCTCGATCATCGCCTTCGCGGCCTCGCCCGAGTACGAGAAAAACAAGATGTATCTAGGCATCGTGGATCTGCTCCTCA
>JBBQTO010000012.1:0-31170 GCA_038234575.1 Candidatus Limnocylindrales bacterium
GCCGCGAAGGACTCCTTCAACAAGATCTGGAGCGCCCACAACGGCTTCTTCGTCGACTACACCACCGGTGTCGCCACGAAGGACAAGGCCAAGATGGACAAGGCCGTCTCCGACCTGACGACCATGTACGTGCCGCAGTTCGCGGACCTGATCTCCGGCGCGACGGGCATCCCGAAGGACGCCGTCGTCAAGCTGACGACGGACCACGTCCTCCAGACCAAGCAGATCGTCGACGACCAGGCCAAGAGCGACTGGAAGGCGGCCTACGCCGACATCCGCCTCGCATACGCCCACATGGCGATGATCGGCGACCCGATCGCCGAGGCCATCGCCACGAAGCTCCCCGACAAGTTGGCCGGTGACGCTGCGAACAAGGGCGTCGACTTCCGGGTCGCGCTGAACAACCTCCTCCAGGAGCACCTCTACCTCGCGACCGACGCCACCGCCGCAGCCCTCGAGGGCATGAGCGATGAGTTCCAGGCCGCGGGCGGCGTGCTCAACTCGAACGGCACCGATCTCGGCGCCGCCATCGGGTCCGTCTACGGCGATGCCGCGAAGGACTCCTTCAACAAGATCTGGAGCGCCCACAACGGCTTCTTCGTCGACTACACCACCGGTGTCGCCACGAAGGACAAGGCCAAGATGGACAAGGCCGTCTCCGACCTGACGACCATGTACCTGCCGCAATTCGCCGACTTCCTGGCCGGCGCTACGGGCCTCCCGAATGACGCCCTGACCGCGCTGATCAAGGAGCACGTCCTGACGACCAAGGCGGTCGTGGATGCCCAGGGCACCAAGGACTACGCTGCTGCTTCGAAGGCCGACCAGACGGCCGGCCGGCACATGGAGATGATCGGCGACCCGCTCGCCAAGGCGATCGTCGCCAAGGTCCCCGACAAGTTCAGCTGATCCCCACCACCTACGGCCGGACGACGGGATCCTCCCCCGCCGTCCGGCCGCTTTTCCATGTACGAGGTTTTCCCGCCATGCATCGTCTACGCGCGACCGCTGTCGCTTTCCTTGCTCTCACGATCACTGCCTGCGGTTCCTCGACAGGCAGTCCGGTGGCATCGGCCCCGGCAGCCGTCTCGACGCCGATCCACGTGCTCGACTTCAAGCTGAACCCGGCGACGGTCTCCGCATCAGGAGGTACTGTCTCACTGGCAGTCACGAACGACGGGCCGACGATTCACAACGTCACGATCCGCGACGCCGCCGGCAAGGTGATCGCCGCCACGAAGGACCTTTGGGCGGGCCAGTCAGAGACCCTGTCGACCAGGATCGCGCCGGGCGGCTATGTCCTGTTCTGCTCGCTACCGGGCCACGAGAGCCTCGGCGTGAAGGGGACGCTCACCGTCACGCCCTAGCGGCCCGCCTTGCGGTCGTCAGTAGCGATTGCGGCGCCGGATCGGCCCGAGCGTGAGCCAGTCGATCACCGACGCGACGAGCCACCAGAGAAGCCGGACGATCCAGTACACGATCGCGAGCGGCCAAGCGATGATGATCAGGAGCAGCGTGATGAGGCAGCCGTGATCGCCACCGCGCCTGACTACGATCACCTGCGGTCGCTCACGTTGCGCCATGCGATATCCCTAATCGGTACGCCGATTCCGCGGCGGAGGCCGGGTCAGCGATCGAGGATCCGGTCGGCCTTGCGATCGATCTTCTTCTTCTCGGCGGCGGTGAGGTTGCCCTTCTCCTCCTGCTGACTCGCGCGGGCCTTCGCGTTGCGGGCATGCGATGCGTCCGGCATCGGATACTTCCGCTCTTCGGGAAGTCCGAACGTCGTCTTTCGCAGGGAATCGCGCTTCTTCTCGCTGAGCTCTGCCATCAGATCGGCCTCCTGTCATGGGCTTGCCCCCACTCTGGCGCAGGCGCGCTCTCAGTCGCGTGAGGTCGAGCCGCCGAGCGTTACGACAGGCTGCCAAGTCTCAAAGACTCACGGCCGATCCTGGTTGGACCGGCCGTGAGCGCGTCGTCGGTCGAACGGTTACTTCTTGAGCGTCACCGTCCGATTGAACTCGGCGTATGCGCAAGCCGTGTCACTGCACGCGAAGGCTCTACCGGACAGCTGCGCCTTTCCGCCGCCGAACCTGCCGTTGTCGCCGGGGACCTGGGCGGACCATGCGTATGTCGCGCCGTCGCAGGTGAACTGGGTGGTACCCATGCCGGAGATCTTGAAGCGTCCCACCGCCTGGGTGAGCCCGACCTCGATGTAATTCTTGCCATCGGCGATGGCACCGGTGCAGGTCACGGTGGCCTCGGACTGTGGCAATTCCTGTCTTGGTGTTGAAGCTGCCACTCGCGTTGACGGTGACGTCGACCGTCGGTGGCGGGGGAGGTGTCCCGACCACCAATGACAGGTTGCCGCCGCCGTCGCCCTGGTAGTCGAACACAGGATTGTGTAGGTAACGCCGGCCGAAAGCGACGCGGATAGGGCGCCGCCGCTGCAGCCCACGAATGCAAAGCTGCCCGGGGCTCCAGTGACGATGATCAGGCCGACCGAGTAGTCGGACGCGGTCGCATCGAACTGGACGTCGCCAGCGGCAATTGGGGTGTAGTCATACCAGCCACTCGCGTCCGTTGGGGGGTGATCCGCAGACCGAGCCCACTTCCGCGTCGTTGACATCGGTCGTCGCGGCCGTCGTGTCGACGAAGTCGTTGTATGGAATGGACGGGATCGAGGTGCGCGTGGCATGGGTGTCGTTGGTCGGCGGCGTCGACGCCAGGACGGCGCGGCCAATCCCAGGCTGAGCAGTGCGACGGTGGCGACCATGAGTCCAAGGCGATGCATGAGGCGGCCCTCCGGGCAACGTTTGCGGGGGACCATCGCGACCTGCGAGGCCCGTGCCCATGACGCGGTCCGCGCAGCCCTGTTACCGGGCGTCCTCCGGTCAGCCCCCGAACCGCGCCGGATTGAGAGCCGTCCGCTGGCCGCGATTGCGGAGCGCCTTCTCGAGCGCCACCTCGTGGGCGCGAACCTCGGCGGCGTCGTCGAGCAAGGCGAGCTCGACCGGCTCGCCGTACTTCCGCTCGAGCGCGATGCGCAAGAGCATGTCCGCGAGCCACGGGTTCTTCGGCAGGACCGGGCCGTGGAGATACGTGGCGATCACGTTGTCGCGGATCGCACCCTCGGCGCCGTCCGTGCCGTTGTTGCCGGCTCCGGCGATCACCTGCCCGAACGGCCTGACGCCCAGGCCAAGCTCGGTCAAACCGCTGTGATTCTCGAAGCCGACCACGGTCTCGGTCTGGCCGCCCAGGCTGACCTCGGCCGCGGCGTGCTGCATGAACCGCTGGCTCCCCCCGACAGTCTCGAGATCGAGGACATGGGCCCCCTCCATCGGCTCGCCCACCGCCGGCCGATACCAGTGGCCCAGGAGCTGCAATCCGGCGCAGACGGCGAAGATGACGACCCCGGCATCGGCGGCTTCGCGAAGGGACGGAGCCTTGGTGGGCAGGTCGGCTGCCACGATCCCCATCTCGACGTCCTGGCCACCGTGGAACAGGACGATGTCGAAGGTTGTCAGATCCGGGCTCTCGTCGGGACCGATCGCCACCGCCTCGGTGGCGATCCCGCGCCAGGCCGCCCGACGCTCCAATGCGATGAGGTTGCCCCCGTCGCCGGCGACGTTGAGGAGCCATGGATAGAGGTGCGCAATCCTGAGCGACCGTGGCGTCTCGGCCGCTGGGCTGTTCGTCATGCCTCAGTCTCCCAGAATCGGCCGACCCAGCCCCGCTGGTGCATCGCCTCGCGGATCTCGATCGTCGGCGTGTAGCCGGCGACAACCGTGAGTCGTGCGCCACGCGGCGCTGTCTCCAGGCCCCGATCGAGGGCCGCCGGCAGGCTGTCCACCGTCTCGATCCGTTCGGGATCGAGACCTGCGTACTTCAACCGGTTGGCCAGCTCGTCGGCGCGAGTCCCGGAGACGATCACGCGCTGCATCGCCGGGACCGAGGCCTCGAAGTCGACATCCCAGAGCCAGGCGAAGTCCTCGCCGTCGACGAGGGTATTGCTCAGGGCCAGCAGGAGGTTCCGCGGCTCGCCCTCACCGGCGAGCGTCCGAAGCGTGGTATTGAACGATGTCGGGTTCTTGGCGAACGCGAGGACGACCTGGCGGTCGCCGGCTTCGATCGTCTCGAGCCGCCCGAACGCCGGACCGACGCCGGCGAGCGCCGCCACTGCGTGCGGCATGGCCATCTCGAGGCCGACGAGGATCGCGACCGCCGCGGCGGTGTTGTAGCCGATGTGTAGTCCGGCCTGGGGGACCGAAAGCCGCAGCTCGCCACCCGGCAGCCGGAGGGTCATCCGCGTCTCGGTGAGGCCCACGACCTCAATCTCGGTGACAGCGACGTCGAGCGGCGGGCGGTGGAAGTCGCAGTTCGTGCAGGCGTAGTCGCCGAGGTGTGACAGGTAGATGGCCCGATACCGGAGATCCGATCGGCAGACCGGGCAGCGGATCGTGTCGGCCGCCCGGGTGATCCGGTCGGTCGAGTGCCCCAGATCGAAGCCGAACGTGAGGCGCCGGCCCTCCCGCTCGCCACCGATCGTGGACACGAGGGGGTCATCGGCGTTGACGATGAGCATCGCCTCGGACGCCAAGCCGGACGCCACCCCGTCGATCGCGTTCGCGACGGCATAGAGCTCACCGTACCGATCGAGCTGATCACGGAACAGGTCGGTTACTAGCAGGACCCCGAGTCCGATCTCGCCCTGGACGCGAGGCAGGGTCGCCTCGTCCACCTCGATCAGGAGGACCCCCGCCGGCAGGCGGCCGCGGAGGTCGGCCGATTCGACCGCCAGGCTGGTCACACCCTGGATCAGGTTCGCCCCCGCGGCATTCGTGAGGACGCCCATGCCCTCGCCGCGCAGCAGCGCCGCCGTCAGGCGGGCCGTGGTGGTCTTGCCATTGCTGCCCGTGATCGCGACCACCGGGTCGCGTCGTCGCCGAAGCAGCTCACCCAGGATGCCGGGCTCGACCCGCCGGGCCACCTTGCCGGGAACCGACGTCCCGCCGCCGTGGCCGGACAGGCGCGACGCCCAGCCCGCCGCCTTGCCGGAGACCAGCGCGGCAAACAGACGGGGCGTGAGTCGGGGGCCTCGATTCGCCGGCCGCGGCGGAGTGGCTGCCATGGAGTCCGAGTCTACGGCCGGAGACCGAATGCCCCAGACACGACCGCCTCGCCGAGGAAGTACGTGTGTGCGCGGCCCTTGCCCTTGACGTCGACGAGGCCGCGGTCCTCGAACGCGTACGTGCCCTGCAGCCGCTCCATGACCGCCTGCGATACCTGGACGCGCCCCGCGACGCCGAGTGATTCCATGCGGCTTGCGACGTTGACGGTGTCGCCCCAGACGTCGTAGGTGAACTTCTTCGTGCCAATAACGCCGGCCACGACGGGGCCACAGTGGATGCCCACCCGGAAGCTGATTCCGAGGCGGACGGCTGCGTCGATCCGACCGACGCATTCGGTGAGGTCGAGGGCCACCGCGGCGACCCGCTCGGTGTGGTCGCCGGACCGCTCGGGCATGCCCCCGACGACCATGTACGCATCCCCGATCGTCTTGACCTTCTCGAGGCCGTACCGCTCGACGAGGCCGTCGAAGACCGTGAAGACCTCGTTCAGCGCACCGACGAGCTCGTGCGGTGACAGGCTCGCCGACAGCCGCGTGAACTCGACGATGTCGGCGAAGAGCAGCGTCACGTCGTCGGACCGGTCCGCGATGAGCGCCTCGCCCTCGCGCAGCCGCTGAGCGATGGGCTCGGGCAGGACGTTGAGCAGGAGCCGCTCGTTCTCGCGTGCGAGCCGCTCGCCTTCCTTCACGGCGGTGATGTCCGTTCAATAAACGTTCACGAAGCCGAACTCGGGGACGTTGACCGGCAGGAGGGCATAGGCCCCACCGGCGGCTTCGACCTCCACGATCGAGCGATCGGCCGCGCGGGTCCGCTCGAGCAGAAGCTCTCCAAGCTCACGAGGCAGCTTCGTCCCGAGCCGCATTCCGAGACCCGATACGAGGCCGGCGCTGGCCGGGTTGGCGTAGACGAGGATGCCCTCGAGGGTGATGCGGAACACCGGGTTCGGGTTCTGGTCCGGAAACTTCACGATCGCCCGCTCGGCGGTGACGTCGGTCCCGTAGAGATTCGTGAAGCTCAGGTCCGGAATCGGGACGGGCCACCGACGTGGGGCTCGTCGGGCGTGTCGGATGGGACGCGCGCTGCCATCGTCGGATCAGTCGTTCTTGGTTTTCTCGGTGAGATCCTGGCGCCATTCGGGACGCTCGTACTCCGGTGCGAAGAACGTCGTCCGGCGGGCGATCCGGTCGCCCCGGAGCTGATACGTGCCGATGATCCACCACCAGGATCCGTCGGGATAGTGGGTCCGAAAGATCACCGTGCCGATGTCGCCGCTCGAGTCCACTCGGACGAGCGTGAAGGCGCGAGTCATCACCCACTTCGCCTCCTGCACCGCAACGCGTGTGCTCTCGGGATCGACACCGCCGGTGCTCAGCTTCTCCGGGTAGGCTCGGAGCATTCTCAGGAAGTTGGTGCGGCCCCGCAGAACCTCGCCGGATTGCGGCCATTCTTCGACGTAGTCCTCCGTCACGAGGCTGTCGAATGCCGCTTCGTTGGGGTCGTTGATGGCATCCGTGAAGCGTTTCCACAATTCGCGGTGATCGACAGTCATGGCCTCGTCTCCTCCAGTTGCCGGCCGCCCAGCTGCTCGGTCTCGTCGGTCAGCGGGATGACGGGCGCGTCGCGCCCGGCCGCCTGTAACGCTCGCTGTTCCGCCGCGGAGAGGACTCGTGGGCGGAGCGCGTCCAAGGCACGATCCTGGGCGGCCAGCAACGCCCGCAGAGCCTGATCGCGCAAGGATCCTGGGAGGGTCGAGTCCGCCTCCGCCTGGGCGTACCCAGCGTGGCCGCCGTAGGCGAGGACGACGGCCTGGAGCTCGGCGACCGTCAGCATCGACGCGAGGTCCGGAAGAAGCCGCTCATATGAGGCTCGGCCGAGCGGTGTGAATGCGCCGTATTCGAGCGCGACCGCGATGTTCAGTCGGTCGGCGTCGAGCTCGAAAAAGACGGCGCGGGCGGAGTTCCGATGTCCATTGTTGGAGTCTGAGGTCCTGGAAGCCCCAGTGTCCATCTGCGATGTCCTTCGGCTCCCAGGGGAATTGCATGAGAGCCCGGCGGCAGTCATCGTCCGCGCATGACGATTCTCATCTCGCTCTTCGGGTTCGCGGGCCGCTTCGCGGGAGACCTCCTGAGCAGCGCGCTTGGCTGGGCCAGCAGCCTGCTGTTCGGCCGAGTGCCCCGATCCCACCAGGTCTTCCTCGTCCTGATGATGGCGTTCTCGTTCCTGTGGCTCCTGTTCGCGCTCGGGCTGCTCCTGCCGAGCATCGCCTCGTTCCTGCTCGACGCAACACCCCATCCGCCCTTCATCGATCGCGAGTGGCTCGGGCTCGTGCTCCTTCTCGGGGTGTTCGTCCTGCCACTCCTGGTCGGTATCGCGGGGTATCTCGTCCCGGCGGGCGGCAAGCGCCCCGAGGGCCTCGCGATTCCCGGTGAGGTTCTGCGCGGCTACGTTCTCGCGCCCTTGATCAGCGGCCTCCTGATCTTCCTCGCCGGCGTGGGGATCGTCCGCAAGATCCGGAGCCGCAGACACGGCTGGTCGGACGTCCACGTCCCGATCGTCGTGAAGCCCCAAGGCTATGACGAGGTCGTCGGCGACCTTGGCAAGGCGGTCGAGAGCGCGGGTCTGGAGGCATCTGCCGAAGAGGCGCCGTGGGTGCTGACGCTGCCTGCTCGGCTCCTTACCGCCGTCGCCGGCAGCAATGTCCGCAAGCTCCGACCGGATCGCCTGATCGAGCTGCGCGGCCCGAACCTGCGCGTCGGCGTGTACCCCTCCGACATCGCCATCTCAGGCACGCCAGGAGAGCGGACGCGAGCCCGAGCGGCCGTCCTCAGCCGGCTCGCGACGACCGCCGCCCACCAGACGACCAGCTCCGAGGCGCAGGCACTGGAAGACGAGGTGTTGCAGCTCGCGGAGTCCGGTCGGGCGAGCGGCGGGACGCTCGGGCCTAGCGCGAAGAGCGCTCTCGAGCAGATCGATTCGAAGCTATTGGGCCTGGAGGTCCCCACCGACGAGTGGGACATCCTGTACCGGCTGCGCCTGCAGGTCGAACGGGACCTGCTCGCTGGCGATAAGCCGGGGACGACGTTTCCGGGCCACGACTCCGAGAAGCCCGACCGGGCGGGCGGCCACGCTGCCTAACGTCGCCCCGTGATGCGCTGCGCGGCCATCGCCGTGATGCCGAGCAGAGCCAGCTTCGCGATCGGGCTCGAAAACGTACCGCCCGGCGCAAACAGTTGCCCGAGCGAGCTCGGCCCCTGGCTGTGCACCTGAGCGGTCGCGTCGGCGAGCGCGCCCGGATTCGTCGAGGCCTCGGCCGCCGACGGTAGTGCCGGTACTGTGATGCCCTGCTGCTGGGCGTGGGTCCGCAGGTAATCCGCAACCTCGGAGCGTTCATCAGGCGTCATCTGCTGGTAGGCGTTCGCGGCGACCTGCTGAAACTCCTCGGGGCTCAGCTGGCTGGTCACGTGTGCGGCGGCTTCCTGCGCGTCAGCGTCCGGCACTGCCGCGTGATTGCCGGCCTGCAGTTCGCGCAGAACATTACCGACGACCGGCGGAAGGTTGCCGAGCAATTGCGACAAGTCGTTCATCTCGACCTCTCTTGGTATCTTCGAGTTGATCGTTGGTTCAGGCCTTCCGCGGTTCGGTCGTTGAGGGGGCGCTCGACTCGGTTCCTGTCTGTCGCGCCTGGATCCGCTTGGCCGCGGCTTGCGACTGCTCGTACCACGCCTGCGTGAGCTGACCGGCGACTTCTCGCCCGCCAAGACCAAAAGCCAGCCCGAAGGCCAATGCGAGCGCTGCGACGACGCCGATGAAGAGTGTGTTCACGAGGTTGGCCGCGATCCCGATCTGATTGATGGCGATGATCACAGCGAACACGACGATCGCGATCTCGGCAATTCGGCCCAGCAGCGAAGCGTTCGTGAAGCCCATCTGGCCCGCGCCGACCTCGATGGCTCCTCGCACGAACCGCGCGAGGATCGGGGCCAGCAACAAGATGATCGCTGCGACGATCAGGTTCGGGATCCAAAGGATGATGTCATTGAGGAGCTGGCTGACCTGTGTCAGGCCAAGGACGTTCGCCGCGGCGACGAGAAAGACGATCCGAATGAGCCACTTGACGAGCTCGCCGGCGACAAGGCTCGGCTTGACCTTGCGGCTCTGCGAGCCGTAGACCTCGCCACCGTGCTCGGCAAACAGCCGATCGGCGCCGGCCCTCCGCAGGACCTCCGTAACCAGGCGGGCGACAACGCCGGCGATGATCCAGCCAATCAGAATGATGATCAATGCACCTATCACTGCAGGAATTGCAGCCAGGAAGGTGTTCAGGGCGTTTGACGCGGCCAGAAAAATCGCGTCGCCCCAGTTCGAGACCTGGACGGTGGGCATGTCGGGCTCCTCTTCGCTCGGGTCGGTCGATGAACCATCAGGGACGAGCCTGATCACCCGGCACCCTAAGGCGAAGGTTTCTGCTTTCAGGAGCGTGACGGCCGGGCGAAGCCATCCGAGCCCGGTCCTTCGCGACATCGAGGCGATGTCGGAAGCCGCGGATCCGCTCTAACCGCATCGGGCACCGGAAAGGCGAAAGCTGCCCGCACGCGCGGTTCGCAACGGTCTAGCCTTCTCCAGGAGGGAGGCAGTGTGGCTGGTCTCGGCGCGCCGAGGTTGCCAAGCTGCCGCTCTTCGCCGGTGTCCCGGCCTCGCGACTCGAGGCCGCCCTGCACCGGATGCGCGAGGTCCCGATCAGAGCCGGGGACGCGATCGTCAGGCAGGGCGAGCCGGCCGATCGCTTCTACATGATCGAGTCGGGCTCCCTCGTCGTCACGATCCATGACGCGCCGGACGCCGAGCCGCGCGTCGTCCGCCATCTCGGTGCCAACGACGTCTTCGGGGAGCTCGGCCTGCTCAATGGGTCACCGCGGACAGCGACCGTCGCGGCCGAGACCGACGGCGTCCTATTGGCCCTGTCAGGCCGAGACTTCCTGCGACTGGTAGGGGCCGGCGGGGAGCTGCGAAGCCGCCTCTTGTCTCGCTACGTGAGCGGGCCGACCAGCTCCGCCTGATGGCCGGGACGGCGCGATGGCTTCCGAGACGCCGCCGTCGCGGCCGTTCAGCGATCAGTGGAACACGTATGCGAGGACGGCCGTGTCGAGCACGACGACGTCGGGCGATCCTAGATCGCCATGAGGGCGGGCACGGCGACCGCAGAGACGGCGAGCCCGGCCGGGTACAGGCCCAGGGCCGCGAGGCCGATCATTACCGCCGCGGCGAGCGCGAGCGCGAGCTGAAAGCTCTCCATGTCGGCTCGCGGCAGCTGCGAGAACAGCGTCGAGCCGATGTGCAGCCCAAGGAGGTGCTCGTGGGGCGCCGCGGCGAATTCGGACCGAATGCCGCGCGACGGCGGCGCGACGCGGAGCCCGTTCCCACACTGCACGCAGAAGTGCAGCGGCGGGTCGGGTTGCCGCAGCGGTCGCACTGAATCAAGGGCTGGTCCAGGAGGCTCCAATCGCGGTTGTGCAGGGACCGTCCAGGCGAAGGCAGCCGCAGCCTATCGAGCGTCCCGTCCTCTTCTATCCCGAATTGCCGCCCGGCGCAGGCCCGGCATCAGGGGGCCGCAACGAGCCGCTCGAAGAGGTCGTCGAGCTCGGCGGCCGGGTCCTCGGTCAGGCCGCCGTGGACGTCCGATGGCTGGATCATCGTGCTCGATGGCGATGACAGCCACCGGAATCGCTCCGGCGCGGCGAGCCTTGCCACCGGCCCCGCGTCTGTGTCGCCGGCAGCCACGCCGCGGATCGATTCGAGGTGGGCTCGGATCGCGCTCACGTCGAGATCAGGGGCGAGCGCGCGCAGCGCGTCCAACTGCCGCGCGCCGAGCTCGAGCTTGACGCCAAGGTAGCTACGGGTCCGACAGAACACCACGACGCCGACGTTCACGAGCTCACCGCGCTCGACGCGCGGCGTCACCCGCAGGATCGCGTATTCGAACGGCTCAGGCGGCACGCCGCACCTGCTCGATCGAGTCGACGAGCGCGTCCCGGGACTGGAGCCGCGTCAGGAGGTACCGCACGTAGGCATCCCGCTGCTCGGCCGGGCCGCCGACGGCGGCGTTCGCGGCCAGCCACTCCTCCGGCGGAAGCGCGACGAGCTCCTCCAGGACCGCCTCCGTGACGAGCGGGCCGAGGCGTCCGTGCGCTTCCGCGAGCGAACCGGCAAATGGCAGCATCACGTGATCAGCGATGGTGGCGAGCGGCCGGTGAGCATGGGCGTCCGGGTCCGCCCAGGTGTGGTGGATGAACAGCGACGCTCCATGGTCGATCAGCCAGAGGCGGCGATGCCACGTCAGGATGTTCGGATTGCGGGGCGACCGATCGGTGTTCGTCACGAGCGCATCGAACCACACCACGTCGGCCGCCAGCTCTGGCTCCGGGCGGCCATCGGCGCGAGCATCGAACGTCAGGGAGCCTGGCAGGAAGTCCAGTCCGAGGTTGACGCCGGGACTGTGCTCGAGCAGCTCGCGGACCCACGGATCGGATTCGGCGTTCCCGATCGCGGGGTCGACGTCCACGAGCACGAGCTCGGGTACCGGCAATCCGACGGCCCGCCCGAGCTCTCCGGCCAGGATCTCCGCGACGAGCGCCCGCGGACCCTGGGCCGCTCCCTTGAACTTGACGACGTAGAGGCCGTCATCGTCGGCTTCGATGAGGCCCGGGAGCGAACCGCCTTCGCGAAGCGGCGTGACGTAGCGGGTGGCCCGAACGGAACGCAGCGCTCGGGTGGTCATGGGCCACGAGAGTACCGGAATACGTAGGGCCCTCCCCGCGCCGGGCGTTCAGGCGCGTCGCCGCGACGTCTGCGCCCTTCGTCTTCCCCGGACGGGTGAGCGTGATCCCTCGGCCAGAAAGCCAAACGTCGTCCCCGCGAGGTCGGTTTCCGCGGGCGGGTTCGCTCCGGGCAGCTCGGGCCCTCGGCGGCTCGAGAGCCAGCGTCACGCAGAGGCGGCTGCGTCCACCGGCGCGTCAGGCTCACCTTCGATCGTGACTCGCGGGATCCACGACAGAAAACGCGGCATCCACCAGTTCCAGTCGCCGAGGAGGGTCATCGTGGCCGGCAGGAGCACGCTTCGAATGATCGTGGCATCGATGAAGACCGCGACCGCGAGCCCGAGGCCGAGCTCCTGGATGAACACGAACTTCAGGGTCACGAAGACCGCGAAGACCACGACCATGATCGAGGCGGCGCTCGTGATCGTCCCGGCCGTCACCGAGATCCCCTTGGCCACGGACGCGCGGGAATCGAGCCCCCGATCGCGAGCCTCCTTGATCCTCGTGAGGATGAAGAGGTGGTAATCCATCGAGAGGCCGAACAGGATCGTGAAGATGAACAGGGGAACCCAGCTCTCGATGACGTCGGTCGTCGTGATCCCGAGCGGCTCGGCCAGCCAGCCCCGCTGGAAGACCAACACGAGCACCCCGTAGGCCGCGCCGGTCGAGAGGAGGTTGAGCAGGATCGCCTTGATCGGGATGACGATCGAATGGAAGGCCACCAGCATCAGCAGGAATGACAGCCCGAGGACGAACGCGAAGATCGTCGGGATGCCGTTCGAATAGACCTGGGTCACGTCGAGGGCGTAGGCCGCATTGCCCGTCACGTACGTGCGCACGTCGGGCAGACCACCGAAGATCGACGGGTCGAGCTCGGTCCGGGCTTCGCGGACGATCGACCGGTTGGCCTCGTCGTTCTCGCGGCCGCTCATCGTGAACGAGACGAGGGCGACCGTCCCGTCCTTGGACCTGCTGACCGCGACGGGCCCGCTCAGGCCCTGGATCGCGAGGCCCTGCGTTTTCAGCCGCTCGATCGCGGCCTGCGTGTCGGATCGGTCGGCGTGGGTCACGACGACTTGGAGCTGGAGGTCGGTGCCGCTCGGCCACTTCTCGTTCAGGAGCTCAATGCCGGCCACGCCGTCGATCGTCGGCGGGAACGCGGTGATGTCGCTCACGCCCGTCCGGAGCTGGAGCAGCGGCGAGGCGAGGGCCAGCAGGACCGCGGTGGCGAGGAGCGTCATCCGGATCGGCCGGGACATGACCAGCGTGACGAATCGGCCCCAGAATCCGCTGCCTTCCTGGCGGTCGGCCCGCCGGTCGAGCCACGCGATAACCCCCGCACCACGACGGCTCAGGGGCCCGAGCGGGAGGGCGCGCGCGAGCCGCGGCAGCCAGGTCGCGATCCGCCCGGCGTTCACCCGATCGCCGAGGATCGAGAGCGTGGCCGGCAGAAACGTCAGGCTCCCGACGACCGATACGAGGACCACGCCGATCGTCCCCACCGCCATCGAGGTGAAGAGATTCACGCCGAGGGTGACGAGGCCCGCCAGTGAGATCATCACCGCGAGACCAGAGAAGAAGACTGCACGGCCGGCTGTGCTGCTGGAGACTTCGATCGATTTTTCCCGGTCCCGTCCGGCCCGCCGCTCGACCCGGAAGCGCGTGATCATGAACAGCGAGTAGTCGACGGCGACCGCCAACCCGATGAGCACGATGAGCTGCGTCGCATTCGGGCTCACCGCGCCGACGACCTGACTGTAGATCCCGAGGAATCCGAAGGCCGCGAGGAGCGACGTCACGGCCAGGACGATCGGGACGAGCGACGCCGCGATCGCGCCGAAGGCGAACAGGAGGATCAGGAAGGAGATCGGGATCGTGATCGCCAGCGTCTGGTCGAGGCCACTCTGGATCAGGCCGTTGATGTCGCGATTGATGAACGTGCTGTCGATCGTGTGGATCGTGAGCGTCGGGTTCGCCGCCCTGGCCGCCGCGACGATCGGCTCGATTGGAGCGAGGAGGGGAGCGACCCGTTTGTCGTCGCCATTGATGCGGCCGATGATCCGAACCGTCGTCTTGTCGGGCGAGACCAGGCCGAGAGTCGGCGGGGCCTGGAGCGGGTTCGCGAGCTGGTCGAAGGTCGTGGTTTCGACGCCGTTGACCGGCGCCGATGCCGCGCCCAGCTTCGCGACGAGGTCGGTCACGACCGCGACGAATCCCGGGTCCGTGACCGCGTTCGGCCCGCCGCTCACGACGACGAGGACCTGTTCGAACGGCGGCTCGGTGCCGCCCGCATCGAAGACGTCGTGGGCCTCACTGGCCTCGATCGAGCGCTGGTTCGGGCCACCGCTCGCGTCCTCCGCCTTGATCCCACCGAGGGCGATGCTGGCACCGAACAGTCCGATCGTCGCGACGAACCACAGCGCGACTACGGGCCAGCGGTGGCGAGCGCTCCACATCGCGACGCGAACGGTCGCGGGCTCGCGGCCGGAGCGCGTGGACGGATGCGGCGCGGACATTGGCTGGATCTCCCCCGAAGCGCGAGATCGCGCGAGCCACCGCCGGTTGCAGTGGCCGCGGAAGTGTACAGGCGAGGCAACAACGGACCTCCGAGGCGATACGCTCGGGCGGCCATGACGGACGAGCCCATCCCGGCGGAGCCCGCCGCGCGTCCGGCCGAGGGGCCCGAGGCGCCACCGCAGCGCTCAGGCCCCTCGCGGCGGACGTCGATCGTGTTCGGCGGCTACGCAGTGGCGTTCGTAGTCGTCGCGATCGCCCAGGTCGTGGCCCTCGACCCGGTCGTCCGGTTCGTGCTGGCCGTCGTGGGACTGGCGTTCGGCGCGGTGGCCGTCGGCGAGGCCACGGAGCGGCTCGCGGAGCGGCTGAGCCCGGCCGCCACGGGGGTGGTCCAGTCTGTCCTCGGCAACCTGCCCGAGCTGTTCCTCGCGGTCTTCGCGCTGCAGGCGGGGCTTGTGGGAGTGGTGGCTGCCGCCCTGGCCGGCTCGGTCCTCGGCAACGCGTTGTTCGTCCTCGGCATCGCCCTCGTCACGGGCGGGCTCCGGCACGGCACGCTGCATTTCTCGAAGGCCGCGAACCGGCTCTACGCGACGCTCCTCCTCCTCGGCGTGGCCGCGCTCATCGTGCCGTTCCTCGCGACTCGCGCCGGCGAGCCCGACGCGGGCCGTGACGTCGAGCTTTCGACGGTCGTGGCGATCGTGCTGCTGGCGGTCTTCGCGATGTCCGTGCCGATCGCGCTGCGGCTCGGGCAAGCCGGCCCCGGCGGCGCCGTCGCCGATCGAGAGCCGGACGATCTCGAGATGGGCCACACGCCGCCGCCGCTCGGTCCGACGCTCGTCCTCCTCGGCGTCTCGGCGGCCTCCGCGGCATTCATTGCCGATTGGTTCGTTGAGGCCCTGCAGCCGGCGATGGGCACCCTCGGGATCAGCGAGGCCTTTGCGGGCCTCATCGTGGTCGCGCTGGCCGGCAATGCGGTCGAGCACCTCTCGGGCGTCACCGCGGCGTACCGCAACCGCGGCGACCTGGCCCTCAGCCTGATCCTGAACTCAGCGCTCCAGATCGTGCTGTTCGTCGCACCGGTCATCGTCCTGATCAGCCTGTTCATCGCGCCGGCTCCGTTGACGCTGATCTTCGACCCCCTCCTCCTGGGTACCCTCGCCGTGACCGCGATCCTCGTGTTCGCGATCGTCCTCGACGGCGAGGCCAATGCTCTCGAGGGCGCGATGCTCATCGGGCTGTATCTCATCGTCGGTGCCGCTGTCTGGTGGGGCCCGGCGATCGCCCCGTGAGGGGCCAAAGGTCGTCCTATCCCGGAACAATCGTTGCCATGAACGGTTGCGCTTGCCACGATTCCGTGATTGCAGATACTGCGGATATTCCGGGTCCACGGCGGGCGACCGCCTCCGACATCGTCGAACGGGGGATTGATGGAGCTGCTCGTCGCCGCGCTGCCGACTTTCCTGGCGTCGCTCGTCGAAGCCGTCGAGGCGCTCACGATCATCCTGGCGGTGGGCGTCACGCGCCAGTGGCGCTCGTCGATCTACGGAGCGCTTGCCGGACTTGGCGTCCTGACCGTCATTATCGCGGTCTTCGGAACGGCCATCGTCCTGTTCGTCCCCCTGAACGGCCTCCGGATCGTCATCGGCAGCCTCCTCCTGATCTACGGCCTGCAATGGACGACCAAGGCGATCCTCCGCGCGTCCGGGGCCAAGGCCAAGCACGACGAGGAGCTGATCTACGCGACCGAGGTCAAGCGCCTGCGCGAGGAGGCGCCGGTGCCGGCGTCCGGCCTCGACGGCGTCTCGTTCGCCGTGTCCTTCAAGGGCGTCCTCCTCGAGGGCCTCGAGGTCGCGTTCATCGTCATCACGTTCGGCGCGAACGCCGCTCGGCTCGCCGAGGCAACGCTCGGAGCCGTGCTCGCCGTCGTCCTCGTCAGCGTTGTCGGGATCTTCGTCCACCGGCCCCTGAGCCGCGTGCCCGAGAACGGCCTGAAGTTCGCCGTGGGCCTGATGCTGATCACGTTCGGGACCTTCTGGGCCGGTGAGGGGATCGGCATCGAATGGCCCGCGAGCGATGCGACGCTGATCGTCCTGCTCGCGATCTATGCCGCGGTCGGGCTCCTCTCGATCTGGGCCGCCCGGCGATTGCTCGATAGGCGCCGGAGCGGGCAGGACCCGATTTCGGCATGAAGTACGTCCGAGCCTTCTTCCGGTTCCTCTACGACTTCCTGGTGGGTGACGCCTGGGAGCTGTTCGTTGGCCCGCTCGTGGGACTGTTCGTCGCCTGGCTCCTGATCAATGCGGGCGTCGAACGGGGTGTCGTCGGGGGGATTCTCGTCGTCGCCGTGCTGGCGGTCGTTGCGGTGAACCTCACCGTTTCCCTGCGGCACTCCGCCTAGCCTGCACCGTCAAGACCTCATGCCCGCGACCCAGACGAGCATCGCTACGCCCTGAAATCCACGGACGCCTGATCCAAGCTCCGGGCCGGGAAGGATGCCCTGCTATCGTCCGAGCATGATCCCGCGCTCGCTCGTCGCCACGTGGCTCGGCCGGATTCCGTATCGGACGGCGTGGGACCGGCAGAAGGCGCTCGTGGACGCGCGCGCGAACGGCACCATCCACGACAGGCTCTTGCTTCTCGAGCACGACTCCGTGCTGACCCTGGGCCGCCAGGCCGACGAGTCGCATGTCCTCGCCCGACCGAGCGAGCTGCGCCGGCGAGGCATCGAGGTGATCCGCGTCGAGCGCGGCGGGGAGGTCACCTATCACGGTCCCGGCCAGCTGGTCGCGTACCCGATCATCCGCCTCGGTGACCGAGCGCTCATGGTTCGGCCGCTCGTGACCGCGCTCGAGGAGGCGATGATCGAGACGTGCGCCACGCTCGGCGTCGCGACGGTGCGGCGGGACGGTCACCCCGGCTGCTGGGTCCTGGGGGACGGCGGTCGGCCGCCTCGAAAGGTCGGAGCGCTGGGCCTGCGGATCGAGCGCGGCGTGAGCTACCACGGCGTCGCGCTCAACGTCGCCCCGGACCTTCGGGACTTCGACCTGATCGATCCATGTGGCACGCCCAAGCTGATCTCGACCTCGATCGCCGAGGAGCTCGGGCGGACGGCCGAGCCACCAACCACCGAGGCGGTCGAACGGGCCGGATCGATCTTCGCCGAGGCCTTCGGACGGGCGCTCGCGGCGCCGCTCGAATGGCAAGGCCCCGATGCCGTCGAGGGCGCCTGGCTGGGTGAGGACCTCGCCGCCCTCGCCGTCGCGGCCGGCTGATCCTCGATGAGCGCCGGGCTCTTCGAGCTCCGCAAGGACCCGATCACGGGCTGGTGGGTCGCGACGATCGTGGATCGTGAGTTCGACCGACATCGCTTCGCGCGCCGCGCCGAGGCCGTTGACGACGATGGCGACTGCCAGAACTGCCGGCTGCCCGAGGGTGACGGCGTCCGCCTCCGGATCCTGAAGGACTTCGCGTTCCATGTCGTGGGCACCGAGGGCGAGGCCCAGGAGCTCGAATCGCGCTTTGCCCAGGTCGCGATGTCGACGGCTCGGGCCGCCGGCAGCTGGTGGACCATCGTCGCGCCGCCGGGCGAGCATCGGCCGTTGCAGCAGGTGGGCGAGGTCGCCGAGACGATGATCGGGGCGGCCCGTGATGCGCTCCGTGATGCCCGAACCGCCGGCCAGACGGACTACCTCCAGGTCGTCCAGAACTGGGGTGCCCAGGCCGGCGCCCGCACGAACCACCTGTGCATCGATCTCTACGACCTGCCGCTGATCCCGCACCGGATTGCCGAGGAGCTCGGCGGCGCCGCGCGCTTCGTCATCCGCGAGGGCGAGTGTCCGTGGTGTCGGCTCGTCCGCGAGGAGACGCGATCGCGCGTTCGGCTGGTCTGGGAGGACGAGGCGAGCGTCGCCTTCGCCCCGTGGGGCTCGCGCTCGCCGTTCGAGGTCTGGATCGTGCCCCGCACCCACCAGGCTGACTTCGGCGTCGCGACGAACGACGACGTCCACGCCACCACGACGGCGTTGCGGAACGTGCTCGGCCGCCTCGGGGCGAGTCTCGATGGGCCGCCGTACAACCTCGTGCTCCACTCCGCTCCGCTGCGGGAGCGGGTCGACGCGACCTTCCACTGGCACTGGGAGATCCACCCGCGCCTCCGCGACATCGCCGGGCTCGAGCTCGGAACTGGGTTGCCGGTCAACCCCGTTTCGCCCGAGGACGCGGTCGAGGATCTGATCGAGCAGGCCGTCGGCTTGACGTGATCCGTCACACCATCGCGGACCCCGCCGTCCCTCGCCACGACGCCGCATCTCCCAGAGCTCGCATCGCGCCGTCGGTCACGAAAGGGTCGCCGTGCTCAGCCAGTCGTCGCCTTCTGTCGTCGCTCGCGGTTGGGATGCCCGCGCGGGCGTGCGCAGGAGCGACGCGGTGAGCGGGACCTGGGATCAGGACACGGCCGCGACCTTCGTCGAGAGCCTGTTCGCCAAGCACCATGGCGAGATCTACGCCTACCTCGTCCGGATGCTCCGCGACCCCGACCTCGCGGCGGACCTGACCCAGGACGCGTTCATCAAGGCCTACAAGGCCTACGCTTCGCTCGAGAAGGACGAGAACGCCCGTGCCTGGCTGTATCAGATCGCGCACCGGGTGGCCCTCGACCACATCCGCCACAGCAAGATCATCCGGATGGTGCCGCTGATCGGCGATGCGCCTGGCGTCTCCGGCGGCTCGTCGCCTTCGGCCGAGCGGCTCGCGATGGACGTCCGGCTCTCCGGTCCCCTGGAGCGGGCGCTGGCGAGGATTCCCGAACGGCAGCGAGCCGCCCTGCTCCTCGCCGAGGTCCATGACCTGACCGGCCTCGAGCTCGCTGCGGCCCTGGGAACGAGTCACGTTGCGGCGCGGGCAATCCTTACCCGTGCGCGCGAAAGCCTTCGACGGTCTCTCGCGGCCGAGAAGGATGCGGAGCGGGCCACCGAAGCCGAGCGCGACGCCCAGTACGCCGGCCAGTCGGGGGGCGGCCGATGACCCTGCCGTTCCGGCGCCGCCACCACGACGACGAAAGCGCTCACGATCGCGCTCGAGCGAGGTGGTCGCATGCAATGCTGGAGCCGCTCGACCCCGCCGAGGCGTCCTGGCTTTACAGCCACCTCGCGGGCTGCGGCGAGTGCCGTGTCGAGCGGGAGGCGTTCCTCGAGGACCGGCAGCTCCTGCGGTCCCTGCGCGACCAGGCGCCACAGCCACCACGTGACCTCTGGGCCCGCACCGCGGCCGCGATCGAGCAGGTGTCGGCGCGTCGATCCCGCGGTGTTCTGTCCGGGCTTCCCGACCGATTCATGCCGCGTCGAGTACGCGTCCCCCTCGGTGTCATGGCCGGGATCCTCGTGGCGATCGTCGTGATTGGCACCTCTCTCGCCCCTCGCGGCATCCCCCTCGCGCCGGGTCCGGGGCCTGCCAGCAGCGCGGTCGCGGTCGTCTCCACGGCGCCCGGGCCGACACCGATCTCCGTCCGCACCGCGACACTCGGCTGGATCCAGCCCAACACCGATGGGTCTTATCAGCTCAACCTCGCGGACGTCGAGCAGGTCTGTCCCGACCTGGCCGCGGGCTGCGCGCCGCTGAAGAACCAGCCGACCACCCTGAAGCTGACGGCCAAGCCGCAGTCGATCGTGAGCTCGCCGGACAATCAGCACCTCGTGGTCGTCGGGGCTTCCGGCGGCTCTGATGCCGGCAGTGTCCTCGTGGTGCCAGTGCCTTCCGGGCCGGCGCCCACCGGCACACCAACGACGACACCAACGACGACGCCCACGACGACGCCGACGACGATCCCGACGGCCTCGCCGGTCGTGAGCCCGGCGCCAAGCGCTGCGGGAAGCCCCGAGCCGACGCCGTCGGGCACTCCTGGAGCAACCCCCGAGCCGACCCCGCAGGGAGCCAGGTCCATCGCCGAAGGCGTAACGGTTGTCGGCGAGACCGCCTATTCGCCGGACGGGTTGTGGCTGGCCTTTTCGGCTCGGCCCGTCGACGGCTCGACCGGTCCGGACCTGTACATCTGGAAGGTCGATGACACCAGCGCGCATCCGGTGACTACGGACCACGCGGCCTTCTTCTCTGGCTGGTACGGCGGCAGGATCCTCGCGAGCCGGGTCGTGACGGCCTCGACCGGTAGCCCGGTTGCGTCGGGCGACCCATCCGCAACGTCCACGAGCGCCCCATCGCCGCCGCCGGGCGTCGAGGCCTCTTCCTCCTCACCGAGAGCCGCCGTCGAGTCGCACCCGGTCTCGTTCCTCCTGGATCCGGCAAGCGGTCTTGCCCAGGACCTCGCCGAGGCGGATGTCTGGCTGCCGTCGGTGGACCCGTCCGGCCGGTTCGCGACCTATTGGCTGGGAACGGTGGTGCCGGATGCCGCGGGCACCGGCTGGTTGCCGGCAACCGGCCGGCTGGTGCTGGACGGCTGGACTGCGCCTCTGTCTCCGGCAGGCAGCTCGACTCCTCTTTCGTCACCGGGTCTGGGTGGGAGCCCGGCGGCGACCAGCGGTCCGGTAGGGGCCACGCCAATCGGTCCGGCTGGAACCCCGATCGACCTGGTCGCCGGGCCAATCAGCGCCTTCGATGCCCGCTTCGATCCAACCGGGATCCGGCTCGCGGTCTGGGTGGCCGACTCGAGCGACCCGACCGTCGGGACGCTACGGCTGGTCGTGCTCGACCGGGCGCACGGCAGGATCGCGGAGAATCTCAACCCGCTGCCATCCGTATCGGCGCTCCGGGGCTTCTCGATCGACTCGGGCCGCCTCGCGTGGGTCACGCCGGTCGGCCAGAACGGCAACCAGAGCGTCGTCCAGGTGCTCGCCTGGTCGGCCGACACCTTCGGCCAGGTCGAGACGCAACCCGCGGGACAGCCTTTCATCGTTCGCTGAACGTGGCGCGCCGGCACGCCACCGATGAGGGTCCGCCGTCGCCAGACTCGACGCGATGGGGTAGAGTCGGGCCCAGATGCGACCCAGCAGCACGGTCGCGAGAGCGGTGCTCACTGCGGCTCTCGCGCTCGGCGCGCTGCCGGGCCTTGCGGGCTCCTACGAACCGAGTCCGGATCGGCCCATCGATGCAGCGGCGTTCCGACAGGTCAACCTCGCGACGACCATCGATCGATCCACGGCGACGATCGTTTCGCTCGACGCTGCCCACGGTGCGGCCGGGCCGCTCCAGGACGTGACGCCATTCGCCGAAGGCGCGGGCTCGCGACCGCTCTTTTCCTCGCGGACTCGGGTGAGCCTCCCGCACGTCGTTGCGGCGTCCAGCCTCAACCCGCCGCGGTACACGATCTCGGGAATTGCCTCGTTCTATTCGAACGGCACAACCGCAATGCGGTTGCCCCGAGGCACGATAATCGTCGTCTGCGGCGCCGGTGGCTGCCTCGAGCGGGTGATCAACGACTACGGGCCCGCGGCGTACACGAATCGCGTGATCGACATGGACAAGCCCGACTTCTTCGCGATCTGCGGTTGCGGGTCCTACGCCGGCCTGACCCAGGTGACGATCCGCGTCTATTAGACCCGACGTTCGCGATCGGCTCGGCGCGATAGACTCTGGCCCGACCTTCGAAGACCGGCCGCGAGAGCCGGCGAGCCGGCCCCGTGAGGCCAGAAGGAGCGCCATGAGCGGCCGTCGGATCATGACCGCGGATGAGATCCGCCGGGCCGTGATTCGCATCTCCCACGAGATCGTCGAGAAGCAGGCCGGCACGGACGGGCTCGTCCTCGTCGGCATCCAGCGGCGCGGGGTCCCATTGGCCGCGCGCCTCGCCGCGGCGATCGAGGAGAACGAGGGCGCCCGGCTGCCGGTCGGCGCGCTCGACATCACGTTCTACCGAGATGACCTCTCCACGCTCGGTCATGCCCCGGTCGTGAAGGGCACGGAGCTGCCGTTCGAGATCGCGGGCGCGACGGCGGTCCTCGTGGACGACGTGCTCTACACCGGCCGGACCGTCCGGGCCGCGATGGATGCGCTGCGCGAGTTCGGCCGGCCTCGCGCGATCCGGCTTGCGGTGCTCGTGGATCGAGGGCATCGCGAGCTGCCCATTCGAGCGGACCACGTCGGCAAGAACGTCCCAACGTCGCGGGACGAGGTCGTGCGGGTGCGCGTGGAAGAGGTCGACGGCGAGGACGCCGTCGACATCGAGCAGGCGACCGCGGCTGTCGCCGGCGGGGATCGCTGAGCGGTGGTCGTCGCGAGCCCAGCGGGGGAGGCCGGGAAGACCGCGGCGACCGGGGACGGGGCGGTCGCGACGGCGGCCGAGCGCGGTTGGCGCCATCGCCACCTCCTCGACACCGATGTCCTGAGCCCGGCCGACATCGAGCTCGTCATGCGGACGGCCGCGTCGATGGCCGAGGTCGTTGCCGGTCGCCTGCCGGGGCGGGAGACGCTCCATGGCGTCCACGTGACGAACCTCTTCTACGAGGCGTCGACTCGCACGCGAGTCAGCTTCGAGGTCGCCGCCCGGCGGCTCGGCGCGGACGTCGTGAACGTGTCGGCGTCCGGCTCATCCGTCGAGAAAGGTGAATCGCTGCTCGACACGATGCGCACGCTCGAGGCCACCGGCGCGGACGTGCTCGTCATGCGACACGGAACGTCCGGGGCGCCCTACCTCGTCGCGTCCGAGTTTGGTGGGAGCGTGGTCAACGCCGGCGACGGCCGGCATGCCCACCCGACGCAGGCCCTCCTCGACCTGTACACGATGCGCGCTCACCTCCCCGGTGGGTCGGTCGCCGGTCGCAAGGTGGCGATCGTCGGCGACGTACTCCACTCCCGCGTCGCCCGAAGCAATCTGTGGACGCTCACCGCCGCAGGCGCGGATGTCTGGGTCTGCGGACCCGCGACGCTCCTTCGCGGCTTCGAGGCCTGGGGGGCCGGCGGTGTTGCCGGCGCTCGCCCGTTCACGGTCACGTCGGACCTCGGCGCGGCGATCCGCGATGCCGACGTGGTCATGACGCTTCGGATTCAGAAGGAGCGGATGGCGAGCGGGCTGCTCCCGTCGCTCGGCGAGTACGCGGCGCGCTACGGCATCACGCGGGAGCGGCTTGCGCTCGCGACTCCGGGCGCGATCGTCATGCATCCGGGCCCGATGAACGAGGGCGTCGAGATCGCGCCCGATGTCGCGAACGGGCCCCGGTCGGTGATCTCCGAGCAGGTTGCAAACGGTGTTCCGATTCGGATGGCCGTACTCGAGCTCGTGGTCCGCGCACGGACCGCCGCGTGACGCCGGGTGCCCGCGCGGTCGAGACCGGGGGCGAGGTCGGCAAGCCGGTCGACCTCGAGATCAGCCGGGCCTGGTTGGTCGATCCGGTGATCGGGCGAGAAGGACCCGGCGAGATCGTCGTGCGCGGCGGGATCGTCGAGGCGGTGACATGGCTGGAGGGCGCTGCTGGCAAGGGCATCGACGATCGCGGCGTCGTCGTGGCGCCGGGGTTCGTCGACCTGCACGCCCACTTCCGCGAACCGGGCAACACGGCGGCCGAGACGATCGCGACCGGGCTTGCCGCCGCCGCCCACGGCGGATTCACGACCGTGTGCCTCATGCCGAACACGACCCCGGCGCTCGATCATCCGTGGCTCCTGGCCGGCGTGAAGGCGGCCGCGGTCCAGTCGGGATCCCCGGTGGAGGTCCTCGTCTACGGCGCCGCGACCGTGGGTCGGGCGGGCGAGCAGCTGGCGCCGCTCGGCGCGCTCGCCAGTGCCGGTGCGATCGGCTTCAGCGACGACGGGGCACCCATCCGGTCCGCCACGATCTTCCGAAACGCCCTGGCGTATGCGGGCATGCTCGGGTTGCCGGTCGTCGACCATCCCGAGGATCCGACGCTCACCGACGGCGCCGAGGCCAACGAGGGCCTGATCGCGACGGTCCTCGGCCTCAGCGGCTGGTCGGCCGCCGGCGAATCCATCGCTGTGGCTCGCGACCTCGAGCTGTTGGCGACCGTGGTCCGAGAGGTCCCGGGCGCGCGCCTCCACCTGACGCATCTCTCGACCGCCGAATCGCTCGACCTCGTCCGCCGGGCCAAGGCCGCTCATCTCCCGGTCACCTGCGACGTCACACCCCATCACCTGGCCCTTACCGACGAATGGCTTGCGGGTGCACGCCGGCTTGCATGGGACGCCCTCGACGACGAAGGCGGCTCGCGCGACCCGTGGCGGGACGACGCCCTGTCCGCGCCACCCTACGACTCGAACCTTCGCGTCAATCCGCCGCTGCGGTCGTCGATGGACGCCGCGGCCTGTCTGGCCGCGCTCCTCGACGGCACCGCCGACGCGATCGCCACCGACCACGCCCCGCACACCGAGGTCGACAAGGCGGTCGAGTTCGGCCTCGCCGCGAACGGCATCAGCGGGATCGAGACAGCGCTGGGGCTCGTGCTCGAGGCCGTCGATGCCGGTCGGCTGCCGCTCGCGGTCGCGATCGCCGCGCTCACTGCCGGGCCCGCCCGGGTGCTAGGAGCCGCGCCGGGTGGGCGCAGGCGTGGCCTCGTAGAAGGTGAGGCTGCCGATCTCGTCGCCTTCGACCGGTCCGAGCGCTGGGCTGTGACAGCGGAGGCGCTCGCCTCGAAGGGCAAGAACTCGCCGCTCATCGGGCGGGACCTGCCCGGCCGTGTCCTGCTAACGCTTGCGGGCGGCCTTCTCGCCTATGAGTCGCCGGAGGACTGATCCCCTAGGGCGTCTGCGGAGCCGTCGCGGTGGTCCCCAGGAGGATGATCCAGTCCACACGAATTTGTTCGCGGACGCGGCTCTTCGCGTGCCCGCAGGGCCACTCTCCTGATGCCGGTGGGGGTCCTGCGGTTCATCTTGCTCCCGTAGGATTGCCGGGATGCCCAAGACGCCGAAGCTCAATCGCGATTACGAGCGCCGGGCGTACTGGCACGCGACGATGCCGGCGCTGCCCGATCGGAGCGGACGGGACCTGCCGGACGTCGTCGACGCGGTCGTCGTGGGTGGCGGCTACACGGGCATGGCGGCGGCTCGAAAGCTGGCCCTCCAGGGCTCGCGAGTGGTCCTGCTCGAGGCCAACACGCTCGGCTGGGGCGGGTCGACGCGCAACGGCGGGATCGTCCATCCCGGCTACAAGTGGGGCCCGCGGACGCTCACGAAACGGCATGGTGCGGCGCTCGCCCGCGCGATCTATGACGAATCGGTGTCCGCCACTGACCTCGTGTTCGGGCTCATTCGCGACCAGCACATCGACGCCGAGCTGCGCCCCACCGGCTACCTCGAGCTCGCCTGGGCGCCATCGCACGCAGCCGACTTCGAGGCGGAGGCGGCCTCGCTGGGCGAGTTCGGCACCACCGCCCGTTCGATCTCGAAGGACCGGCTGCGCGAAGAGATCGGCACCGACGCGTACCACGGCGGTATGGCCGTCGATGCCGGCGGCCTGCTGCATCCCGCCAAATGGTTCGTCGGGCTCGTGGGGCTGGCCGAGCGGGCCGGAGCCGAGCTCCACGAAGGCGTCCGGGCGCGATCGATCCGCAGCCAGGCCGACGGGCGGTTTGTCGTGGAGACGGAGCGCGGGGCGATTCTCGCGCGGGACGTCCTCGTCGCGACGAACGGCTATACGGATGGCGTGGCGCCGAGCCTGCGGCGACGGATCATCCCGATCGGCAGCTACATCATCGCCACGGAGCCGCTGCCGGCGGACCTGGCTCACGAGCTGTCGCCGACCGGCCGGGCCTTCTTCGACACGAAGAACTTCCTGTCGTACTGGCATGTGAGCGCCGACCGTCGAATGCTCTTCGGCGGCCGGGTCAGCTTCCTCCCGACGTCGGTCGATCGGACGGCGAAGCTCCTGTACCGCCGGATGCTGGAGGTCCATCCGCAGCTGGCGGACTACCGGGTCGAATACTCGTGGGGCGGCAAGGTCGCGATCTCGATGGACCGGATGCCCCACATCGGCCGAATGGGCGGGGTCATGTACGCGATGGGCTACTCCGGCACCGGGGTCGTGCTGTCGACGTACCTCGGCACCCGCGCGGCGGAATGGATGGGCGGGGGCGAGGCACCCGCGCTGTCGAAGCTTCGATTTCCGCTCGTGCCGGCGCCCTTCGAAGGCCGCCCGTGGTTCCTGCCGGTCGTCGGCGAGTTCTTCCGGGCTCAGGATCGCCTCGCGCTTCGCGAAGTGCCGCGCGAAGCCCCGTAACAGGTCCAGCACCGGGGCGTCTGCGTGCTGCACGGACGGCGTCGAGTGGCGGCGGCAGAGGAGGATCCCGACGTGGCCGACGTAGCGCCCGTAACAACGGCATCCAGGGTGTTGCGGCCCGCGATCGTGATACCCGCGCTAGCGCTTGTCGCGATCGGCGGGTTTGGCGGCTACTACGTCGCCTACCAGACCAGCGTCGGCGGTCTCGGCGGCGCGATCGGCGGCGGGATCGGGATCGTCGGGATCGGCCTCGCCACCCTCCTGGCGGTGCTCGCGGGCGCGGTGACCGGCTGGCTGGGAACGAGCGCCGGCCGTCGACTCGCGAGTGCCGCGGCGAGCGCCGCTCTGGTCCTCGCCGGTGCCTTCAGCGGCGCGACGGCTACCGGGGCGCTTGGCCTCGGGTATCACGAGCCCGTCGTCCTGCATTCCACGGGTACCGCGACTCTGACCGTGCCCGGAACCGGCGAGCTCGACCCGGCGCCGGCTGCGACCGCCGACTGTACGTCCGTGCCGGATGGCCCCGCAGTCGAAGGGGTCAGCGTTGTTCACGCCGGGTCCATCCAGGGAGCGCGCGTCCTCGTGTCTCTCGGCCTGAGTGGCCCGAAGGGCAACGAGAGCATCACGATCGACATCGGCGGCGAAGCGATGCCGGACGGTCAAATCGCGCCCGTTTGGGGCGGATCCGCGACGATTGCCCAATGGAGCGACGATGGCAGGTCCGGAACGGCGACCTTTCGGAACCTGGGCATCTCTAACCCCGCCGACAAGGGCCTCCCGGGAGAGTCGCCGCTCGGGATCTCGGGTTCTTGGCCGGCGACCCTCACCGGCAGCCTTGACTGGGAGTGCGCGCCGCTGACCTAAGCAGCCAGCTCCCTGGCGAGGTCGCGGAGCAGGTCGAGCAGCCTGTCGATATCGGCCTCGGTCGATTGCGTGTTGACGATCCCCGCTCGGAGGTAGGTGGCGCCCCGGAGGCGCGTGGTCGTGAGCCAGCCCTCACCCGATTGCTCGAGCGCGTGCTGGAGACGCTCCTGATGGGCATCGAGCTCGAGTGGGACGAGCGTCCGGGCGCGCGCCCCGTCGTCGGGCACGTGCCTGAAGCACACGACCGATAACTCGGGGCTTGCCGGCATTCCTTCGAAGTCGTCCGAGGCGGCGATCGAACGAGCGAGGTGCTGCGCGAGATCGATGTTCGCCTCGACCAATCGCGCGAACCCGAGCGTCCCCACGTGCTTCCAGGACAGCCAGAGCTTAAGCGCGCGCCAGCGTCGGGTGCCCTCGAAGCCGAGCTTGTAGAAGTTCAGCTGACCGGCCTCGCCATGCTCGTCTGGCGACGCTGAATCCACGGAAGCCGCTGCCGCGCCGGGCGCTCCCTCGCCGCCACGGTAGTACTCCGGCCGCCGCCCGCCGAACGCAATGCTGAGGCCGCTCCCATCGCGGACCACCAGACCGCCGATGTCGTAGGCCTGGAACAGCCACTTGTGCGGATCCACGGTCACGGAGTCCGCGCGTTCGAGGTCGGGAACGCGGCCAGCGTCGCGCGGGGAGAGCCGAGCCGCCGCGCCGTAGGCCGCGTCCACGTGGAGCCACAAACGTTCCCGTGCCGCGACGTCCGCGAGCTCGCCGATGGCATCGACGGAGCCGGTGTTCGTGGAGCCCGCGACCCCGGCGATCGCAAACGGCAGCAACCCGGCGGCGCGATCGCGGGCGACCGCCGCGGCGACCGCAGGTCCTCGGAGGCGAAACCCATCGTCGACGGCCACGACCGCGAGCGTCTCCGGCGGAAAGCCCAGCTCGTCGAGGGCGCGGCCGATCGAGAAGTGGGTCTGATCGGAGGCGTAGACGCGCACGCCCTCGAGCGCCCGGCCGCGTGGCGGGACCCCGCCCAGCAAACCCGCGAGGTGGACGTCCCGGGCCAGCACGAGGGCGATAAAGTTCGCCATCACTCCGCCCGAGGTCAGCAGCCCGAAGCTGCCCTCGCCGTACCCGACGAGATTGCACAGCCAGCGGACGACCTCCTCCTCGACGAACGCGCCGACGGGACCGGCGTGCCAGACGTCGATGCCCTGCTGGGCGACCTGGGAGAGGATCTCGCCGAGGATCGAGGCCGTCAGTGGCGGCGGCGTGAAATAGCCGAACGAGCGGGGGTGGTAGGCGCTGACGGTGTGCGCCGCGACGCGATCTCCGAACTCGGCGAGCACCGCGTCGAGAGGCTTCGGGGTCTCAGGCGCGGATGCCGGCCTCCCGGTCGGACCGAAGAAGACGGAGCGCAGCTCGTCGGCGTCGGTCGGCACGCCCATCGCCCGATCGAAGGCGTGGTCGTAGAGGTAGTCGAGCGCCACTTCCCAGGTTGCCGCGCCGGCCCGGCGAAGCGCCTCGCGGGAGGTCGCTTCGTCGCGGACGCCGATCAGCTCGGGCTCGGGATGCCAGCTGAATCGATCGAGGAAGGCGTCGGGGTCGGGCACCGAGCGATGGTATCGGTCGCCGATAATCGGGACGTGGCGGATCAGGCTCGGACGATCGTGTTCTTCCCCGAGGGCGCCCAGGGCCCGACGAACAACTGCGTCGGCATCGGCGACGTCCTGCGGAGCCGCGGCCACCGCGTCGTCTTCATCGTCGAGGAATCGTTCAAGGGAACGCTCGAGCGGCGGGGCTTCGAGGAGCGGCTCATGCGCCTTGGGCCGTCACCCGAACGCGAGGAGGTTCCCGGCCAGTTCTGGATCGACTTCATCCGCGACACCGCGCCGATCTTCCGGAAGCCGACGATCGAGCAGCTCGGCGAGTTCATCGCCCCGACGTGGCAGGCCCTGATCGGCGGCGCCAAGTACGTCGACGACCGGCTCGGCGAGATCCTCGACGAGCTCGATCCCGACGTGATCGTCGAGGACAACGTCGTCGGGTTCCCCGCACTGCCGGCGTCGGGCCGGCCGTGGGTCCGGATCGCCTCGTGCAATCCCGCCGAGATCAAGGATCCGGCGATCCCGCCGTTCTCGTCGGGCTATTCCGTGGCAGATCGGTCGGCCTGGCCGGCGTTCCTCGAGGAGGTCGAGCGGACGCATCGTGACATGTGGACCGACTTCGATGCGTTCATGCGGGACCGCGGCGCGCCCGGGCTCACCTGGAGCGAGATGGGGCCGGACTTCATCCACGAATCGCCGTGGCTGAACCTGTACCTGTATCCGGCCGAGGCGGACTACCGGCGGGCGGGGCAAGCCTCGCCCACGTGGCACCGGCTCGAATCGAGCGTCCGCGCCGCCGACGAGGCCTGGGAACTCCCCGCGCATCTGCGCCGCCGCGCCGACGGGGACGTGGCCGGCGACGGCCGCAGCGGTGGCCTCATCTACCTCTCGCTCGGCAGCCTCGGCTCCGCGGACGTGGGGCTGATGCAGCGGCTCGTCGACGTGATGGGCCGGACGCGCCACCGCGTCATCGTGTCGAAGGGGCCGCTCGGCGACCAGATCCGGCTCGCCGGGAACATGACCGGCGCGGACTTCCTGCCACAGCCGGCGATCCTACCGCTCGTCGACCTCGTGATCACCCACGGCGGCAACAACACCGTCACTGAGGCGTTTCACCACGGCAAGCCGATGATCGTGCTGCCGCTGTTCTGGGACCAGGTCGACAACGCCCAGCGGATCGACGAGACGGGCTTCGGCGTGCGCCTGGCGACCTACGACTTCGAGGATGCCGAGCTGACCGGGGCGGTCGATCGTCTGCTTGCCGATCGCACCCTCAAGGCCCGTTTGGCAACGATCTCGAACCGTCTCCATGCCTCGCCGGGGACGATCCGCGCTGCCGACCTGATCGAGTCGGTCGTCCGGGCCGGTCAGGCGTATTGACCGAACGCCGCCGCGAGACGCTCGACGATCGCCTCGACCTCGGGCTGATCGCTCGCTCCGAGCCCGTCGGCGATCTCGCGCAGGTATCGCCGGCGGAAGTCGAGGATGTCGGCGCGGACGCGCGCGCCTTTCGCGGTCAACGTCGCCCGCGTGGCCCGGTGGTCGGCGGGGTCGCGCTCCAGCGCCACGAGTCCCCGGTCGGCGAGTCGTCGGAGCAGGCGGCTCGTCGCCGGCAACGTCACCCCGACCCGCCCCGCGACCTCACTGACGCGCGCTCCAGCGTGGCTCTCGCCGACGATGACCAGCGATCGCCATTGGGGGAAGGTGAGCTCGATCCCGCCGGCCGCCTGGCCGAGGGCGCGCGTCGTGATCGCGACCGCACCGATCGCGATCACCTCGAGGGCGGCCTGCAGCGCGTCGGAATCCACGTCGAGCCGAGGATAAGCCCGTCGACAAAGTGCCAGGTGGCTACCATTGCGCTGGCCGGGTAGGACTTTTGCGTGAGCGTCCTGTCCTCGGTACCAGTCAATCATGGTCCCTCGGTGGCGTGTCGCCGCCGGACCTTCAGGCTCTCGAAAGGAGATCGCATCCGTGATCACTCAGCTCATTCAGCGTCTCCGCCATGACGAGGACGGACAGGGCCTCGCCGAGTACGCGCTGATCCTCGCACTCATCGCCATCGTTGCCATCATCGCCCTCCT
>JBBQTO010000013.1:0-31061 GCA_038234575.1 Candidatus Limnocylindrales bacterium
GTCACCCACAGCATCCAGGAGGCGATCTTCCTCGGCGACCGCGTGGTGGTCCTTGGCGGGCCGCCCGGTCGCGTCATCGCCGATCTGCCGATCCATCTGCCGCGGCCGCGAACCCTGGACCAGCTCGACGAGGCGGCCGGCTCCGCCGCGGCCCGCGAGATCCGGGCCCACCTCGACCAGGCGGCTGCATCGTGACGGCGGTCGCGACGTGATGGCGAATGCCGTACGGTGGCCGGAGCGCGGCCTGGCGCCGACCGGGCGACGGTCGCAGGTCCTGTTCGGCGTGGCCGGCCTCGGGCTGTTCCTGGCGCTCTGGCAAGGGATCGTCATCGTCGGCGGCTATCCGCCGTTCATCCTACCGCCGCCGGACGCCGTCATCGGGCGCCTCGTCTCGGGCTGGGCGGACGGCACGATCGCGCCACATGCGTTGCGGACCTTCGTGGAGGTCGCCTTCGGCTTCAGCGTCGGCGCCGGCGCAGCGCTCGTCGCCGGCTACTCGCTGGCACGCTCGGCGTTCGTTGAGCGGCTCGTCTCGCCGTACATCGTCGCCGCCCAGGCGACGCCGATCCTCGCCCTCGCGCCGATCCTCACGCTCTGGTTCGGGCCGGGCCTGACCAGCAAGGTCGTGATCTGCGCGCTGATCGTCTTCTTCCCGATCGCGATCGCGACGATGGTCGGGATCCGGTCGGTCGATGCGGGCCTGCTCGAGCTCGGCCGAAGCCTGCGCGCTACGCGCCGACAGGTGCTCACGACCCTCGAGATCCCGGCCGCGCTCCCATCGATATTCGGTGGCCTGCGAGTAGGCGTGACCCTTGCCGTCGTCGGCGCGATCGTCGGCGAGTGGGCCGGCGCGGACCAGGGCCTCGGGCTCCTCATCAACCTTGCCCGCGGCAGCCTCTTTGACATCCCGCTGCTGTTCGCCACCCTCGTGACGATCGCCCTGCTGGGCGTCGCCCTTTATGTCGTCGTCGTCCTCGTCGAGCGGCTGCTCCTCCGAGCCCGCTGACCGCCACCAGGAGTCCAGCCATGCCGCGCCGCCCAGCCCTTGCCTCGGTTCTCATCGCCCTGGCCCTCGTTGCGAGTGGGTGCACCGACTCGCGCGGACCTCTCTCAACCGGTGGCCCTTCGGGAGCGCCCATGACGTCCCTGACGGTCGGCCTCGGCTACATCCCGAGCGTCCAGTTCGCGCCGTTCTACCTGGCCCAGCAGGCCGGCTACTACCGCGACTCGGGCCTGGACGTGACGTTCCAGAACAAGATCGAGACCGACCTCATCCCGCTCGTCGGGCAGGGCGCGATCGACATCGGCGTCGCCGACGGGACCGACGTCATTCCGGCTGTCAGCCAGGCGATCCCGGTCCGCTACCTCGCGACGCTCTATGGGCAGTACCCCTCGATCGTGTTCGCGAAGGCGTCCTCGGGGATCAAGGCGGCCGCCGACCTGAAGGGCAAGAAGATCGGGATCCCCGGCAAATATGGATCGTCGTGGATCATGCTCCAGGCGCTCCTCGGCTCGGCCGGGCTGACGCCCGCAGACGTCCAGGTCATGGAATACCCCGATTTCGGCCAGGGCGTCGCGGTCCAGCAGGGCGCGGTCGATGCGGCGACGGGCTTCGCGAACAACGAGCCGGTCCAGCTCGAACTGAACGGGACGAAGACGGTGGTCCTGCACGTCGACCAGATCATCGCCCTGCCCGGACCAGGGCTGATCGCTGGGACCGGCGCGATCGCCGATGGCAGCCCGAAGCGGGCCGCCGTTGCCGCGTTCGTGCGCGCGACGATCCGGGCGATGACCGAGATCGCGGCCGATCCGGCGAAGGGCCTCGACGCCTCGATCGCGGCCGTCCCCGAGCTGGGCTCCAACCGGCCCACGCAGTCGGCAATCCTCGCCGCGACGATCGCGACATGGGCGGGGCCGGTCCAGCAGGCCAACGGCATCGGTGCCTTCGATCGAGCCGGTTGGACGGCCTCGATCGCGTTCATGACGAGGCTCGGTCTCGTCAAGCAGCCCGTCACGCTGGACAGCCTCCTCGTGGATGGCTTCGCCCCGAGCCTGAGCCCGATCCGGGGCCCGGGCGGGAGCGCGAACCCGAGCTGAGGGTCGAGCGGCGGGTCCCGCGGCCGATCGGCTCATACTCCGGCCATGACGCTTCGACGATTTCTTCCGCCCTCGACGGACGCCGCTCCAGGCCAGGGCACGCCGCCCGACGATCGCGATACCGAGACCGTCCGCCGGATCGCCGGGCAGCTGGATGCGCTACCCATTGACCGGGCGCGGTTCCTCGCCGCCTTCGCCTACATCCTCATGCGGGCCGCCGCCGCCGACCTCGAGATCAGCGAGGTCGAGACCCGGACGATCGAGAACCTCGTGGCGGAGCACGGCGGCCTCCCGCCGGCCCAGGCCGTGCTCGTGGCCCAGATGGCAAAGAGCCAGTCCCTCCTCTACGGCGGCACCGAGGACTACCTCGTCACTCGCCAGTTCAAGGAGCTCTCGACGGAAGAGGATCGGCTCGCGCTCCTGCGCTGCTGCTACGTCGTGGACGCCGCCGACGACAACATCACCGTCGAGGAATCCGACACGCTCCAGGAGATCGCCCGCGAGCTCGACATCGATCGGTCGGAGGTCACCAAGATCCGGGACGAATACGCGCCGAAGCTGTCTGCGATGAAGGCGCTGCTGCGGTTCCGCGGCGAGGCCTGACGCGCGACCCCAGCGCCCCGGCTGGACCTGAGCGCCGGCGCTAGGGCCCGAGCGCCTCGGCCAGCGCGGCGTCAAGCTCGTCGTTCGTCGGCTCGCGCAAGGTCAGCGTCGGCTGGTGCGGGTCGCCGAGCAGGATGGTCGGCGTCAGCCACTCACCACCGTTGAGGCGGCGGATCCAGGCGTCGGCCTCGGGATCCAGGTCCACGTGCAGGTACGTGAACGCGATCCCGCGCGCGACCAGGTGGTCCCGCGATCTGGTCGTGTCCTCGCAGGTGTCGCGACCGAGAACGAGGATCTCGGGCTGGTCGAGGGTCGTGTCGGGTGTCGGCATGTTCAGTTCGGCCTCGTCCCGCCCTGGTTGCCACCGTCGCGGAGGAACCGCTCGATCTCGGTGATCAGGTCGTCGCCGGATGGCAGGCGGGCCTCGTCGACCATCGCCTCGAGCCGTTCGACGTAGGTCCGGGTCGTCTCCTCGCGCGCCGCGGCGGCGTCGAGGCGGACGCGCATGAGCCGGGCCTCCTCGGGCAGGTGGCCCGTGTCGAGCTCGAGCCCGAGATGCCGTCCGAGGACTCGGAGCAGCTCGATCGAGGCCCCGGGATACGGGCCCGAGATGTAGTGGGGGATCTGGGCGAAGTAGCCGACGGTCGGAATCCCTGCCTTCGTCATCGCGATGTCGAGCACCGAGATCGCGGCGGCCGGCACGGTCAACGTGCCCTGCGGTCCGGGCTGGACACCGCCGCGAAGGAGACCAGGCTCCGACGCGGTCCCGAGGATCGGGACGGGGCGCGTGTGTGGCACGGCAGCCGGGATCGCGCCGAGGCTGATCCACTCGGCGATGCCGAGCTGACCGGCGAGGTCGGCGACGTCGGACGAGAGCTCGTGCCAGCGGTAGTCCGGCTCCGCGCCGGTGAGGACCAGCAGGTCGCGCTCATTGACCCGCGTCGAGCGCAGGGTGAGCTCGGGCCAGGTGAGGCTCTCGGGTCGGCCGTCGATGATCTCGAGCGTGGGTCGCCGAGCGCGATAGTCGAAGATGGCGTCCGCATCGAATGTCGCGATGATCACGGCGCCTTCCGCGAGCGTCGATGCGGCCGTCGTGGCGGCGCTGCCGGCGTCGACCCAGCCATCCAGGGCCACGATCATGCTCGGGGCCACGAGCTCCTCGTGGCGGGCGAGCTTGTAGAGGGTCATGCGGTCAGGATAGGCCCGATCGCGTCCGGGTCGGCCCCAGGGCCCCGGCCGGTCGGCCCTCAGGCCCCGTCAGGCCAGTGCGGCGGCGTGGACGGCGCGATCGGCAGCGCGTCCCAGTCCGACCGAGGCGGCGAGAACACGTCGATGACGACAGCACCTTCGGGTCCGGCCTGGACGTCGTGCGGCTGGTTCGACAGGATCCGCCACGTTCCGCCGGGACCCAGGTCGCGCGTCTCGCCGTCGACGGTGAAGTGCATCGCTCCACGGATCACCATGCCCAGCTGCTCGGCCTCGTGGCGGTGCTCCGGAACGACCGCGTTCGGCGCCAGCTCCACGATTCCGAGGGTGATTCGTTCGCCCTGGACGCGCCGGGCGCGGACGGTGTCGCCCCAGACCTGGAGCAGCTCGAGCGTGTCGAGATCGGCGAAGTGGCTCATTCGGAAACCTCATTGGCGGTCTCGGTCGGGGCCCGCCAGCATACCCGGGGAGACCTCGCCGACCCGGGGCTGCGTTGCCGACGCCGGGTTCAGCCGAGTCGGCCTCAGCGAAGGCGTCGCTCCGCGGACCGCGCCGCGTGAAGACCGGGCATGCCGTGCACGCCGCCGCCCGGTGGCGTCGACGCCGAGCCGAGGAAGATCGTCGGGTCCGGGGTGGAGTAGGGGTCGAGCCGCCACGCAGGTCGGGTGAAGAGCTGGCCGAGATCGAGGCGGCCGCCGGCGATATCACCGCCGATATCGTTGCGGTTGTAGGCCTCCAGGGCGGCTGGGCTCGTCGCGGTCGTCGCGAGGATCCGCGCCCGGAACCCCGGCGCGAATCGCTCGACCTGGCCGAGGATCGCCTCCGTCATATCGACCGGGGAGCCATTCGGAACGTGGCAGTAGGCCCACACGGTGTTACGGCCTTCGGGAGCACGCGATCGGTCGAACAGGCTCTGCTGGGCGAGCAGCACGAACGGCCGCTCCGGGATGCGACCTGCGGCCACGTCGGCCTCGGCCCGGGCAATCTCCTCCAGGGTCCCGCCGAGGTGGACTGAGCCGACCGCCGCCAGCTCGGCGGTGCGCCAGGGGATCGCGCCCTCGATCGCGAGGTCCAGCTTGAACACCCCTGGGGCGTAGCGGAAGCGCTCCAGCGCGCGCCGGTAGCGGCCCGAGAAGCGGTCGCCGGCGATCTCGAGGAGTCCCCGCACCGACACGTCGAAGACCGCGACGCGATGCGGCGCGAGGTCCGCCATGCGCGTGACGGCGCGGCCCGTCTCGATCGTGCCGCCGAGCCGCAGGAGCTCCGCGGCGAGCGCCTCGGGGATGCGACCCGCGCCGCCGGCCGGGAAGGACCAGCCATCGCGGTGCGCGCTCGCGAGCATCAGGATCGCGGCGGCGCCGCTCACCGGCTCGGTCAGTCGCAGGATCGAGTGCGCGGCCGCTCCCGCGAGGAGGGCCCGCGCGGGCGCGTCGCGGAATCGCCGGGCGAGGCTCGTGGCCGACCGCAGCGCGAGCAACCCGAACAGCCCTAGGCGCACGGCTCGGGCTGGCGACAGCGGCACGTGGAACGGCGCAAGCACGTCCGGCAGGAGCTTGTCGAAGTCGCGGACGAGCGGCTCGAACAGTCGCCGGTACGCCTCGCCGTCGCGGCCCAGCTGCGTCGCGGTACGCTCGACGCTCCGCTCGACGATGATCGCGGACCCGTCGTCGAGGGGATGGCCGAGGCTCGCCGGCGGGTCGATCCATCGAAGGCCGTGTCGCTCGAGATCGAGCCCGGCGAAGAACGGCGAGGTTCGCCCGAACGGGTAGATGGCGCTGCACACGTCGTGGACGAACCCCGACAGCGTGACCTCGGCCGAGCGCGCGCCGCCACCGACCGTCGGCGCTGCCTCGAGCAGCGTCACCGAGCGGCCTTCCCGGGCAAGGCTGATCGCCGCGGCGAGCCCGTTCGGGCCGCCACCGACGACGACCGCGTCGACGACGTCGCCCGTGGCGGCGGCCTGCGCGTCCGACTGCCCGCGCCGCTCCGGGCCGATGCCCTCGTTCATCGCCGCATCCGGATCGGCGGCACGAATTCGCCGAGCGGTATGCGGACCCACCAGGCGCCCGTCTCCCGCCGCTCCTTCAGGCTCGAGAAGCGGTACCGGAACAGCCTCGCTCGGACGTGGGTCGGCGGCGCGTCGGGGAACGGGTTCGTTCGCAGGAGCGCCAGCGTCGGTCGGTCGCCTTCGAGGAGCCGGGTCAGGAACAGGACGAACCAGCGCTCGCCGTAGCGGGGCGACAGCGGCAGGAACCACATCAGCCAGTCGAGCCGGAGGTGATACGGGGCGACCTGCAGCGGCATCCGCCCGACGTCGCCGGGCTTGCCCTTGAACCCGTATTCGCGCCACTGCGTGTCCGGGCCGACCTCCGACGCGTCCGCGCCCTCGACGATGACCTCGTCCCGGACGCGGCTCACGGATCCGAACGCGCCGTACGTGTTCACGAGCCGGAAGGGATCGAACGAGGCGTTCATCGCCTGGTTCGGGCTCAGCAGGTTCCGGACTGGGAACCAGCTGAGGAGCACCGCGAGCATCGTCAGCAGCACGACCACGACCGTGAGCCAGGCCGGAGGCCCAGCCAGAAGCGCACCGGGAGCCGCACCGCCGGCTGCCGCGACGACGTCGCGGATTCGGGGGATGACGGTGGTCGCGACCGGGTCGGCGAGCGCAGCGGTCATGGCGACGATGGTGGCCCAGTTCAGCCAGGCGTAGTTGCCGCTCACGACGAGGTAGAGCTGGGTCAGGATCATCAGGATTGCCGCGCCCGAAGCGAAGGGCTGCGGCAGGAACAGCCCGAACGGCAGGACGAGCTGGGCGATGAAGTTGCCGAGCGCCTCGATCCGGTGGATCGGTCGCGGCAGATGGTGGAAGAACCAGCTGAGCGGGTTCGGCATCGGCTGGGTCTCGTGATGGAACTCCATGCACGTCAGGTCGCGCCAGCACGGGTCGCCCCGGAGCTTGATGAGACCGGCCCCGAACTCGACCCGGAAGGCGAGCCAGCGAAAGGCGAGGATGACGGGAAAGGGCGGCGCGACCTCCGCATTACCGAGAAAGATGGCGAGGAAGCCGGCTTCCAGGAGCAAGGTCTCCCAGCCGAAGCTGTAAAACGTCCCGCCGACGTTCACGATCGACTGGTAGAGGATCCAGAGCGCGAACCAGGCAAGCATCGTCAACGGCAGCGGGAGATGCTGCGGGATCCCGACGAGGAGCCCCGCGGAGGTCGCAATCCCGAGCCATGACACGACCCGGAGCCGGGCGTCCGAGTAGCCCCAGTGGAACAGGCTCGGCGCGTCCCGGAATCGGACGAGGGCGAGGAATTCGCGGGCCGGTTCGAGGCCATGCTCGCCGCACAGCGCCGGAAACTGGCGCAACGCGACGACGAATCCGATGAGGTAGATCGTGGCCAGCCCGCGCTCGATCAGGAAGCGCGCGACCTCGTAGTCCGGTGCGGAGAGGTCCGGCATCCGTCAATGGTGCGACGATTGGCCCCTCTTGGCCTCATTCGCCGATCGCCGCCGCATCGCGAGGACCTTTCGGACTTCCTGCGCGTCCGCATCGCCTGAGCTTCGGCCGTTATCGCGTTCGGCCCTCACGGCCCGGCGCCTCGAGGCGACAAACCAAAAGAAGCTGCGACTGGCCAGCGATCGCCAGGGCCTGGCGGCGCATCATAGGCTGGTCGTTCGTCCGAGGCGATCATGAGATTGCGCCCGCTCGCCGTGTTTGGGCTTCTTGTCTTGATCGGCTGCGCCCAGTCCGGCCGGGCTGCGCCCTCGAACGTGATTTCCATGGCCCCGCTCGCGTCGCCAACGGCCGCGGAGCTCGATGCCATGAGATTTCGATCCGACTTCGGGCTCCGCGCGGATCTCCAGTTCGTTCGACAGGTGGCGCTCGACCCGCAGGCGTCGTCCAGCGAATTCGCCGTCCTACTGCTGCCCGGGGAGGTCACCGAGCTGTTCGCACGAGAAGCCAACGCTGAGGCTGTCCTGGCGATCGTCACGGAGGAGGCATCGGCGCATCCCGAGGATTACTGCGGCCGCTACGTCAACAACGCCGACGGGGGCGCGGTCACGACCCTGTGGCGAGCCAACCTCGAGGCGCACGCTACGGCGATCCGATCGAAGGTCAGCCCTCTGGCGCGGCTCGCATTCCTGCCTTGCCGGTTCTCCCAGCGCGAGCTCGATGCACTGATGGAGCGGCTCGGCAGCGATGACAGATCGTGGATGGCTTCGATCCCCGCGAAGGCGATGAGCTGGGGTAGAAACGACACACAGGACTTCGTCGAGTTGCACATCTCGAGCGCGGTTCCGGATGCCGCCAGCGTCGTGCTGGCGCACTACGTCGACGTCCTCGGTTTGCCGGAGGGCATTCTCCGCGTCGACTCCGACGGCAACGGCGCAGGGCTGCGGCCATGGGGCTTCGTCCGCATCAGCGTGGTCGGCCCCAGCGGGAGCGCTGTTGGACCCAATTCCCTTGGACTGGATTGGCAAGGCGACCTGCCAAACCTGTATTGCGGCGTTGGTGACCGGGGATATGGGATCAGCTGGGACGGAACTCCGACCGAGCTCCCGTGCCAGGCCGGGCGCTGGACGATCTTCGTCGGTACGGGGGGCCGCGAGTCAGCGGTCGGGCAGGGCACCGTAACCGTGATCGGTGGAAGGAGCGTCAACCTGACAATCCGCGCCAGTTCCGTCCTGTCGCCACCGCCGTAATCCGGATCGGCGCCGGGTGCGGAACGCGTACGGGAGCGTGTGGCGAAGCGTCAGCGGAGCGTGACCCAGATCGTCTTCTTCTCGGTGTACTGGTCGAAGGCCTCGAGGCCCTTGTCGCGGCCGCCGAAGCCCGACTGCTTGTAGCCGCCGAACGGCGTCGTGATGTCGCCCTCGGAGTAGGCGTTCACGCTCACGGTGCCCGCTCGCAGCGCGCGGGCGACGCGGAAGGCGGCGTCGAGGTTCGTGGTGTAGAGCGAGGCCGCCAGCCCGTAGCTCGTCTCGTTGGCGAGCCGGACGCCCTCCTCCTCGGAGTCGAACGGGATCGTCGACAGGACCGGCCCGAAGATCTCCTCGCGCGCGATCGACATCGAGTTGGCGACGTTGTCGAAGATCGTCGGCGCGACGAAGTAGCCGCCCGATTCGGGGAGGACCCGATCGCCGCCGGCGACCACCCGGGCGCCCTCACGGCGCCCAGCCGCGATGTAGTCCATGACCTTCTCGAGGTGGGGCTTCTCGACCATCGGGCCGACCTTCGTCGCCGGATCCATCGGATCGCCGACCTTCCAGGCCGGCAGCCCGGCGACCAGGCGCTCGATGAGCGCGTCCTGGACCGAGCGGTGGACGATCAGGCGCGACCCGCAGGAGCAGTTCTCGCCCTGGTTCATGAGCGCCGCGAACAGGACCTGGTCGGCCACGATGTCGAGGTCCGGCGGGTCGGCGAGGACCAGCTGGGGGCTCTTCCCGCCACACTCGAGCGTGATCTGCTTCAGGTTGCTCTCGGCGGCGTAATGGAGGAAGTACCGGCCGACCTCGGTCGAGCCCGTGAACGAGATCATGTCGACGTCCATGTGCCGGCCGAGGGCCTGGCCGGCCGTCTCGCCGAGCCCCGGAACGACGTTGAAGACGCCGTCGGGGACGCCGGCCTCGGACGCCAGCTCCACCATGCGCAGGGTCGAGACCGACGTGAGCTCCGCGGGCTTCACGACGACGCTGTTGCCGGCGGCGAGCGCGGGCCCGACCTTCCACGAGGCGGTCAGCAGCGGGAAGTTCCACGGCAGGACGGCTCCGACGACGCCGATCGGCTCGCGGACGATCAGCCCGAGCGCCTCGGGTCCCGTTGGCGCCACGGCATCGAACATCTTGTCGATGGCCTCGGCATACCAGCGGATCGTCTTGATCGTGTCGGGCAGGTCGATGTCGCGGCAGTCGGTGATCGGCTTGCCGGCGTCGAGTGCCTCGATCGTGGCGAGCTCCTCGAGGTTCGCCTCGAGCAGGTCGGCGAAGCGGAGGAGCACGGCCTTGCGCTCGGCGGGCGCGCGGCGCGACCAGCGGCCGTCGTCGAAGGCGACCCGGGCCGCGCTGACAGCGGCGTCGATGTCGGCCTTGTCACCGGCCGAGACATCGGCGAGCGGCAGGCCGGTGGCGGGGTTCTCGGTGACGAATGTCTTCCCGGACGCGGCCTCGCGAAACTCGCCATCAATGAAGGCCCGGGTTCGGAACGCCGGCGTCGTCGCCACCACCATCGAAACCCCTCCATCTCAGCCCGTTGCCACCGCCGAAGCGGATGGTACGCGGGGCTCGATCAGGGAATCGGCGCGAGGTCGAAGAGCGTGCTCCGGATCGGCGCCTCCGTGGCCGGCCGATGGGCGTTGAAGACCGCGTCGAACACGTCGGCCGAAACGGTCTTCTTCGTCCCGTCGGCGCCGATCAGGGTGACGCTGATGAGGCGCGCGACACCCTGGCGTGAGAGGTCCAGCGCGACGACATTGCCGACATTGGTCCGCGCGTCGGCCGCGAAGAACGCCTGGACCTGGGCCAGGGTGTAGGTCGCGGTATGCCAGGTCGCGTACGTCGAGGCTGCGTCGTACGAGGTGCCGTCCGGAGCCCGGTCGGGCGACCCCTGCAGATATGGCACAGGCGTCGACGTGATCGCACCGCTCGCCGACACCCAGACGTTCTGGTTGGACTCGGTCGCGCCACCACCGGTCGAGTGGTAGAAGGTGTTCGCGATCGCGGTCCCGTAGCGGAGGACCTGGCCGGCCGTTCCCGTCACGGCCGCCGTGGTCGTCGGCTTCTCGGCGAGCGCGCCGCGATAGACCTGGGACCGCGTGTCGTCGAAGATGTCGTACGTGCCGGTGGTCGGGTGCAGGCGATGCACCGCATACGATCGGGACGCGACCGCCTGCGCCTTGAGCGCCTCGGTCGGCGCGCTCGGGGACATCTCCGAAGGCAGCACGCCCCGGAGGTAGGTCTCGATGGGCACCTCGTTCATGACCGAGACCCTGGTCCCGGCGATGATCCGCAGCACGCCACGATAGCGGTCGTAGCTCGTCGGCTTCGAGAAGAGCTGGAGCACCGTCGCGCTCGTGGAGGGCCTCATCCGGAAGCTGCCTGAGCTCGGAGCCTTGTACAGGTTCGGACCGCCCAGCGCGTCGACGACCAGGGTCCACGTCGTGACCGTGCCCGAGACCGCGGGAATCAGGCGGAGGTGCGCATCCGCAGGGAAGACCTTCGCGATGCCGTCGATGGTCCACGTGCCGCCGCGTCCGTACAGCTGGAGCGGGTTCGTGGCCGTGGCGGTCCAGCTCGACAGGACGAGCACCCGGATCTGGGCGTTCGGCGTTGTGCCGAGCGTCGTGCCCTTGTAGTAATGGGCGAGGATCGTCGCGGCGCCCTGGCCCGCGGATGCCCGGCCGTAGGCGCCACCCTGGGAGAGGCCCACGCCGTGGCCGTAGCCCCGGCCGTAGAAGGTCACGGTGGCGCCGAGCCTGGTGGGACCCGAGCCCGGGCTCGGTGTCGGCGTAGGCGGCGGCGGGACCGTGACGGCCTTGAACAGGCCCGTCGCGCCATAGACGTAGGTGACCCCATACAGCGACAGCGCGGTCTTGCCGTTCACGGCGCTGATCCGGTACCAGCCGCTGCCGGCGACGGGCTTGCCGGCGCAGAAGGAGCTCCAGCTGCCGCCGGCCACTGTCGCGGCCACGGAGATCGTGGAGCCCGTGTTGACGCTCGCCTTGACTGCGTAGGTCGTGCCCGCGCCGGTTCGGAGGTTCACGCCGTCACAGGCCGGGGTCATCGTCGTCGCGCCAAGGACGCTGGTACCTGTCAGCGCGAACAGCAGCGCGGCGGCCGCGAACGCGCTCGTGAGGACGGCGACCGTCGGTCGGCGGGCAGCACGCGGCGGGGGCTTCATCAGCACGGGATCGACGATGGGGCTCCGATCGCGGCAGGGCCATGGCCCGAAGGTGCCAGTTTGCACCCCCGCCCAAGGGGCTATACGCCCGGCGCAGACGCCTCGACCAGGTGGCTCACGACGCCGTAGATCTCGCCCGTCTCGGGATCGGTCCGCGGGGCGACGACGATCCGGCGGGCGCCGCCGCTCGTGCGGATCCCGCGGGCCAGCGGCTTGCCACCGCGGTAGACGAGATCCATGACCTCGAAAGCCGCATGCGGCAGGGCGATCATGACCTCACGGGCAGGCTGACCGAGGCATGACGCACCGAACTCTGCCTCGAATGCTGGGTTCGCGTACATCACGACGTGGCCGGGACCGTAATGGAACGCGGCCGGGTGGCCGGTGGTGGCGATGCTCACGAGGCGTCAGCTCGGGCGATCGGCTGCCGTTGCCTGGAACCGAGACCGCGCGAGCTGCTCGCCGCCGATCGATGCGACCGCGGCGTACGAGCCCGGCCCCGGGATCGAAAGCGGCCCGTTGACGGCGAGGACGATTCGCAGCTCCGCGCCGGCGATCGCGCCAGGCGGGCGTCCGGCCTCGAAGTCGGCCCCGATCCGGGGCTCCATCACGTTGCCGTCGGCATCCTCGAAGTGGATGTCGAGATGGTGGCGCCGGTTGGTCTCGTTCCAGTCGACGTCGATCGCGACCGCGATCCCGACCATCAACGAGGCTGGGAACTCCGGGAATCGGAGCATGTTCCAGGCCCCGCCGAGGATGTAGAGCTTGCCGTCGACGGCCTGGGCGGAATCGGCGAGCATGAGCACATGGATGTTCACGTCCCCAGCGTACGCCACCCTGCCGGGATCCAAACGTAGGCTCCCGCCGTATGCAGTCCGGACACCAAGAACTACCCGCCACTCGAGCGAAAGGACCACGCCCATGCGATCGATTGCCACGGCCGCGCTCATCTCAGCCCTCATCGTCACCGCCTGCGGCGGCGGATCCACGCCGACGCCTCCCGCTCCGACCGCGGCCTCCACCGCCACCACGGCGAGCCAGCCCGCCGGCGCAAGCGGGGCAGCTACGATCGTCGACTTCGCGTTCCAGCCAAGCTCGCTGACGGTCGCGAAGGGCACCTCGGTGACCTGGACGAACACCGGTTCGGTGGGTCACACCGTCACTGCCGACGACGCCAGCTTCACGAGCCCCACGATTCCCGGCGGAGCAACCTTCTCGCACACCTTCGACACGGCCGGTACGTTCGCCTATCACTGCTCGATCCATTCGCAGATGAAGGCCACCGTCACGGTCACGCCGTAGGGCCGGATTCGACCGGCGAAAAGCAGGCAGCCACGATCGCCTGGATGGCCACGCCTCGTGACGAAGGGACGCCGCGAACCGCTGGGTCGCCGGGCACCGAGGGATCGCCGGATCTCCTCGCTGCCCGGACCGCGGAACGGTCGGCGGACGCTGCGCTCATGGCGCGCATCGCCTCGGGCGACGAGGACGCTCTGATGGAAGCCTACGACCGCCACGCTGAGACGCTCTTCGGCGCGACCGTTCGATTCCTCGGGGATCGGGAGGTCGCGGCCGAGATCGTCCAGGAGACATTCGTCGCCAGCTGGCGATCGGCGGCCACCTTCGATTCCACGGCAGGCAGCCTCCGAACGTGGATGCTGCGCATCGCCAGGAACCGGGCAATCGATCGATTGCGCGCGGACGCCCGCCGGCCCGGCCTCGTCCAGCTCGCCGCCACGGACGGCGAGGAAGCGCTGCTGGACCCGCTGGACCGTCTCGCTGAGCGTCGCCGCCAAGGCATCGATGAGAGCGACCCAGCGGTCCTCCTGGAGCGGAGCTGGTCGGGCGCGGTGGTTCGGACTGCGCTTGCGGATCTGGCCGGTCACGAGCGCGAGGTCGTCGCGCTCGCCTATCGCGAGGGTCTCACCCAGCACGAGATCGCGGAGCGGCTCGGACTGCCGCTGGGAACCGTGAAGTCGCGGACACGGCGGGCCCTCGCCCACCTGCGCCAGGCGCTCGTTCGCGTTCCAGATTTCGCGCCCGGAGAGGGATCGCCCGATGCAGCACGCTGAGGCGCACGAGCGGCTGGCCGACCTCGCGCTGGAGCCGCGGGCCTTCCTCGCGCTCGATCAAGATCGATCGCCCGAGGCCGAGGAGCTCCGCGCCCACGTCGCGGGCTGTGCGACCTGCTCCGCCGACGTCGCGGCCTGGCGCGGCACGCATGCCGCCGTAATCGAGGTCCTCGGCTACGCACCGGTCCAGGGCTCGGTGGCGCCATTCGACGATCAGCCGATCGCTCTCCCGCCCGGGCTTCGTGCCACGGTCGCCCGGATCCCGAGGCAGGAGGCGTCGCTCGCCGCAGGCTCGGGGTCGGGCCTGGCTGTGGTGGCGCCGCTCATTCCTGGCACTGCTGGATCCTCGCGAGGTCGATGGTGGCTCGGACTCGCAGCGGCGCTGGTCGTCGCGCTGGCCGGCGCGGGGGCCGTCGCCATCGATCGGGCCCACCAGGCCGACGTGGCTCGGGCCGAGTCGGTCGAGCTTGCCCGGCTCATCCGGTCGACCGAGGAGATCCTCGCCGACCCCGGTCACACGAGCATCCCCCTCGCATCGGCAAGTGGGACGGCGTCCGGCCTCGTCGCCTGGTCGGACACCGATTCGGTCGTCATCGCAAGCGGGCTCAATCCGCCCGATCCCGGGCTCGCGTATCGCTGCTGGGTCGAGAAGGCCGGGACGCGCACGCCGGTCGGGGACATGTCCTTCCAACAGGGGATCGGCTACTGGTGGCAACACCCGAGCGAGCCGGGCGGCCCGTCGCTGTGGTCCGGTGGGCGGCTGATCGTGACGCTCGGGCCCGCGAATGGCGCCGGTGGCCCCGCACTCCTGTCGGCGGCGCTCCCCGGCTAGGACCGCGCGCTGAGTTGGTCCGGGAGATCGGATCCCGTGATCGCGAGGAGGATGGGTACCCCAAATGTCGCGATGTCTGTCCATGTCGTCGAGGCGATCCCGAAGACGGTTGGCAGCACATAGCCGCTCGCGAGATCGCCCGCTACACGAGCCCCGGTGAACACCACGAGCACGAGCCCCACGGCGATCGACGCTGAAGTGAAGACGCGGGTGAAGCCCCGGCGGCGGTCGGACCAGCGGCCTCTCGACGGGAGCAGTGTCAGGGCCACCAAGACGATGGCCTCGAGCGAGAACACGCCCGTCGCGAGGTCGTAGCCCGCCATGCCGGTGTCCCTCGCGACGGCCACGGCCGCCGCCGCCGCGACGACCGTCGCGACGAGGCAGATCAGGCTTCGGGGCAGGTCGAACGGCATCGGGTCAGAGGCCGACCTGGATCAGCGTCTCGCCGCCGAAGGCCATCCCGCCGCCGACCTGGTACGCGTCGGCCAACGCGTTCCACGCATTGAAGCGCGGATCATTGTCGTGGAGGTGATGGCCCTCGCCGTCCCTGAACACAACTGCGATCAGGTACTGGACCGTGTCGCCGCGCGGGACGGACGAGATGCCCATCTTCGCGATCGAGGCGCTCAGGAGGATCCCGCGAGCCTTGTAGTCCTCCCAGATCGGGAGCTCGTGCTCGCGAAATCCGGTCTCGAACGCGGCGACCTGATCCGGCTTGACGCTCAGGATCACGGCGATGGTCTCCATGCCTATTCCTCCTGTTCGTTGCGCTCAGATCGTACTCACGTCGGTGCCCGGCGCCGCGCCGCGACGTTCGCGAATCTCGGCGCCGAGCTCGGCGACGAGCGCGAGGACGGCGACGCGACCAGCCGGCGAAAACGGTTGCCGCCCGCCGGAGGCCCGCACGGCGAGAGCCTCATCGATGGCAGGTCGCGCGTCCGGCATCCGATCCGAGACCCATGCGGCGGCTTCCTGCTTGGAGGTCATCGCGCCGTCGTGGAGGGCACGCAGCACGCGGCAGAGCGTGAGGATGGTGTAGGCGACAAGGCCCGGCCGCTGCTCGGTTGCCAGGCGCCGGACGATCCGATCCGTGTCGCGCGCGACGGCGTTCACGAACTCCCGCCGCTCGATCGGTGGGATGACGTCGGCGACCGGCGGGCCGAGGAGGGCGGTGTCCGCATGACGAACGAGGTACCAGGTCTGGAGCCAACCATCGGCGTCGTCGTAGAGCTGGAGCGCGTCCTCATGGCTGACGGAGGCGACCGTCCCACCAGAGCGGAACGTCGCCAAGGTCGGCCGTCCGACGTAGGCGATGTCGAGGCGATCGGTCCAGTCAGGGTGGCGCGCCGCGAGGCGATCGTGCAGGACCTCGATCCGCGAGAGGTCAAGGAGTCGCGCGTCCGACTCGATCACAACGACGAGGTCGAGGTCGCTCAAGTCCGGTTCGAACCCACCCGTGATCGCCGAGCCGTAGAGGTATACGGCCACGAGCTGGGGCCCGAGCATTCCCTGCAGGTCATCGATGAACGGGCCGGTGATTGGTTCGAGCACCGACGGCATGGCGACCACGTCAGGCACTGAGCTCCTGCTCCAGCGGCGTCCGGAAGCGCGGCACGAACCGGACTGCGCCCAGCCAGGTCTGGAGGTCAGCCGCCCGGGTCTCGACGCGGTCCTTCACCTCCAGGCCGACGTCTTCGAGGAATCGGAGCGCGAGCTCGCCGTCCGCGCGCTGGGCCCAGCCGCCGACAATTCGACCTTCCGACCAGATCGTCGGTCCGGCGTTGCCGTTCCGGTCGAAGAGCTTCGCCTTGTGCTCGCCGAGATACCAGTCGCGCTGCTGCCAGCCCATGACCGTCGGATCGAGCGCGGGCAGCAGCGTGACCCATGGCTCCGGCGCTGCGGCGTCCGGCCGGGCCGCTGCATCCCACAGGACATAGCCAGGTCTCCCGCCGCCATCGCCCAGGTCGACCTCGATCGCCCCGCTCGCCGCCAGGGCCGTTCGCGTCTCGCCGATCGTCCAGCCCGTCCACCAGCTCACGTCGACGAGCGTTGCCGGCCCGTACACGCCGAGGTACCGCCGAACCAGCTCGATCTGGGCGGCGGCCTTCGGCATCGTCGCCAGGCCTCCCGGGACCCAGCGATCCATCAGGACCCAGCGATCGAGGCTGCTCGTGATCCCGCCCTTCGGTCGGCCGCGGATGATCCGGCCTTCGGTGGCGAGGAGGAACAGCAGGCGCGTCGATACGCCGACCTCGCCGGCCCACTTCCGCCCCGTGCCGAACTGGATCCGCGCCCGGAGCCCGGAGACCTCCCTCGTGAGCTCCGCAGCCGTGGCCTCGCCCTTAGAGTGCAGGACGGCCAGCGTTTCCGCCTCGACGACTTCGAGCCAGCGATCGGGGTCCTTCGTGATGCCGGCGTCGGCGATCATCCGGTAGAGGCGGGCCCGTTCACCCTTCGCGATGGACTCGCTGCAAGCCGCCTGGATCACGCCCGCAAGCTCGATCGGCACGACGAACATCGTCCGCCGCATCCCGAGGATCTTGAGGAGGCTCCGGTCGTCGTAGAGTGCGCGATCGAGATCTGCCGTCTGGAAGCCCAGGACCCGCGCCCAGGCCGACAGGTACACAGTCATCGGGTCGGTCGCATGAAATCCGACGAGATCGCCGGCGACCGCGACGACCGAGCCGGCGGCAGCCATGGGCCCCACGTGATGCCGCCCTCCGAAACGGAGCCAGCGCTGGCTCGCATCAAGGGCGCGATTCGCGGTCATCTGCCCACGGTAATCGCTCTCCGGCCGGAGGATTGGCGAGACGCGCCACCCGTACTGGGCGTTCGCCTCGTAAGCGCCGAAGCCAGTCCATCGCCTCGCGCGTGGTGTCTCGCCGCTATCGTCCCGGGATGCGGATCTCCCGAGACGTCGCGCGACGCTTCCTGCTGGGTCGCCAGGGCCTGTGGCCCGGCCGACGCTGGCGCGGCCTGCCCGGGACGGAGCAGGCGATGCGGACGATGGAGCATCTCCAGCTGGACCCGTTGCAGGTCATCGCCCGGGCCCAGGACCTCGCGCTCCAGAGCCGGGTCATCGGCTACCGCCAGGACGACTGGGCGCGGCTCACCTACGACCAGCGCCGGTTCTTCGAATGGGGTGGCTGGCTCGCGGTCCGGCCGATCGAGGAGCTGCCGTACTACCGGGTCGTGATGCGTCGCGAGCGGAGGTACGGCCGGATGTGGCCGTACATGGAGGCCCACGGCGGCGCCGTGGCGGAGGTTCGGGAGCTCCTACACGAGCGGGGCGAGCTCACGAACCGCGACTTTGCGATGGCCGATCGGGCGCGCGTTCACAGCTACCGCGGCCGGAAGGACAGCGCGCTGGCGCTCTACTACCTGTGGCGAACCGGCGAGGCGATGGTCACGCGCCGTAGCCCGACGTTCGAACGGGTCTACGCGCCGTCCGAGGCCGTCGCCCCGGCGGCCCTGCTCGAGGAAGCACCGGAGGCCGATGCGGACGACTTCCTCCTCCTGAAGGCGGTCGCGGCTGCCGGCGTCTCGAGGCTGAACGGCGCCCGCTGGACGATCGAGCGGGACCTCTCCGCCCGTGAGGTCAAGGCCTGGCGCGAGCGGATGGTCGATGAAGGGAAGCTCATCGAGGTCGAGATCGAAGGGCTGAAGCAGAGCCACGTCGCCCTCGCATCCGACCGCCCGGCCCTCGAGGCGCTCGTCGCCGGACGCCTGCCCCGCAGCTGGAAGCCGCTGGATACGACGACGACCGAGGAAGTCACCTTCCTCTCGCCGCTCGATCCGGTCATTGCCGACCGGGATCGGACTCGGGCCATCTTCGACTTCGACTACAAGTGGGAGGTCTACGACAAGCTCGAGAAGCGCAGGTTCGGCTACTACGTGCTGCCGATCCTGTGGGCGGACCGGCTCGTGGGTCGCTTCGACGCGAAGCTCGACCGGGGGTCGATGACGCTCGTCATCCTCGGCCTCTGGCTCGAGGACGGTGCCCTCGGAGACGACCCGATCTTCGGCGCGGCGCTCCGGCGCGGCATGGAACGCTTCGTGGCGTTCCTCGGGGCCGCCGCGCTCGACGCGGGCGCCGTGGACCCGCGGCTAGAGTTGTCGATCTGATGGACCTCCGGGTCGTGGTTGGGATCGCCATCGGGATCGCCCAGGTGTGGGTCGCGGTCCTCGTGCTCTTCTGGTTGTTCCGACCGAAAGGCGTGGCGATCCGCGAGGTGCTCGCCATCGTGCCCGATGTCCTGAGGCTGCTCCGGTCGCTCATCGGTGACCCGAAGGCCCCGGTCGACGTTCGCGTCGTCCTCGTGGGCCTCGTCGCCTGGATCATCTCGCCGATCGACCTGATCCCGGAGTTCATCCCCGTCCTGGGACCGATCGACGACATCGTGGTCGCGGTCGTCGCGATGCGGTTCGTTCGGCGCCGGATGGGCGTCGAGGATCTCCGACGGCGCTGGTCCGGTTCGACCGACGGATTCGAGCTCCTGCTCCGGGTCATCGGCTCGAGCTGAGCCGACCGGCGCCGCGATCCCATGGCCAGCTCTGCCCGAGCATTCGTCCTGCGCCACACCGAGCTCAGGACCGTCCCGGGGCTGCCGGGCTTGCGGCTCCACCTGGCGGAGGAGGTCCTGCCGTTGTGGCGCGCGGTCCAGGTCGAGACCGGCGATCCGGAGGCGGCGCTGCCGTACTGGGCGTTTGCCTGGTCCGGCGGGCTGGCGATCGCCAGCTATCTCCGGGACCATCCAGAGGCCGTTGCCGGCCGGCGCGTCTTTGACCTCGCCTCGGGCTCCGGGATCTGCGCGATCGCCGCGATGCAGGCCGGAGCCACGACGGCGACGGGCGTGGATATCGACCCATTCTCCGCAGCCGCGATCGGCCTCAACGCGCGAGCCAACCGGGTCCGCGTCGCGGCGCTGCGCCGAGACGTCCTCGACGACGAGCCGCCGGAGGTCGACGTGATCCTCGCCGGCGATTGCTGGCACGAGGCCCGCCTTGCCGAACGGGTGCTGCCCTGGCTCCGCCGGGCGCGCGACGGCGGCATCGATGTCGTCGTCGGGGATCCGGGCCGGCGCTACCTGCCGACGGCGGACCTCGTCGAGCTCGTTAGCTACGACGTCCGCACGACGACCGAGCTCGAGGACCTCGAGCTCAAGCGCGGGAGCGTGTATCGGCTGGCGTGAAGCGGCCTGCCAGGTGTCACGCCCGCCGGTAGTCGATCTCCCAGCGGGATTCCCACGTTGCGCCGTCGTCCGGCGAGGCCCCCCCCCAGACCCGTGCTCACCCCAGGTGACGTCCCAGGTCCCGAGCCAGAAATCGAGCTCGTCGCCGTCGAAGCCGTTCATGCGATGGGTACTGGCAGGCGCGACCGTGGGTTCATATCGATGAACCGAACGTCAGCCACCGGTCTGTGGCGGCGGGTGGTCACGCGAGGCTGATCAACCAGTGTGGGCCTCTGCGGCGCTCTTGAGACTGTCGGCGAACAGGTTGAATGAGGCGGTCAAGTCGGGGATGGCTGAACTGCTCGGTCATCGAGAACTCCGTGGCTCCGTCTCGTTCGTCGAGACGGTAGGTCCGTTCTCCCTTGAACAACCCCAACGGCATGCCGTCGCTCCAGACCAGGCGGTTGGGACGGGCCACGTCCGTGATCTTCAAGGTAAACACCCGCTTTGGGTTCACGATCGACACCAGAGAGATCGTGTTGCCCAACGCGATGGTGCCCTCGATGCTGACCACGGCGCGGTTCCAGTCGCGATAGGTCGACGCGTCGGTGAGCAAGCCCCAGACCCGTTCAGCTGGCGCGTCGATGCGCCGGCTGACGTGATAACCCTTCGCCATCAGAGCGCTCGCATCCGGTTGTTGCGGGGGTTGTGCTCGAGCTCGGCGAGCCCGAGCGCCTCGAGCACCGGCGGCACGTAGTTCCCGAACCGGCCGCGCAGGCCTTTCTTGAAGCCATACCAGCCGCCGACGGGGTTGTCGGCTGATCGACCCCAGGCCTCGACCGTGTCTGGCTTGGCGTCCTTCTGCTCGTCGGCGACGCCCAATGGCATCCAATCGCCGTTCTGCTTGAGCATCGCGTGCAGATCGTCGATGCAACGCAGGTGGTACCGCAGCTCCGTGGCGCCGACCTGCACGACGAGTGCCGGAGGCTCTGCGTCGGGATCACGGTAAGCCTCGAACTCGGATGTCCCCGGTGGGGTCGTCAGGACCCACGGATCGTTTGGTGTTCCGGCGCCTTCGACGTCAACGGTTGCCATGGTCCTCCTTCAGTCGGCGTCAATCTCGCTGAATGGGACGGTAAGAGATGAAGACTGACATCTCTTGTCATGCATTCGATATTGCGCGAGACTGCTCGTCATGCGTGCCGGGCGACTGCTCAGCCTCGTGTTGATCCTCCAACAGCAGGGTCGCCACACCGCGGCCGAGCTCGCCGAGCGACTGGAGGTCACCGAAAGGACTGTGTTGCGGGACATCGAGGCACTGTCGAGCGCCGGCGTTCCCGTCTATGCAACCCGTGGACCGGGCGGTGGATTCCAGCTCCTCGAGGGATACGCGCCTGAACTGACCACCCCGGCCGAATGGCGAGCGAGCGAGCGGCGGCCAGGCAGGCCACGACGCGCAACCGTGCGAATTTCGCCCGAAGGCCGACGACTCGCGGCGCTGCTCGGACGCCTCCAGCCACTGCGGGTCAAACGCGATATCCCATCGGACAAGCACGGCTGGGTCCACGCGACCTTTCGTCTCGGTTCAGTGGAAGGCTCCACCATCGACGTGCTGTCGATGGGACCCCAAATCGAGGTCGTCGAGCCGCCCGAGCTCCGCGACGCCGTGGCCGACTGGGCCGGACGCACGAACCGCATCTATCGCCGATCGAGCCGTCGGCGTCCCTGAGTGCCTGAGCCTCAAGCCCAGGCCACCCTGGCCGGAAATCGAGCGTCGATCGGAAAGCCGAGGGCTTCCGCCTCGATCGCCTCGCGGACGTGGGCGGGCAGCACCCAGAACGGGTGGAGCGTGACCTTCCGCTGCTGGCGCTGCCAGCCACCGACGATCGCGCCGTCGACGAGAATCGCGCCCGGGATGTAGCCCTTGCCCTGACCGAGCCGCGGCAGGACCCCCTCCCGTAGCGCCTCGTCGGGGACGAGCAGCTCCGGGTCGAGCTTCGTGAACGCGTCGCCGAAGGGCAGGAGCCGGACGCCCGAGACCGGCCTGGCTCCCGCGATGGTGTCGAGGTCGGCGGCGAGCATGAATCGCTGCCCAGGCGCGCCCTCGATCTCGACAGCGGCAAGGTCGGGCTCGATCGCGCGCCACGTCGCCGTGGCATCGCGCGCCATGACGCCCGTCCAGCGTGCCAGCGCGAGCTTCGTGGTCGGTCCGAACCAATGCAGGAACCGTCGGGCGAGCTCGCGCCGGGCGTCCTCGGGATCGATCTCGGGGCGATCGACTGGGATCAACCAGATGCGGCTCGCGTCCCAGCGAATGTGGACCCGGCCGGTCAGGCCGGAGACGCGGAGGCCCAGCTGATGGGCGTGCCCGAGGAGCTTCGAGACGTCCTTGACATTCGTCATCTGCCCGTCGGAGGCCCGGTGGATGTCGTCCGCGAGGCGGTCGAGCTCGGCGGCCCGCTCAGCGTCACGGGGGCTCGATCCGAGCGTGAAGACGCCCGCATCCACCCGTGGGACGATGTAGTCGGCGCCGCCCCGGAACCAGATCTGGACCACCGATGGGTCCTCCCACGAATCCGGCTTCGTCGCCATGACCCGTGCGTGCAGCGAGATGACGCCCGCCCGCGGCACGGAATCCTGCAGCCCGCCCCAGGCGGCCTTCGCGAACGAGCCGGCGGGCAGCTTCGCGTCGAGGTGGCTCACCCGGGCGCGATATCGCAGGACCTGCTCCGGGCTCACGCGCAGGGATTCGGTCTGCCTCACCGACCCAGTGTGGGTCCGGGCTAAGCCACCCGCTTGCGGATCGGGGGAAGGGTCAGGAACCGTTACGGTCCGGCACCATCGGGTTCGGCGGGCGAGAATGTGCCTCCGAGCCTGACCGCCACCTGCGTTCGAGCATGTCGTTTGCGCGGATGGGTACGGGTTTACGGCGTGCCTTCCGCGAAGGAAATACGGGGTGCCCCAAGGCATGAGTGACGTTCAGCCGGCTGCGCTGTCGACCCAGGGAGTTGCCGTCAGTCTATCCACCGTCGTCGGCGCCGACGCGATCCTGACCCCGGCCGCCCTCGCGTTCGTCGCCGACCTCCAGCGTCGCTTCGGGCCTGAGCGGAAGGCGATCCTCGAGGCCCGGGTCGAGCGCCAGGCCGAGCTGGACGCCGGGGTCCGGCCGGACTTTCCCGCCGAGACCGCTGATGTCCGCGCGGCGCAGTGGACCGTAGCGGGTGCACCAGTCGATCTCGACGACCGGCGGGTCGAGATCACCGGGCCGGCCGAGCCGAAGATGATGATCAACGCCCTGAACTCGGGCGCCCGCGTCTTCATGGCCGATCTCGAGGATTCCCTCTCGCCGACGTGGGCGAACGTCGTCGGTGGCCAGGTGGCGATCCGGGCCGCCGTTCGACGCGAGCTGACCTTCGACAGCCCCGAGGGCAAGGCCTACCGCCTCAACGACCAGATCGCGACGCTGCTCGAGCGGCCGCGCGGCTGGCACCTCGTCGAACGCCACCTGCTCGTCGATAGCGAAGCCGTCTCGGCGAGCCTGTTCGACTTCGGCTTGTTCCTCTTCCACAACGGGGCCGAGCTGCTCAGCCGGGGGAGCGGGCCGTACCTCTACCTGCCGAAGCTCGAGGGCCGCGCCGAGGCGCGCCTCTGGAATGAGATCTTCCTCTATGTCCAAGCCGCGCTCGGGATCCCCAGGGGATCCATCCGGGCGACCGTCCTGATCGAGACGATCCTCGCCGCATTCGAGATGGACGAGATCCTATACGAGCTCCGCGAGCATGCTGCGGGCCTCAACGCTGGCCGCTGGGACTACCTCTTCAGCTGCATCAAGAAGTTCCGCGGTCCCACCACCCCGATGCTGCCGGACCGCGCCCAGCTGACAATGGCGACCCCGTTCATGCGTGCCTACACGCAGCTCCTGGTCCGGACGTGTCACCGCCGCGGCGCGCACGCGATCGGTGGCATGGCGGCCTTCATTCCCTCGCGCCGCGACGAGGCCGTGAACGCCACGGCCATGGCCAGGGTCCGCGAGGACAAGGAGCGCGAATCGAGCGACGGCTTCGACGGGACCTGGGTCGCCCATCCGGACCTCGTCCCGCTGGCGACCGAGATCTTCGACGCCGTCCTGGGATCGAACCCGAACCAGAAGGCTCGTCTACGGGAGGATGTCTCCGTGTCGGCCAACGATCTCCTCGACCTGCGGGTGCCCGGCGGCAGGGTCACCGAGGCGGGCGTGCGCCTCAACATCAGCGTCGCCCTCCAGTACCTCGACGCCTGGCTGGGCGGCAACGGAGCGGCGGCGATCAACAACCTCATGGAGGACGCGGCCACGGCCGAGATCTCGCGGGGCCAACTCTGGCAGTGGCGAACGGCCGGCGCCGCCCTCGACGACAGCTCGATGTTCGATGCCGATCGGTATCGGGCGATCCGCCGGGAAGAGCTCGCGAAGCTGGGAGGAGCCGTCGGCGGGAGCATCCACCTCGCGGCCGCTGCCGATGTGCTCGACCGGCTCGTGCTCGACGACGACTTCGCCGAGTTCCTGACCCTGGGGGCCTACAACCTGCTCGATTAGGCCTCGGCGAGCAGATACGTCGTCATCGAGCCGAGGCCCTTGACGTCGAGCGTCCGCGCCTGGCACGCGCTCGCCTCGTCGTCGCCGATGAGGTCTCGCGTCTCTGCGGTGAGCTGGATTCGGCCCGGCAGGCTGCTCGATTCCATTCGTGCCGCGATGTTGACCGTGGCGCCCCAGAGATCGAAGAGGATCCGCTGCTGGCCGATGACGCCGCCGATGACCGGCCCGCTCGCGATGCCGACGCGGATCTGCAGGTCTAGATCGTTCTGTTGCCGCCAATGCGCCTCCTCGGCGAGGGCGCCGCGGGCGAACGCGACGACTCGCCGGGCGTGGTCCGGCTGTGGCTCGGGCGCACCCGCTACGGCCATGTAGGCGTCGCCGACCGTCTTGATCTTCTCGAGGCCGTGCTCAGCCACCAACCGGTCAAACCGGGTGAAGAGGTCGTCAAGGAGTGACACGAGCCGGGTGGGATCCGTTGCCTGCGCCCACGGCGTAAACCTCACGACGTCCGTGAAGACAACCGTGGTCTCCGGATAGGTCTCCGCGATCGCGACTCGCCGTGCCGGAGGCGCTGGGCGATCGAGCGCGGGATTGCGTTCGTCAGGAGCTCGTCGGAGCGTGCCTCCGCGGCTCGCCGGCGGAGGTCCGTGTAGCGCAGCAGGAGGAACGTGATCGTCAGCGGCACGATGACGTTCTGGCCGTAGAAGATCACCTGGATGAAGTACGGCGGCGGGGCGATCCAAGTCCGGACGATCGGATCGAGGACCACGGCGAGGACGACCGTCGCGACGAAGACGAGGAACCACGGGGTCGCGCGCCGAGGCCCCAGCGCGATCAGCGCGTAGGCGGGCGTGAGGAAGGCCCACACGAACCCGGCGCTCCCGCCGGTGACGCCACCGGCGAGGACGTTCGTGCTGAAGACGAAAACCGGACCGGTGGCGATCAGGGCGACGACGTATCGCTCGAACCGTCGCGTCCTCGCCAGCACGGCGAGGTTCACGGCACTGAAGATGGAGAGCGCCCCGGCCATGGCGAGGCCGAGACCGGCGGCCGGCGATTCGAAGGGGAGTAACCACGGCGCCAACGCCGTGATCAAGCCGGCGCCGACGCCGGCCCGCTTCCGCAGGCGGACGTCGTCGTCGTCCCCGGGATCGTCGGCGATCGAGATCAGGCGAGCGGTTGCGGCGATTAGCCGGTCGCGGACGGCCATGCGACCTCCAGGAGCCCGAGCCGGCCGCCGATCAACCGATTGCCGGCGAAATGGTCCATCGACCCACTGTACCGAGATGCGATGACGGGGTCGGCGAAGCCTACCGACGCTTCACGACGCGCACCACGTTCACGACCGTGATGCCGGCGATCACGAGCGTCCAGACCCAGCCGCCTGCTCCGAGGGTCGGGATGGCCCAGAGAATCCCGGCGGCCACGAGCGCGACCCCGACCAGGAGACCAAAGATCTCCATCGTCGCGATGATCCCGGGCGGCGCCGCATCGTGGGGCGGCAGGCCATAGCTCCAACCGGCGCGGCCGTCTGCGGGCGATCTCGCGCTTGGGGCCGCGGCGAAGCGGGCCACGGAGGGTCGTGAGCTCCCGGATCTCCGATCGCAGGATGGCCTTGGGGCCATGAAGATGGGCTTCACGACGAAGCCCGCCGGATGCACGGACACCTCGATGAGGGGGCCGCCCAATCGGAGCATCCCGATCCGGCCCGCCGTCCGTCCCGCTGCGATCGCCGGACCCGACTCCCGAACCTGCTGCACGCGACCGGTCCCTGCGGCGGCCGAGCGCGGCGTGATCATGCTCGGAAAGATGAAGCCAATCAGCAGGTAGGCCATGCTCGCGAGAGCCAGCGGTTGCGTCAGGAATAGGCTGATCGCATGGACGCGGCTCCATTCCCACGCGGCCCGCGAGACCTCGGTATAGGTGCCGTGGCTGCCGACGAAGTACCGGCCGTCCCGAACGAATCCATTCAGCGCGTCGCCGCCCTGGGCCAAACTCTCGAGAAGAACCAACCGAAGTTCACGAACCCGACGACGATCGCGGCGAGGGCCGCGTACGGCAGGGCGTTCCGCAGCGGCTGATTCACGCCGGAAGTCTAGAGCCGGAGATCTTCCACGGAGCCGTGTCGAATCCGCGGAATCTCACTCGACGTTACGGTGAGACCACTTCATCCAACTCGAGGAGATGCGCCATGACCACCACCGATCTGACCATCGAGCAGCGCGGCACCGGCGAGTACGCTGACGTCAACGGGATCAACCTCTACTACGAGACCGACGGCTCGGGGAGGCCGCTCGTCCTGCTCCACGGCGGGCTCGGATCGGGCGAGATGTTCGGCGCGATCCTCCCGGCCCTTGCTGCGACCCACAAGTGCATCGTGGTCGACCTCCAGGCACACGGCCGGACGGCCGACATCGATCGGCCGCTCGACATCAAGCTCATGGCCGACGACATCGCCGCGCTCATCCGCCATCTGGGACTCGAGAAGCCCGACGTGTTCGGCTACTCGCTCGGCGGCGGGGTGGCGTTCTTCACGGCGGCGAAGTATCCCGAGCTCCTCGGCAGGGCTGTCCTTCTCTCGGCGAACATCCGGCGCAACGCGATCTACCCGGAGATGCTTGCCCAGCAGGAACAGGTCGGGCCCGAGGCGGCGGCGTTCATGAAGGAGACGCCGATGTACGAGCTCTACCAGCGGGTCGCACCGCGGCCCGAGGACTTCCCGAAGCTCCTCGGCAAGATCGGGGCGGCGATGGGCAAGGACTTCGACTTCACCGATGTCGTCCGCGATCTCGAGGTTCCGACGCTCATCGCCTGCGCCGATGCCGACATGGCGCCGCCGAGCCACTACGTTGAGATCTTCGAGCTCCTCGGAGGCGGCCAGCGCGACGGCGGGTGGATGGGCGAAGGCCGCCCGGCCGGTGGGCACGCCCTCGCGATCATCCCGAACGCGACCCACTACAACGTGGTCTATTCGCCGATCCTGGCCGCCGCCGCGCTCGCGTTCCTGGACGCCGGGCGCGAGTAGCCGCTCTGGAGTAGCGCTCGCGAACGCAGCAGCGGCGGCGGGGCTCGGTCAGACGAGCTCGGTCGCCGTCAGCGCGAGATCGAGCAGCCGGTTGCCGCGCGCGATTCGGAGGCTCACGCCTCGTCCCACCAGGTCGCCGACGAGCACACGCTGGAGATCGGCGACGCTCTCGATGGCCCGACCGTCGACCTCCACGATCAGGTCGCCGGGTCGGACGCCGGCCTTCGATGCGGGCGTGCCGTCGAGGAGCTGGACGACCTCGAGCGCCTTGCCGCGACCGAGGTCATGGGCGAGCGAAGGTGGCAGGGGCCGCGTCCCGCCAACGATCCCGAGGTACGCCCGGCGGACGCGGCCTTCATGCATGAGCGAGCCGAGGATCGCCCGCGTCGAGGCATCGATCGGGACCGCGAGCCCGAGCCCGATCCCGGCGACAGCAGTGTTGATTCCGACCACACGCCCGCGCGAGTCGGCCAGCGCCGCGCCCGAGTTGCCGGGGTTGAGCGCCGCATCGGTCTGGATGACGTTCTCGACGAGGCGGCTCGAACGGCCGTCGCGCGTCGTCATCGAGCGACCGAGCGCACTGACGACGCCCGCGGTGACGGACCCGCCAAATCCGAGCGGGTTGCCGATGGCCACCACGAGCTGGCCGACCTTGAGTCGCGCCGCGTCGCCAAGGCGGGCCGGCGTCAGGTCGCCGTCGGCGCGGAGGACCGCGAGATCGGAGAGTGGATCCCGCCCGACGACGCGGAACTCACGCTCGCTGCCGTCCACGAATGCCGCCGAGCCGCGATCCGTGCCGGCGACGACGTGGGCGGACGTCACGAGATAGCCATCCGACGTGAAGGAGACCGCCGAACCCGAGCCCGCGGCCGTCCAGCCACCCGTCGGCCGGGTCACGCGAACGCTCGCGACCGACGGGATCAGCGTCTCGGCGACGGCGCTGACCGCCGCCGAGTACGCATCGAGAACCGCGACGTCGTCTTCGTCAGGCTCGGGCGAGCCGACGTCGCCAAATGGCACGCCCACCGGGCGCTCTGCGATGGCCATCGGACTACGCCTCGCCAGTGGCCTCGCCGGCGCCGACGACGACGGTCCGCTCGTCGGTCCCTCGGACGATCTTGACCTCGAACGGGGTCGGGGCCGAAGCGAGCGCCTCGACGAGCTCGTCGCCGTCGGTGATCGTCTTGCCGGCGACCTCGAAGAGGAGATCGCCCTCCTGGATGCCGGCGCGGTCGGCATCGCTGCCGTCCTCAACGCCGCGAACGAGGATGCCGTCGTGCTCGGGGAGCCCGACCGATCGTCGGAGGCGGCTGGCGGCATGCGCCGGCGCGACCGCGACGCCGAGGCGGCGACGTGATGTCGACTCGCCGCGACCGAGCGCGTCGATCCGATCCCGGAGCGTGGCGTCCGCCGGCAGCGCGAGGTAGAAGCCCTCGCCGATGCGGTTCGTGTTCAGGCCGAGGAAGGCGCCGCTGGCGTCCACGAGCGCCCCGCCGGACGAGCCCGACGCGAGGGGAGCCGTGTGTTCGATGCTGCCGGCAATGCGTCGGCCTCCAGGGCCACGGAACGCACGAGCCACCGCCGATACGGTGCCGAAGGTGACCCGCGAGCCGCCGCCGGACGTCGCTGCGGCGCCGAACACGAGAGTCCCGAGGGCGACCGAGCCGCCGTCGGCCCAGTCGAGCGCCTTCGCGCCGGCGGTGTCGACGTTGACGACCGCGAGGTCGCCGTCGAAGTCGATTCCGGCAACCTGGCCGCGAGTCGAACGGCCGTCGGCGAAGGTGACGGTCACCTCGTCGCCGCGGATGTTGTGGGCGTTCGTGAGGACCTTGCCGTCCGCGAGGACGACGCCCGAGCCGCGCTGGCGCGAGCCGATGCCGACGATGGCTGGACCGACGCGATCGGCGACGGCGGTGATGGCAGACTGGAGGTCTTCGAGGGCGGTCATGGTCGGGCGATCTCCTGGGTTGATTGCGATGCTGGATCGGTCACCTGGCGAGTGACTTGCGACTTGCAAGTTACTACCGCATACTCCGGCTGGCAAGCCCCCATGTCGCCTACCATGACCCCGATGCCGCCCCGATCCGATGAGCCGGCCACTCCTCTCGAGCTCGCGCTCGAGCGGGTCGGCGACCGCTGGAGCCTCCTGATCGTCGAGGCGCTGCTCGATGGCTCGCGTCGCTTCAACGAGCTCGCCGAGGGCGTCGGGATCGCCCCGAACATCCTCACCGACCGGCTTCGCCGCCTCGAACGCGAAGGGGTGGTCCTCGCCCGCCCCTACTCGGAGCGCCCGCCGCGCATGGAGTACGAGCTCACGTCGGCTGGCCACGACCTCGCCGGCGCGCTTCGCCTCCTTGCCGATTGGGGCTCGCGCCGCTCCGAGGACTCCGATCCGCTGCGTCACGAACTGTGCGGTACGCCGCTCGAAGCGCGCTGGTACTGCTCGACCTGCACGGTCGTCATCGACGAACGCGCGGCCACCGAGGCGCGAGTTTTCTAAACTCTCTTCAGCCCCATGGCCGGGCGACGTCGTCGTAGACCCGGTTGCGCAGGATCCGGCCGGTCGGGCCCAGCTGATAGACCGAGAGTCCTGCCTGAGGGACCAGCTCGACGTCGCCCCAGCGAACGATGTTGAACTCGACCGCGGTTCGCTCGTCGTTCGCCGTCAGCGAGCACGGCTCGAGCACGATTCCGCCCCGCTCGAGGTGGCGCGGGTATTCGACGGCGAGGTTCTGCCTGCCGCGCAGGGCGGAGGCAGGACCGCTGGGGCCCTGCAGGCAGCCGTCGTCCTCGTAGCACGCGACGCAGGCGGCCGCGTCGCCTGCCCGAAGCGCGTGCAGGTACCGACCCGGAAGACCGTTGGGATGCGCCTCGGGAGTCGGAACGAGGAGCGGGGGTCGCACGACTCGAGTGCGGGTGAGGGCCGAGAGGCTGCAGTAGATCCTGAGACGAAGCTCGTCCGGCGTCGGCTCGACCACGAGCGCCAGCGGGAGCACCGCCGAGCGCCCGCCCTCCGTGACGGCGATGGTGAACTCCGCGACCGTCCTGGCCGCCGATGCGGTGACCGCAACCCGGTCGACCCGGCCCGTCCGCTCCTGGAGCCAGCCGCGACTTTCGTCGGCGAACCGTCCAACTTCCGCGGCACCGTTGAGCGATCCAGCGATCGGGTCCTCGACGCCGAGGATCAGCTCGCTTTCACCCGGCGAGCCCGCGGCTCGGCGACTGAGCTCGATGACGTCCCGAAACTCGTCCAGCCAGGGCACGCGGTTGCTCTAATGCTCCGGGCGTTCGGCCGCCGGGTCCGCCACCGGGTCCGCCGCTAGCGTTTCTCTGGCGAGCCGCCGGGCGAGCTGCGTCCGCGATCGAACGGCGAGCTTGCCGTAGATCCGGGTCAGGTGCGCTTCGACCGTCGAAACGGTCGTCGACAGCTCTGCGGCTACGTCGCGATTCGAGCGACCGTCGGCCACGAGAGACGCGACACGGAGCTCGGCGGACGTTAGAACGTCGTCGCGCTTGGGCCGGGGACGCGCGCGCCGGAGCTCGTCCGCGGTCCGTCGGAGGGCCGGCTCGGCGCGCAGC
>JBBQTO010000014.1:0-30569 GCA_038234575.1 Candidatus Limnocylindrales bacterium
GCCTCGCGGGCCGTGGAAGCGTCATTCAGCGGGGCTGCAGACCGGATGAGCGTCGCGTAGTCCGGGACCAAGCTCGATTTAGAGACACGTGACTGGGCCTCAGGGGAGAGTGCCGATCCCCGCCCCCGAGGTCGACATAAATGATCGGACACGCTCGTAGTGGTCACTCCCGAAGGGCTCTGGACGGGGAGTTCGACTCTCCCCCATCTCCACCAATTCTCTCTTCTCTCCGTCGGGCGAGAGGCCGGCTTGCAAGTACATACTCGGTATGCATACTCCGCATCTACATTCGAAGCGGAGCGTTCCATGTCGGTTCGGTACGGGCTCCTGTCGCTGCTCGCTGAGGCGCCGGCGCACGGCTATCAGCTCAAGACGGCGTTCGAGCGGCGAACCGGGGGTTCCTGGGCGATCAACATCGGCCAGGTCTACACGACCCTCCAGCGCCTCGAACGCGACGGCCTGGTCGCTGCGCTGCCAGCCGACGGCGACCGCAACGACTACCGGATCACCGCCACAGGCGCCGTCGCCCTCGAGACCTGGTTCGCGACGCCGGTCGTCGCCGACGCCCCCGCCCGCGACGAGCTGACGATCAAGGTCCTCCTGGCCGTGGCCGCGGGCGACGTGGACGTCACGAACCTCGTGCAGCGGCAGCGGAAGGCCTCGATCGAGCAGCTCCAGGCGTATACGCGCCGGAAGGCCCAGGCGGACCCGCAGCAGGACGTCGCCTTCCTGATCCTCCTGGATGCCCTGATCTTCCGGACCGAGGCCGAGATCCGCTGGCTCGACGCCTGTGAGGCGCGGATCGCCCAGCTCAGCCGTACCACGAGGCAGCCATCATGACGCTCGTCCAGCTCGAGGGCGCGAGCCGATCCTTCGGGACCGGCCACACCGCGGTGGTCGCGCTCCATCCGACGACGCTCTCGGTCGACGCCGGCGAGCTCGTCGCGATCATGGGCCCGAGCGGGTCCGGGAAGACGACCCTGCTGTCACTCGTCGGCGGACTCGACCGGGCGAGCGGTGGCCGAGTGCTCGTGGAGGCGACCGACCTCGCGACCCTCAAGCCCCACGAGCTCGCGATTCTCCGTCGTCGCACGGTCGGCTATGTCTTTCAGGATCTCAACCTGCTCGCCGGGCTGACGGCCCGCGAGAACGTGTCGCTGCCGCTGGAGCTCGACGGCAAGCCGCTGGCGGAAGCCCAGGCGGAAGCCCTCGATGCGCTCGGGTCGGTCGGCCTCACGGAGCTCGGCGATCGATTCCCGGACGACCTGTCGGGCGGCGAGCAGCAACGGGTCGCCATCGCCCGGGCGCTCGTCGGCGGGCGGCGGATCCTGCTGGCGGACGAGCCGACCGGTGCGCTCGACTCGATGACCGGCGAGTCGGTGATGCGCCTGCTCCGCGTCCATTGCGACGGCGGCGGCACCGCGATTCTCGTGACGCACGATGCGGCGCATGCGGCGTGGGCCGACCGGGTCGTGTTCCTCCGCGACGGCCGCGTGGTCGACGAAGCACGGCCGGCGCCGAACCCGGAGCTCGCGGACGCCGCGAGCTACGCCGCGGCGGCGCCCGCGTGATCGCGTGAACGCATCCACGACGCGGGCACTCCTCCGGATCGGTCGCCGAAACGTCGTCCGCAGCCGCTGGCGGAGCGCGCTCGTCGTCGTCCTGATCCTCCTGCCGGTGGCCGGAATGGTCGGGCTCGCGACGGTGCTCGCAACCTCGACCCCGAGCGCGGAACGGGTGGCGACCCACCGGATGGGCCGGGCCGACCTGCTCGTCTATCCGGGCGAGGGCGGCGACGAAGCGATTCTCCGCGCGAAGCTGCCGCCGGGCTCAGGTATCGAGCCGATCCTCGTGATGGGCGCCACCTTGATCGTGCCCGGGCTCGCCATCCCGGTCACCGTGGCCTCCGAGGATCCGAACGGTCTTGCGAAGGGGATGCTGACACTCGTCGATGGACGCTGGCCGACGGCCACCGGCGAGATCAGCATCAGCCGTGCCTTCGCGAAGCTCGCGGTAGCTTCGATCGGCTCGTCGGTCGAGCTGCGCGAGCTCGGCCGATCGACGGTCGTCGGCTTGGTCGAGGACGAGCTCCAGCTCGGGTCCCGCCTCACCGTCGTCCCGCCCGAGCTCGCGGCAGCGGGCGGCCCGGACAAGACCGGGACGTGGCTCGTTGCGCTGCCGGCCGGTACGGATCCCGCGACGCTCGATCCGGCGCTCATCGCTTCGTCCGGACCAGGGGCGCCGCTGTTCATCGTGACTACCCGCGCCGAGACGCTCGATGCGGCCGGGAGCTTCGGCCCGACGACGATCGTCCTCGGGGGCCTGGCGCTCGTGGATGCAGCGCTCGTTGCGGCGGCGGCGTTCGCCGTCGGCGTGCGGCGCCGCCAACGCGAGCTCGGCCTCCTGTCTGCGGCCGGTGCGACGCCGCGGCAGCTCGCCGGCTCCGTGCTGGCGGAGGCATTGCTCCTGGGCGGTCTCGGCGCCGCGGCCGGTGTCATCGTCGGGGTGCTCGGCGGGTTCGCCATCTCGCCGTTCCTCGACGACCTGACGGGCCATCGCAATCCGGCCCTCGTCCTCGACGCGCCCACGATGATCGCGGCGCTGGCGCTGGGCCTCCTCGCCGCGCTTGTCGCGGCCCTCGCGCCCGCGTGGTCTGCCGCGCGGACCTCGGTCCTGACGGCACTCTCCGGCAGGCGGCCGCCCGCGTCGTCCTCGCGACGAACCCTCGGCGTCGGGATCGTCCTCATTGCGACGGGGATCGTCGCGACGGCCGTCGGCGCCGGCCTTCGGCTCGCCGCCAACCAGGCCAGCCTCAACGTCTGGCTCCTGCTGGCGGGGGCGGTCCTCGGAACCCTCGGCTTCGGAGCCTGCAGCGGCTGGCTCCTGGGTCGGCTGGAGGGCCCGGCCGCGCGACTCCCGCTGGCGAGCCGGATTGCGCTCCGCGATACGGCTCGCGCCAGGTCGCGAAACGGCCCGATCGTCACGGCCCTCCTGGCTGCCACGGCAGCGACGATCGCCCTCGCGGCCTACCAGGCAAGCGTCGAGGCGTCGAACCTGGCCCACTTTCGACCGCCGTTCCTGCCCGATCAGGTCTACATCCAGGGACCCGGCGTCGCGCAGGCCGGTCCGGAGGCCGCCCGCGCCCTCGGCGCGACCGCCGGCGCGATCATCCCCGGTGCGGGCAGCGACATCCGCTCCATCTGGGTCTCGGCTTCCAGCCCGAACGACGCCAGCCCACTCGTCGCCCAGAACGTGACGGTGGGCGATGCCGAGCTACTTCGCGCATTGGGGGCCGGGGCGGCCGTCGCTGATCTCGAAGCCGGCAAGGCCGTCACCCTCACCCAACGACCTGCCTCGCTCACCTCCGTGACGCTCCACATCGAGAGCACGACCGACGGATCGACGATCGCGAATCAGGATGTATCGGCGAGCGTCGTCGTCCTCGGCGTGACAGGCGAGGACCTGCCAGGGGCGGTGATCTCCCCGGAAACGGCGTCCCGCTTCGGAATCCCCGTGGGCCACAGCGAGCGCTACATCCTCCGGCTCGGAAACGCCGTCTCCGACGGCGATATCGCGACAGTCGCGGGGATCGTCGGCAAATACCCAGATACGTATGCGTTCACCGCACGGCCGCCCGATGTCGCGGGCGGCGGCTTCCGGTTCGTGATCATCAGCGGGAGCCTCCTCTTCGCGCTTACCGTCACAGGCATCGCGGTCGCCCTCGGCGAGGCCGAATCACGCCCGGAGCAGCAAACGCTGCTCGCAGTGGGCGCGGATCCGGGGCTGCGGCGACGGATTACGGCAGCCCGAGCCGGAATCATCGCCCTGCTCGGCGGCCTGCTCGCGGTCCCGGCCGGCCTCCTGCCCGTCTGGGGGCTGCTGATCACGAGGCACTCGCCGCTCGTGGTGCCGGGGCTCGAGGTCGTGGCGGTTGTCGCCCTGCTGCCGGTCCTGGCGATCGCCACCACCTGGCTCCTCAGCCGACCGATCCCGGAGTGGTCCGCGTTCCGGAATCGCCCAACCTAGAACAGCAGCCTCGACGGGTCGCGGGTGGCGTCGAGGAACGCGCTGTTCTCGGGCAGTGCTACGGCGTAGTAGAAGCCCAGCTCGTGGAAGGGACGGTGCCCGATCGAGGTGACGTACTCCATCACCCACAGCAAGCCCTGGACCGTCACTTCCTGCGCGATCTCCCAGCGCATCGTACGGGCCAGTCCATCCGTCGTCGCCTCCAGTGGCAGGACGCGTCCGCCCGGCAGCACCCAAGACGCACCGTCGAGCGCCCGTTGTAGCAGGGACGTGATCTTGCCAGACGCAGACCGCTGCTACGCGTAGTTGGAATCGCCAATCGCCTGAGTCGATCTCGACGTACGTGACCAAGCTCAGCCGCTTCCCCAAAGGTGCATGACCTCAGGATCGGTTGGCGGCAACTTTGGGGTTCTCGCCAAACTGAGACACTACCTACATGCTCGGTGCGTAGCCCTCGGCGAGATACGTCTCCGGAGCGTCGCGGAACTCCAGGAAGCAACCCTTGCCGCAGAACACGTACTCGTGATCCTCATGGAGGAGGGACAGGCCCTTCCCCCGCGCGGTCTCGATGTCCACGGTCATACCGCAGACCGGGTCGTCGTTCGGTGCGATCGTGCGCTGGTCGGTCATGACCGAATGTTAGCGCAGGCGCCATTTCTGATACCCCGGAGTGGGGTCAGGCTGCCGCGAACCCGCCCCGAACGGAGAGGCGCGAGCCGGCCTCGTAGAACGCGAGCGTGCGTCGGAGCGGCTCGTCGCGGCGATCCTCGCCTTCCGCAACCCGCCACAGGACCCGGGCAAGCTCCTCGACGCGCTCGAGCAGCTCCGCTTCGCTTCGCGGAACCGGGATGTCGGCGTAGGTTCGATGGGCCCGCGGCCACGCAACCGCCTCCGGCGGCAGCGTCGGGATGACCGAGAACACGACCCTCGCGTGCCCGGCCGCCAGGATCGTCTGGCCGTCGACCCGCCGGATCGCCACGAGATCGAAGCCCGATGCCCGAATCGCATCGCGCTCCATGGCGCTCTCGTGCTCACCGACCGCGGCCTCGGGGCTGCCCGCCCGCGGCGGTTCAACGATCCCCGCTCGGCGGACGAGCGTCCGCAGCTCCTCTGACGTGTAGGCGCCGGCACGCGAGAGGAAGGTCAGGCCGTCGAGCACGGCATCGACGTGGGCGAGGGCTTCGCGGGCGACGATCGACCGGACCTCATCGCCATCGCCGGCGCGCTCATGGGTGACCGCGACGAGCACAGCTCGCGTGCGCCGGCACGTCTGGACCAGACGCTCGAAGCTCGCGAACGGGCTCGCCTCGGCGTGCCGCTCGGGGTCGAGGGGCGTTTCGTGCTCAGCCATCGAATCGCAATCCAGCCTCAGGATGCCATCATCCGCGCTGCAGGAACCGCCGATCACGCGACAGCCCGTGCTCACACCATAGATGGCGCGCAAACCACGCGTCGCGCGATGACGCCGAAGTCCCCTCCAGGACGGTACGAATGGTTCTCGATCGGTCGGCCCGATCGAGCCGGACTCGCCAAGAGGCTCCGCCGGCGCATAGGCTGCGCCGGGTGACCGATGCACCGGCGATCATCGAGACCCGCGGCCTCGTCAAGCGCTTCTCCGACGTCGACGCCGTCGCCGGAATCGATCTCCGGGTGCCTCGTGGCGGGGTCTACGGCTTTCTCGGTCCGAACGGCGCCGGCAAGACGACGACGATCCGGATCCTCCTGGCCCTGATCCGGCCCACGCGGGGTATGAGCCTCCTGTTCGACGAGCCAGTATCGCCCGGCGCGGCGGCCCTTCGGCGCGTCGGTGCGCTCGTGGAGCGCCCGGCGTTCTACCCCTACCTCTCCGCCCTGGACAACCTGGGCGTCGTCGGGAGGGCCCGTTCGATGGCACCCGACGAGGTCGCCCGTCGCGCTCCCGAGGCCCTGGAAAGGGTCGGCCTCGCCGACGCCGCGAAGCGCAAGGCAGGTCGGTTCTCGACCGGGATGCGGCAGCGGCTCGGGATCGCCGCGGCCCTCCTCGATCGACCCGAGCTCGTGATCCTCGACGAGCCGACCAATGGGCTGGACCCCTCAGGCGTCGTGGACGTCCGGGCGATCATCGCTGGCCTGGCACGGGACGGGACAACGCTGTTTCTCTCGAGCCACGTCCTGCCCGAGGTCGAGCAGCTCTGCGACCACGTCGCGATCCTGCAGGCCGGCCGCATCATCGCCGAGGGCGAGACGCAGGCGATGCTGCGCGTGGGCGAGCGCCTGTACGTTCGGTTCGACACCGCCGAGGACGCCGCGCAGGCTCGACCGATCCTCGGGGCGCTCGGCCCCGTCGAGCCGGATGCGGGCGCCAGGACGGCCACGGATGGGGTCGGCGCCCCGACGGCACTCCTCGTCGACACCCACGCGGGCGGCTCCGAGGTCGTGCGGCGCCTGACGGGGGCCGGAATCTACCCGGCCGAGCTTTCCCTGCGGCGGCCCTCGCTCGAGTCGGTCTTCATCGAGCTGACGGGTGATCACCCAGTCGCGACGGCTGCGCCGGCCGAACCGGCCGCGACGGTCCCCAAATGAGGGGCCTCCTCCGCGCCGATTGGCTCCGCTTCCGGAAGCGCGGCGCGCTCCAGGTCATGGTCATCGCGGTGCCCGTCATTGCAGCGTTCTTCTTCCTCGCGGGCTACCGAACGGCGGTCGCCGAAACGATCGTCTTCGACGAGCAGCAGATGCGGCAGCAGGTCACGGACGAGATCCTCGGGGCCGGGGTGCCACCGGATCAGGCCGACGAGATGATTCAGCAGCAGCTCGACCAGGTGCGGGCGGGGTACGAACTGCAACGGGCCCAGCAGCTGGTCGTCCAGAGTGGCTATGGGTTCCCCCAGAGCTTCATCGTCGTGCTCGGGAACGCGACCTTCGCCTTCCTGGCCCTGATCCTCATCACGTCGACGACGATCGGCGATGAGTTCGGCTGGGGAACCGTGAGGAGCTCCCTGCTCGCCTCGAGCGATCGGCGCCGGTTCCTTCTCGCACGAGTCACCGCATTGGTCGGCGTCGCGATCGTGATCTTTGCCGCCCTGCTGCTCCTCGGGATCCTGTTGCCGGGGCTCCTGGCGGTGATCGGCAGCAGCCCGCCCGCTCCGCCGCCAATCAATCCGGGCTGGCTGGGGTTGCTCGTTCTGGCCGACCTCGTGATCTCGATCACGATGATCGGCTTTGCCACGATGGCGACGCTCCTGGTCCGGTCGGGCGGTCTGGCGCTTGTTGGCGCGCTCGTCTACATCGTAATCGAGGGTGCTCTGCTCGCGTTGCTCAGCCGTTTTCCGGTATTTCAGGACGGTGGTGGTGAGCTAGTCCAGAACGTCGGCGTTCTCCACTGGATGCTCAACGTATTCCCGTTCCGGGCGACAGTGACGGTCCTCGACAGGCTCGCCGTCGGCGCCGGTCGCGTCGAGGCCTATCCGGGCTCGAACGGCACGGTGGATCTCGGCGAGGCGTGGCCTCCGCTCGCGGCCCTTGTCGTCTGGGCCGCAGTCTTCCTGCTCATCGCCTTCTGGCGATTCCGCCGGATGGACATCGTCGAGTAGGTCGGCCCCGGGGAGCCGGTCGACGCCGCGGGTAGGTCAGCCCCGGGGCAGGACCACGATCCGTCGGTTCGGCTCCTCGCCGATCGACTGCGTAGCGACATCCGGGTTGTTTCGCAGGGCCAGGTGGACCCAGCGCCGCTCGAGGGCCGGCATCGGCTCGAGTTGGAGCATCTTGCCCGTCTCGACGACACGCCCGGCGGCGCGCTCGGCGATCTCCCGGAGCTGGCGCTCGCGCCGGCCGCGGTAGTCCTCGACGTCAACCAGGACGCGCGTCCAGGCGCCCATCTCACGCGACAGCATGAGGTTCACGAGGTGCTGGAGGGCCGAGATCCGCTCGCCTTTGCGCCCGATCAGCGCCCCGAGCGCGTCCCGCTCCTCGCCGTCGCCGACGACGTTGAGGCGGCTCGTTTCCCCGGACTCGACTTCGACGCGAACGTCGAAGCCCATGTGCTCGAGAAGCTTCTCGAGGATGACCTTGCCGGCCGCGAGCGCCTCGGGTGACGCCTCCGCGGCTTCGAGCTCGGCTCGCTCGGCGGCCACCGAGCCACGAGCCGCCGCGACCTCCGCGGCCTCCCGCTCCGTGAGATCGGAGGACGGCCGGGGGCCGGGTCGAGGGGCGTCGAAGCGGCGCGGGCCTCGGTCGTCGCGGCGGGGGCCGCGGTCGTCGCGGAATGACCGCCCCTCCCGCGGGCCCCGGTCCGGGCGATCCGTTCGAGGCGCGCGGTCCTCGCGCGGCCCGTCCTCGCGCGGCGGACGATCCTGGCTTAGCTGATCCTCCCGGGGCTGATCCTCCCGGGGCTGGCGCGTCACCGCCTGCCCTTCCTCCGGCCAGGCACCGCCGCCGACCGATTCGGAGCCGGCATCCATCACGGGCGTCGGCTGGCGGTCATCGCGGCGCGGACCCCGGTCGTCGACGCGGGGCGCGCGCTCGTCACGGCGCGGGCCGCGATCGCGATCGAAGCCCCGCCCGCCGCGGTCACCGCCACGATCGAAGGCACGCCCGGGCGCATCGTCGAAGCTCCGGGGCGGCGGTGGCGGAAGCGGTCGCGCCGCGGCGGCCTCGCGCTTCGGGGCAGCCCCGCCCAGCTCGGATCGTGGCGCGGCGAGGATCCGGGCGGGCTCGGCTCCCATGCCGAGAACGCCGCGGCTGCCGGGCGTGAGGATCTCGAAGTCCAGGTCGTCGAGGCCGACGCCGAAGTCTTCTCGGGCCAGGCGCAGGGCTTCCTCGACGGTCTTGCCGGTGAATTCGCGGTAGGCACTCATGTCAGCGACGTCTCCCACGCCGGCCCTGTCGACCGCGCTGGCGAATCGTGGCGTTCGCCGAGGCGGAGCGGTCGAGGGCCGACCGATCAGATTTGGGTCGCGCGGGTGCTCCCGCCTCGCGCGAAGTGGATTTCGGCGCCGCGACGACGGCGACCGGGAAGCGCGGTGTGTGGTCCACGGCGAAGCCTGGGGTCCAACCAAAGATCGGGAACAGGGAGCCCCAGCCCGTCGTGAGGAACTGCTGGACCGCCTGGTAGGCGGTCGACACGATGAGATAGATGAAGAGGCCGACGGGGATGACGTGCCCGTACAGCAGGGTGATGAAGGGCAGGAACAGGGACACGGAGCGCTGGGTCCGGGCGTTCTGGTCCAGCGGCGTGTTCGGGTCGTGCGGCGGCAGGGCCATCCGCGAGGCGACGAGCTGGAGGACCGTGTAGACGATCGCGAAGACCGAGATGCCGTCGCCAAGGACCGGCAGCGAGAACGGCAGGGGGATGAACCCCTGGGTAGTGCTGCTCGCATCGATGCCGCCGAGCCATGGGATCGTCGAGTTCAGGCAGGCGTGCCCGGAGAGGACGTCGCAGGCCAGCGGGATGATCTTCACGCCGAACACCGACAGCATCGGCGTGATATCGGGCGCGGTCAGGCCTTCGCGGATGACCTGGTACATCGGCAGTATCAGCAGCAGCGGCAGCACCGCCATCAGGCAGCCGGCCTGGCTGATGCCGCGCTCCTTCATCAGCTCGGCCTGGGCCTGCTGCTGCTTCAGCCGGTCGCCCTTGAAGCGGCGCTGGATCTCCTTGATCTCCGGCTGGATCGACTGCATCTGGCGCATCGAGACCATCTGGCGCCGCATCAGCGGCACCATCGCGGTCCGGACGATCAAGGTCGTGAGGATGATCGCGATGCCGATGTCGCCGACGAGCTGGTCGAGCCCGACGAGGAGCAGGAAGAAGGCCTGGAAGATCGGCGTGAACGCCCACGACAGGACGCTGATCGGGTCGGCCTTGAGCTCGGCGGGGAAGAGCGGCGTCGGGACAGGCGTCGGCGCCGGGCTGCCCGAGGGTGCGCCACTGCCGGTGGGGGCCGTGCACGCCGCGAGGATCAGGGCGAAGCCGACGAGGCCGGCCACCCCGAGCCAGTCGGACCGGCTAAGCGAGTGGGCGCGCGCGGCAAGGGGCTCGGTAGTGCCTCGCCCCAGGTCGCGGAGGCGGAGGCTCATGCGGCGGGCGCGGTCAGCGAACAGGGTCGAACCCGCCCGGATTTCCGGGGTGGCAGCTGGCGATCCGCCGGGCTCCCATCCAGCTGCCGCGGACGAGGCCGTAGCGCTCGATCGCCTGCTCGGTGTAGACGGAGCACGTCGGCTGGTAGCGGCACGACGACGGGAGCCACGCGAAGGCGAATCGGTAGGCGTGGATCAGCCCGATCCCGAACCGCTTCATGACACATCGCCTCCAACGACCCCTCCTCGCGTGAGCAACCGCCGGAGCGTCTGCGTCACCGTCCGAAGGTCCGCCTCGACGATCGCCGGACGAGCGATCACCAGCACATCCCACCCTGGCCGGAGCGACGGCCCCATCGAACTGATCGCCTCCCGCAGTCGCCGGCGAACCCGGTTTCGAATGACCGCCGAGCCAAGCGCTCGGCCGGTCGCCAGTCCGAACCGTGTCGGCCCGACATCGGTCCGAAGGATCCGGGTGGCAAGAAGCGGATGGGACCGAATGGTCCCGCGCTCCTGGAGTGCCGCGAAATCCTGCGGACGAGAGAGCATCACGAGCCGCGGCCGTTGCGGGCCGCGCTCGGTCGTCAGACCGCCAGGCGCTTTCGACCGCGGGCCCGACGAGCGGCGAGAACGCGGCGGCCGCCCGACGTCTTCATTCGGGCGCGGAAGCCATGTTCCTTTGCGCGATGTCGCTTTTTGGGCTGGAAGGTCTGCTTCGTCATGGGGGCTGCTCGGGATCCTCTCCATCGGGCCTCGGGGTTCCGTCCGTCATTGACCCCAGAAGGCACGTAAACGCGCCGGGCGCCCGTTCAGGGCGTGGCGCGTTCATCGTCCGAGGGATGATAGGTCTGGCCCGGATCGAGTGTCAAACGAAGTGGCCCCTCCCAGCACTGCCCAGGAGCGTCGCGGCGAGGCACCCAGCGGGCCTGCGTCAAAACGTTGTCAGACGCTCGGCGGGGGAACGTTAGGGCAGGTTCCGGGACGGGCCAGGCTGGATCTCGTGATGACCGGGGCAAATCAGCCGGTGGCGCGTGCTCAGCGATGGGACGGGAGGCGCGCCGGCTGACCTCCACACGGGGGCGCGAAACGGCGCAATGCGACCTAACGTTCCCCGGATGGACATCTGACCCACAATGGGCACGAAACTGCGCCCTAGGGTCGATTCGGAGCTCCGCAGCCGCGTCGGATTCCATACTCCCCCGGAGTATCACGGAATCGCCTTGCGAGCCGCTCGCGGCGGTGCTATGGTTCGCCACCCGAGCGGCCCGGCGACATTCCCCCAGACGTCCTCCGGGGCTCCGCGAACCCGTCAATCGCCCATCTTCGACCATGAGAGCCCACATCGAACGTATGGACGCGAAGCAGGTCTGGCGTGCCGCACTGGGCGAGCTCCAGGTGTCTGTATCGCCGGCCAATTTCGAGACGTGGCTTCGCGACACGGCGCTCGTCGACGTTGACGACAATCGGTTCCGGATCGCCGTCCCGAACGGCTTCGCCAAGGACTGGCTCGAGAGCCGCTACCGCTCCCTGATCTCACAGACGCTGGCCCGGATCGTCGGCTACAGCGTCCAGGTCGAGTTCTTCATCGCGGCCCCCGAGGAGCCTTCGAGCAACGGCTCGGACGGCCCGGATGGAGCGAGCCCGACGGCCTTCGCGGGAGACACCCCCGCCCCCATGCCGGCCCGCGCGCCGGCGAATGGCTCCCAGCATGTCCGGGTGGAGCCGACCCGCGTCGGCGGCGAGGGCGGCGCGAGCAACATCAACCCCCGCTACACCTTCGCGAACTTCATCGTCGGCTCGGCCAATCGGCTCGCCCACGCGGCCAGCCTCTCCGTGGCGGAGCGACCGGGCCATGCCTACAACCCGCTCTTCCTCTACGGCGGCGTTGGGTTGGGCAAGACGCACCTGATGCACGCGATCGGGAACCAGGTCGCGGCGAAGTTCCCGCGAAAGCGCGTCGTCTACGCGACCTCCGAGAAGTTCACCAACGAGTTCATCACCTCGATCCAGGTCGGCAAGATCGACGACTTCCGGGCCCGCTACCGCCGGATCGATCTCCTCCTCATCGACGACATCCAGTTCATCGCGGACAAGGAGCGGACCCAGGAGGAGTTCTTCCACACGTTCAACGCGATCCACGAGGACGGCAAGCAGATCGTCCTGAGCTCGGACCGGCCGCCTAAGGCGATCCTGACGCTCGAGGAACGCCTGCGGAGCCGCTTCGAATGGGGCCTGATCGCGGACCTCACCGCGCCGGATCTCGAAACCCGCATCGCGATCCTCCGGGCCAAGGCCGAGGAAGGCGCGGTCCCGATCACCTCGGACGTCATCGAGTTCATCGCCCGCAAGGTCGTCAGCAACATCCGGGAGCTCGAGGGCGCCCTGAACCGGATCGTGGCGTACGCGTCGATGGGCGCCATGCCGATCTCGATCGAGCTCGCCCAGGCCGTCCTCTCGAACGTTCTCTACAACCCGAAGAAACGCCAGATCACGCCTGAGCGGATCGCCAAGGCGGTCTCGGAGTATTACGGCGTCGCCATGGACGCTCTGAAGGGCCAGAAGCGCGACAAGGCAATCGTCGTGCCCCGCCAGATCGCGATGTTCCTGATGCGCGAGGAGACCGACGTCTCGCTGCTCCGGATCGGGGCCGAGCTCGGCAACCGCGACCACTCCACGGTCCTCCACGCCTGCGACAAGATCACCCGCGAGTCGGCCGGCAACGACGAGCTCCGGCGCGAGATCGCGGCAGTTCGAGAGCTGATCTACGCCGACTGAGCCCGCCCGCCGCGGGGTCGGGCCATACCCCGGGGGGCTGGGCGCTGCGGCCTGCTGTGGACAAATCATCGAACCCGGGGTGGACAACCCGGCCTCGAGGGCTGACGAAGGTGTCCCTGCAAGGGGAAGATCGCACGCCGCAACGTGGACGCAATGTCTTACCCGCGGTGGTTCGTCGCTGACCTCGCGATTCATCCACCGCGAAACCTGCCTGCCGTCCCCCGCCGGCGCTTGGCTGCCCACCGGGTCGCGGATCGCTGTCCACTCCCGGTTCGAACAGCGACGAGCGTGTCCGTCCACGCCGTCCACACCATGATGATGGTGATGACGAGGTAAGAAGAATGAACGAAGATACACAGACCGTGCCGAGACGGGCCCGCCGGGCCCCTGAAGCCTCGCCACGCTCTGGAGTGGACCTGCCGTGAAGCTCTCGGTGATGCAGGAGAACCTCGCCCGCGGCTTGTCGGTCGTGAGCCGGGCCGTCTCCGCGCGAAGCACCCTGCCTGTGCTCGCCAACGTCCTGCTGAAGACCGAGGACGGCGGCCTCCGACTCACGACGACAAATCTCGAGATCGGCCTCATCTACTGGGTACCCGGCAAGATCGAGACGGACGGCGCCACGACCGTGCCGGCAAAGCTGCTGACCGACCTCGTCAGCTCGCTCCAGGGCGGCGACCGCATCGAGCTCGAGAACGGCCCAGGCGAGACGCTCCACCTGAAGTCGGGCCGCTTCGAGTCCCACATCAAGGGCATCGACGCCGACGAGTTCCCCTCGATCCAGACCACCGGCGAGCGGCCGACGACGCGGATCTCGCAGAAGGAGCTCAAGCGGGCGCTCGAGCAGACCGCATTCGCCGCGGCGACCGACGAGGCCCGGCCGATCCTGACCGGGGTCCTGTGCCGCTTCGAGGGCGAGACGGTCACCTTCGCGGCCGCGGACAACTACCGGATCGCGGTCAAGACGATCCCGATCCTCGATCCCGTCGGCGAGACGAGCGTCGTGATCCCGGCCCGGGCGCTCAACGAGCTCGTCCGGATCCTCGGCGACACGGACGACCCGGTCGACGTGGTGCTCGCCCAGGGTCGCAACCAGGTCCTGTTCCACCTCGAGGGGATCGATCTCGTCAGCCGGCTGATCGACGGCCAGTTTCCGAACTACCAGTCGGTCCTGCCGAAGACCCACACCACGCGCGCGATCCTCGACCGCGAGGAGCTCCTCCGGGCCGTTCGGCCGGCCGCGCTCATCGCCCACGAGTCGGCGAACATCGTGAAGCTCCAGATCGCGTCGAACGGCGAATCGGGGATCACGGTCAGCGCGAACGCGGAGATCGGCGATCACGTGGGCGAGGTCGAGGCCACGGTCGAGGGCGACGGGACGTCGATCGCCTTCAACGCGAAATACCTCGCCGACGTGCTCGAGCGGGTCACGGCCGACCAGTTCGCCCTGGAGCTCCAGGGCCCGCTCGCGCCGGGCGTCTTCAAGCCCATCGGCGACGATCACTACGTGCACGTCGTGATGCCGGTTAGAACAACCTCCTGACCTTGACCGGAGGTTAGGCAAGACGCTTCGGTCGATCCGGCTCGCCGACCTGCGCGGCTACGCAGGGCTCGAGGTCGAATTCGGCCCGGGGCCGCACCTCGTCTGGGGCCCCAACGCCGCCGGCAAGACGAGCCTTCTCGAAGCGATCGTGCTCGCGGCCTGGGGCCACTCCCACCGCACGACCACGGACGCCGAGCTCGTCCGCTGGGGGGCCGACCTCGCCCGAGTGGAGGCCACGGTCGACGGCCAGACGCTCGAGGTGGCGCTCGTGCGCCCGGGATCGGCCGCCGCGGCCGGGGGGGGCCGGAAGCGAGTTCGCGTCAACGGCGTCCCTCGTCGACCGGCCTCGCTCGGGGAGCACCTCCGCGTCGTCGTCTTCGCCCCGGAGGACATGCTGCTCGTGGTCGGCTCGCCGACGCTGCGACGGAGCGTCCTCGATCGGCTCGCGGGCCATCTCTATCCCGCCTACGCGAGCGACCTCGCGACGTACAGCCGAGCGCTCCAACAGCGGAATGGGCTCCTACGCGCGATCCGCGAGGAGCAGGCCACACGGGATGAACTGCGCTACTGGGACCAGCCGTTCATCGAGGCCGGCGGCGCCCTCGTCGAGGCTCGCCATCGGCTGCTCGAGGCGCTCGCCAGCCCGCTCGCGGCCGCCCATGCCGAGATTGCGCCTGAGGAGGGTGTGCGAGGCCCGCTTGGCCTGCAATACCTGAGCAACGCGCCCGCGGCCGCAGGGGAAACGCCCCGCGATGGCCTCGCCCGGCGGTTAGCGGAGACCGCCGAGAAGGAGGTCTGGAACGGGACGACGCTGGTCGGGCCACACCGCGACGACATCGCATTCCTGTTAGAGGGTCGTGACCTCGCAGCCTTTGCGTCGCGGGGCCAGCAGCGGACGGCGATCCTGGCCCTCAAGATGGCCGAGCTCGACCTCCTGACGGCGCTCGGTGGTCGGGCTCCGCTGCTCCTCCTGGACGACGTCTTCTCGGAGCTCGATCCGGCTCGTCGGGCCCACCTCGTGCGGCGAATCGCGGCGCTGCCCCAGGCGTTCGTCACGACGACGACACTCGACGACCTGGATCCGGCGCTCCGCGCGATCGCGACGTCGTGGGAGGTCCGCCCGCCCGTTGGCGCCGAGGTCGACGGTGCCACCCTGACGGGGCCACGGGCGGCCGTGCTGTGACCGACGAGTCCGAGGAGCGCGACTTCCGCCGCCGCCGACGCCCGATGTCGCGCATCGGCGATCTCATTCCCGAAGCTGCGGCGCGACTCGGCCTCGCGGACGAGCTGCGGCAGGCGCGCGCTACGGCAACGTTCGACGCCATCGTCGCCGAGCGTGCCCCCGCCGCGCACGGTGCCTGTCGCGCCCTGCGCATCGATGGCACGACCCTTGTCGTAGAGGCCGACGCCCCGATCGTGGCGCAGGAGCTTCGACTGCATGCGACGGAGCTCGCGACGGCGTTTCGCGGTGCGCCGGCCGGAGCGGCAATCAACGAGATCCGCGTAACGATTCGGCGGGCCTGATCGTCACCGGGTGGCGGCCCCGGGGCCGCGTCACGCTCATGCGATAATCCCGCCCCGCACCTCCCCAGGCAGAGGCTTTTCCATTGGCCCACCGCCTCCAGATGAAGCTTGGCGCCGTCCCCGAGGCCGATCGAGTACCGGATTCGCCCGACACGGTCCTGCACTACGAGCCGACGATCGGCTCGCAGGCCCGGTCGAAGGGCCACCTGTACCTGCTCGTCACCTGTCGGATCCCCGGCAATCGGGCCCGCGAGGCCACCCGCCTCGTCGCCGAGGCGATCCGGAGCGAGTACTACTACGACGAATCGGCCGGGATACGGGTCTGCCTCATCAAGGCGATCCAGGCCGCCAACAAGCGCATCGCCCATGCCCGCGAGCGGGGCTCTCTCGGTGCCGACCCGGGCCCGATCGGTGTCGGCGTGGCGGTGGTTCGCGACAACGAGCTATACGTCGGGACCGTCGGGCCCGCCGAGGCGTACCTGAGCCGGGGCGCCCGACTCTCGACCCTGCCGGATCCGCACCGCGACCGCGGCCTGCCGTCGGCCGATCTCGAGCCCGACGTCTGGCGAGGCGAGATGAACGTCGGTGACCAGCTGGTCCTGATCTCGCCGAACCTGCTCGCGTCGCTTGGGCCCGAGGACCTCAAGGACGCCCTCGTCACACTCCATCCGCAGTCGGCGATGGATCTCCTCCACCAGCGCTTCGTGGCAGCCGGCGGAAGCGGCAGCGATGGCGCGATCGAGATCGAGGCGGGCGAGGTGGCCGTCTCCCGGGCGGGTCGCGCCCCCGTACCGGTTCGTCCCGCGGAGCCCCTCGCCGGCGCGCCCGACCGGGGGCCGATTCCCCTCGCCGATTCCGTCGCCGACGGAATGGCCGCCGCGCAGGACGGAGCGCGCCGCGCCAGGCTCGCCGCGGGTGGGGTCCTCGGCCGGATCCTCATTCGCGTCCAGGACGCGATGCCGAACCGCAGCCCCGCTTCGCGGCGGGTGACGCCGATGTCGGCCCGCCGCGAGATGCAGCGCCGAGCGGCCGTTGCGATCCTTTCGCTCGTGGTCGTCGTCGGCGGGCTCGGGGCGGCCGTGTTCTTCCTCGGCGGCCATCTCCCGGCGGGCCAGGTGATCTCGTCGATCGAGGCCGGCCAGCAGGCGCTCGATGCCGCCCGCGCAGACCTCCTGCGGATCTCCGCACCGGGGGTCGACCTCGTGACGAGCGACCCGGGAAAGGCGACCAACCTGCTGAAGGACGCGATCACCCAGCTGGCGGCCGCGTCGCAGGCGGGCATCCCCGATTCGACAATCGCGCCTCTCCGGGCGCAGGCCGTTGCCAGCCTCGATCGGATCTACAAGATGACCGACGTGCGCGACACGAAGCTCTTCGCGTTCGCAGCGAACTCCAAGGCCGACCTGCGGGCCCTCGTCCACGGGCCCGACGGCGCGGCCTACGTTCTCGACGCGGGGACCGCCGCGGTCTATCGCATCGACCTGACCCACCCCAAGCCCGTGGCGATCTTCAAGAAGGGAATCCATGCCGCCGGAACGATTCAGGCGGAGCCAAAGCTGCTCGCCGTCGGCGGCCGCGACATCCTGATCGTCGACGCCAAGAACGTCGTCTGGAAGTGGCGGGCCGCGAACGCCACCGGCAAAGGGACGACCACGCGGATCCGGGTCAGCGGCTCGGCCGAATGGGGCAGCGACATCATCGCGATCGGAACGTTCATCCGGAACGCAGACCAGAATCTCTACAACCTGTACGCCGTCGACCCGTCGGCCCAGGCGATCCTCAGGTACTCGCCACAGCTCGACGGAGGCGGCTACCCGAGGGCGCCGTCGAATGTCCTCGCGACGGCGCGCGACGTAAGCGACGTCGCGGCGATGTACATCGATGGCGACATCTGGCTCGCCGAGGGCGGCAATGTCGTGCGGCTCGCCGGCGGCAATAGCGCAGGGTGGACGGCGGCCCTTCCAGGCGACGACATCGTCCGGTCGCTTCCGCACTATCGTCTTACCACGTCCGGGAAGGCGAAACGGGAGGGGAACCTGTACGCGTACGACCCGGCGAACGCGCGGGTCATCGCCCTCTCGAAGGCAGGCGGCGGATTCGTGGGCCAGTACCGGCTCGCCGGTGGGTCGAAGGGCTGGACCAACCTCCGCGGCTGGTACGTGGAGCCGGGCGTCGCCGAGGTCCCAGATGCGCTGGTCTGGATCAACGCGACGGGGATCCATCGATCCATCCTCGAAGCGGTCACCAGCGCGCCCGCCAGCCCGGGCCCCAGCGGGGGGGCTACGCCGCGACCCTCCAGCGGAGCCTCTACGGCTCCGGCGCCGTGATCCCGCTCTACGACCGGAACCCGACCCGCCGATTTCCGATCGTCACGGTCTCGCTGATCGCGGCCTGCTTCCTGGTCTTCCTGTACGAGGTCTCGATTACGATGGGCGGCGGTGGCGACGCCGCGCTCGGGGCTTTCTTCGACAATTGGGGCGCCGTCCCGTCGAAGATCACGGCCTCAATCGACGCGGGCCGCTACTTCACCCGAGCCACGCTCGGCATCGTAACGAGCATCTTCCTGCACGGCGGCTGGCTGCACATCCTCGGGAACATGCTGTACCTCTGGATCTTCGGCAACAACGTCGAGGACCGGCTCGGTCGCATCGGATTCCTGATCTTCTATCTCGTCGGCGGGATCATCGCCGCGCTCACCCAGGTCGCGATCGATCCGCAGTCGACACAGCCGCTCGTGGGCGCCTCGGGCGCGATCGCCGCTGCCCTTGGGGCCTACATCGTGCTGTTTCCCGGGGCGCGAATCCTGTCGCTCGTCTTTCTCGGATTTTTCTACCAGCTGCTCAACGTCCCGGCCCTCATCATCCTGGGCTTCTGGTTCGTCCTGCAGTTGATCAGCGGCTTTGGGTCCCTTGGCGGTGACACTGCCTCGGGCGGCGTGGCCTTCTTCGCCCACATCGGCGGATTCGCCTTCGGGATGGTCGTCGGTGCGCTGCTTCGCGTGGCTGGGGCGGGCAAGGCGAGCAGAACCGCGCCGCTGGCCTGACCGGATGGGATAATCCCGCCATGAGCCGGCTCGTGGAGATGGTCGTCGAGAGTGTCAGGGTCCACATGCTCTCGAACCGCCACGTCGTGATCCTGAAGGACGTGGAGCACGACCGCTATCTCCCGATCTGGATCGGCGCCTGGGAGGCCAGCGCGATCGCGATGCGGCTCCAGGGCGTCTCGGCTGAGCGGCCGCTCACCCACGACCTGTTCGTGGCGGCGCTGGAGCAGCTCGGCGTGCGGCTCAATCGGGTCGTCGTGTCCGAGCTCGCGGACGAGACGTACCACGCGCGCCTGTTCCTGGACCGGGACGGGACCGAGGTCGAGATCGACGCCCGACCCTCAGACGCGCTCGCCCTCGCGGTCCGCTGCGGGGCCTCGATCTTCGCCGCCGAGGACGTCCTCGCTCAGGCCGCCCTCGGGACAGACCCGGACGCGGACGACGCGGAGGATGAGGCCATCGATGCCGACGCGACCCCAGGCACGGGCCGCAAGAGCCGTCGGATTCCCCTCGAATCCGTGGGCGGCGACATCGTCGATCCCCGGCTGGATATGTTCCGCGACTTCGTCAACTCGCTGGAGGTCGATCCCGGCGCAGGTGGCGACAGCGGCGGCCGCCAGCGCTGACCCGGCGCGACGGCGCGCGGCCCAGAGGGAGTGCCCGGACGAGCGGGGTCGCATGCGCTCCGCCGACGCGCGCGCGTTCAGCCGCCGAGGATTGGGGTTCCTCGGCGCAGGGCCCGAGTTGGAGCGGCCCAGAGGCGGAGCCGGAGCGTCCAGAAGTCGCGGACGGCGCGGAGGACGACCTGCGGCTTCGCACCAGTTGGGCTGCCGGCGGTGCGCGGGTAGTGCGGGACGCCGACCTCGGCGATGCGTCGACGCCGCGCCCGCAGCTTGATCAGCAGCTCGGCAGAGAAGAAGGCGCCCCCTGACTCCACGGCGATCCCGTCGAGCGCCGCGCGCCGGAAGAGCTTGCAGGCACAGTCGACATCGCGGACGGAGAGTCCGAAGAAGATCCGATTCGCGAGCCGATAGAGACTGGCGTACACGGTTCGAACGAGCGGGTCGGCGCGGTGGATGCGATACCCGACGACCGCGTCGGGGTGATCGTGGCCGGCGAGCCGCCCGGCCAACAGGCCGAGGTCGGCGACGTGGAACTGCCGATCGCCGTCGGTGAAGGCGATGAACTCGTGGCGCGAGGCGGCGAACCCGCTCCGGAGCGCGGCTCCGTAGCCGAGGTTCACCGGGTGGTGCACGGCGCGCACCTCGGGATGGGCGGCCGCCAGCTCGTCCGCGATCGCCGGCGTCGCATCGCGGGAGCCGTCGTCGACGATGATGATCTCGAACCGCTCCGCGAGGTCAGGCAACGTCCCGAGCGCCTCGGTGACAAGCCCCCGCAGGTTCGCCTCCTCGTTGTGGGCCGGAAAGAAGTACGACAGCTGGGGCAGCCTCGCGACCGTGCTTGCGCTCGCGCTGGCCGGCGCCGGCTCCGGCGCGACCGCGCGCGTGCTTTCCGGCGCCATTGACGGCGCCGTCATCCTGACGCGACCCTCCGCCCGACGACCTCGTACAGGGCGTCGCTGCCGTTCCCGAGCAGCTGCTTGAGCTCGTAGTCCTTCAGCACCAAGGCGAGGTCCCTCCCGTTGGCCCGGATCAGGTAGACCGGCTGATGGCCAAGATAGCGGGCGATCACGTCGCTGGCTCCGCCCAGCTTCAGGTCGAGCATCGTCCGGTCGTCAACAATGAAGACATCGGGCCGCAGGCCCTCGATCTTCTGGCCGTACCAGAGCGGGGTCGACGTGCTCCACCAGCTGACGACGACCGCGTTGGGCGCGAACAGCGGCATCGCGTCGGCGAGCCAGCGAGCCGCCGAGGTGTCCCGCGATCGGTCGGCCTGGATGCGGCTCAGTGACATCGCGTTGATCCCGGGGATGAGGATCGCGATCGCCAGGATCAGTGCCAGGGCATTCGCCACGCTGACGAGAGCGACCCGTCGCGCCGCGCCTCCCGGTTGGCCGCCCGCGGGCACCGCTTGGTCGCCCGCTTCCGCGGGCACCGCTTGGTCGCCCGCTTCCGCGGGCTCGCCGGCGCCGGCTCGCGCCTCCGCGCCCGGAATCCAGTCGACGACGAGCTGGAGCACGAATGCGGCCAGGATTCCGAGCCACGTCCACGCCCAGAGCACCGGCCCGAGGTAGTACCGATCGATGTCGGCGTTCGCATAGGAGAGGTTGAACAGCAACGTGATCACCATTGCCGAACCGGTCAGCAGCGCGTAGCGAGGCGCCCTTCGCACCGTGGCCAGAAACGCCGGCACGAGGAGCGGCGTCAGGAATCCGAACTGGTTCCAGGCGAGCTGGCCGATATGGCCGAACTTGGTCGGCAGGTTGCCGAAGACATCCGAGACCGAGCCCCGGAACTGCTCGGCAAGGGCGATGTACCAGAACCCGTCCCACGTTTCGGGATGGGCATAGACGAGCGGCGCACGGAACGGCCCTGCCCGAAGCGGGAGCTCGAGGTATGCGGCCCCGGCCGAACCGACCAGGACCAGCGCGCACAGGACGAGCAGCCGCGGCCGGAGTACGATCCGCGGTTCGGTCGCGAGCACGTACAGGGCGATCGGCGGCGCGAGGAGGAGCGTGAGGGAGTGATTGCCCGCCGATAGGCCGAACACGAGCGCGGCAGCGACGAGCCAGCGATCGGCGTTGGGCGCTGCAGCCCGCCGCTCCTGCTCCCAGGTCACGAGCACGAGCAGCAGCAGGGCGACGAACGCGAGGTGGATCGGGTGCGGATCGGCCCGGGTTGCGTTGGCCCAGACGACCGGCGTGAGGCTCAGGCCGAGTCCGGTCGCCATGGCGATCGGGGTCGAGCCGGTGAGCCGGCGGATGAGGGCCACGGTCGCGCCCGCCGCAAAGGCGACGGCCAGCAACGACAGGATGTTGATCCGGAAGGCCGGCTCGCCGAACGGTGTCAGCAGGACGTTCGCGATGAACCCGATGAGGACGTACGTCGGGTAGCCGGTCGGATGGGCCGTTCCGAGGATCGGCAGCACCGTCTGGAACTCGCCCGTATCCCAGAACCCGACCCCCGGCATCATGCCCGGCGCGACATTGACGATGACGATTGCGGCGACGATCAGCGGCGGCAGCACGATGAGCGCGATGCGAAGCAGGCGGTCGCGATTTGCCCAGGCAACGCCGTCGGTCGGCTCGCGCGCGACGGCTCCGGTCGAGACGGGCTCGGGCGTCGTCGGGGCCGCCTCGGGCATGGCCGCGCTCACCATCCGAGCAGATTGCCCCAGATGACGCCCCAGACATTGATTGCGACGGACAGGCCGACGAGCCACAGCCCGAGCAGCCCGACGCGTCCGCGGCGGGTCATCCCGATCGCGACCAGGACGATCGCGAACACGACGAAGTCGTTGCTGAAGCGATAGCCGAATTGGACCCAGCCCTGGCTGAAGTGCATGAGGTTCACGAACGCGATCGCCAGGATCGCGAGGAACGCACCGGCGACGAGGCGGGAGCGGCCGGCGATGATCGCCGGAACCGCGAGGAGGTAGGCCGGGCTCGTGAGCAGCACGCTCATCCCGACGTCCCGAGGCAGCGCGATGGGGCATGCCAGGTCGAACAGGCCCCGCACGGCGCCGGGCTCGGTGCACAGGCGGGCCCCGGCGCTGACCGAGCTCGGGATCGAGGCGGGGGAGAAGACCGGGGTGGAGAGAAACATGATCTGCAGATTCTGGGGCACGTAGCGGAGATCCTCGATCGACCACGTCGGGTGGTAGTGCAGGCCCGGGTAGCCATTCGCCTCGAGCGAGTAGAGATAGTCGTAGCCCGGATGCAGCACGTGGCCCGTCGTCGCCAGGTTGTAGCCCAGGAGGACCGCCACGGGGATCGCCGCCCCGACCCCGGCCGAGATCGACCGCCGGACCCAGCTGCCCCCGCCACCCACGAACATGAAGAACGGCGCCCCGAACACGATCGTCAGGCGCGCAGTGCAGGCCACGCCGAACAGCAAGCCTGCTAGGAACTGACGTCCGTCCAGGATCTCCGCGGGATGGCGCAGCGTCGACCTGATGTCGCCGACCAGGCCCTCGGCCGACGGCGCCGCTTCGACCTCGTCGTCCGTGTCCGGATCGGCGCCGAGCGCGACGCCGACTGCGAGCAGCACGAACATGATGGCCACCACGTGGGCGAAGAACCAGGTCGTCCCGAGCTGCGCGGCATAGAAGAAGACCGTCCCGAACGCGAAGAAGATCGTCGTGACGATCCGGATCCGCCGGCTGACCGCGAGCCGGGCGAGCATCCACCACGCCAATCCGACGTCGACAGCTCCGAGGACCGCCGAGATCTCGCGCTCGGTGGTGGCAATCCCCCACAGGAACACGAACGGCATGAGCACCACCGCGGGGAGCGGTGGGAACGGCAGGAGCCCGCGGCCCGTCGGATGGCCGCCGGGACCGCGAATCGGCAGCACGTCCTGGTAGGCGGGGGTCGGGATATCTGCGCGGCCCTGGAGGAAGGCCATGGCCTGGAGGACGAAATGGTTGTAGATCCGGTCGTAGCCCGCGAACCAGTACACGAGGAGGGCGGCGACGACCAGGGCCGCCCCGATGCCCAGCGCGGGGAGGCGTTCGAGCCAGTCGGGCGCCGTCTCGGCCCGCTCGGCGGCTCCCGGATCCTCGGGCACCCTGTGCTACCCTCCCGTTCACCTCATCGCTCGCGCAGGAGGCCGATCTCGTTTGCCTGGCCCTGCAGTCGGTGAGCCCGACCCGGATTGGGTGGCACCTTCGCGGACCGGGCTACGGGACGCCGCGGGCGGAGTCCTCGTCCTCCTGGTCCTGGGGCTCGCCTTCCGCCTCATCATCGCATACCTCCTGCCCAATTCCGGCTTCGGCGTCGACATCCAGGCGTTCCGATACTGGGCCGAGAATCTCGCCAGCCAGGGCCTGAACGGTTTCTACGATCGGCCCTTCTTCCATGACTACACGCCGGGTTACCTGTACATGCTGTGGGCCGTGGGGAAGATCGGGCAGCTTCTTGGGAGCGGCGTCGGCGACCTGATCAAGATGCCGGCGATCCTCGCCGACGTCGGTCTCGGCTACCTCGTGTGGTCGATGGCGCGGGAGCTCGGCGCGAGCAACCGGGTCGCGTGGATCGGGGCGTTCGTCGTGATCGTGAACCCGGTCAGCTGGATCGACAGCGCGCTGTGGGGCCAGGTCGACTCGGTCGGGACCGTCGTCATGCTCCTCGCCCTCCGCGAGCTGTGGCGGGATCGCGTCGAGCGGTCGGCGGTGCTGGCGGTGCTCGCGGCGCTCATCAAGCCGCAGCTGGGAATCCTCATCCCGATCGTCGCCGTCGTGGTCATCCGGCGGGCCCTCTGGCCCGCTGGCGCCTTCGGCGACGAGAAGCAGCCCGACGACCGCTGGAAGACGCGCTGGGAGCGCTCGACAGGCCCGGTCCGGATCCTCACGACGGGCCTCGCCGGCCTGGCGACGGCAATCGCCCTCGCACTCCCGTTCGGACTCTCCTTCCAGGGCCTGATCCAGCAGATCTTCAAGACCGCGGGCGGCTACCCGTACGTGTCGGTCAACGCCTTCAACCCATGGGCCCTCGTGACCCAGGCCGGCAGCGGCGTCGCGGCGAACGGCCTGTGGATCTGTGACGCGACCGTCCGCCCGTCCGGGCCGATCGACATCCGGATTGGCGACTTCGTACTCTGGAGCTCGCCGGCGAGCACCCTGAGCTGCGGCAACGGGGTCATGATCGGGGCGCTACCGGCGCTGGTAGTCGGCGCCGGTCTCTTCCTCGTGGCCCTCGCGATCACGCTTGCCCTCGTGGCGAGACGGCCAGATCGGCGGACGATGCTGGTCGGGCTGACGGTGCTCACGATCGCATTCTTCGTCCTCCCGACTCGCGTCCACGAGCGCTATCTCTACCCGCTCATCGGCGTCGGCGCGATCCTCGCCGCGGTCTCGTGGCGGTGGCGGATCGCGTACATCGCGAGCTCCCTTGCCATGGCGGCAAACCTGTACGCGATCCTCACCTGGGTGGAGCTGTACAAGAACCCCGGCATCGCCGACTGGCTCGGCGTCCGGCCGCTCCTCGCGTCCTTCTGGGGCGTGGCCGTCGCGGCCGTGGTCCAGGTCATGGTCCTCATCTGGGCCGTTGCCCACCTGCGAGACGACCGTCTGGAGCAGCTCGCGACGGAGATCGAAGGCGAACGAGCGCCCGACGACCCGGCATCTCCGGTCGGTCACGCGACGATCCCCGCGCCCGCGGTCACTCGACCGGCCGGCCTGACGCCGGCGCTCGCCTCGGCCGCCTGGGCCCCCAACTCCGGTGCCTCGTCCGAGGACCGGCCATCGGCGGATATCGAACCGGACGGCAGGGACGCGCCGCAGACGTCCGCTTCTCCGACGTCCGCTCCGCCACCGCTCTCGGATGCTCCGCGGGCGCCGGTCTGGGACGCCCAGGACGGGGCCATGGCGTTGGGTCCGATCGAGTGGGTCCGGGCCCGGTTTCGCGATCGGCCGATCCGGCAGGACCGGAGCGCATTTCTGGCCGGCGAGTCGGGCGGTCGGATGGATCGCCTCGACATCTGGGTCCTCCTGCTGCTCGTGATCAGTCTCCTGACCGTTCGGATCTGGCGGCTGAGCGAGCCGTACGGGATGCACTTCGATGAGGTCTACCACGCCCGGACGGCCACGGAGTTCCTCCAGGACTGGCGCTACGGCATCTCCCACGACATCTACGAATGGACCCACCCCCACGTCGCCAAGTACGCCATGGCGGCCGGCCTCGTGCTCTGGGGCGAGGACAACGTGCAAGCCACGAGCGAGCTCGGCAGCGTCGTAACGGACGCGGCGCTGGAGCCCCGCTGGGACAACGCCCAGCACGCCTATTCGCGGGAGGGCGACCGGCTATGGGTCGCGACGGGGTCCGAGGTCCGCGCCTTCGATCTCGCCACGCGGGCCCTGATCGCCACCGTGGCCTTGCCCGGCGCCACCGCCATTGCGGTGGACCAAGCGGGCCATCGCGTCTTCATCGGCATGAGCAGCGGCGAGATCCGGTTCATCGACACCCTTGCGCCCGACGATGCCCGTGATGTCAACGCGGCCATGGTTCTGGAGGCCAGCCCGTTCGCCCAGATCGACGGCTCCATCGAGCGCCTCTTCGTTCCGAAGGGCGGGACCACGATCGCCGCGGTGCTGCCGGCGGTCGCTGGCAAGAACGCCGTCGTGATCGTGGATCCCCAGGCCGCCACCGAGGTCGGGCGCGTGACGCTGCCAAAGGTCGCCCAGATCGCCGATGTCGACGCCGCGCGAATCGCAGTCGCCGACGCCGACGGCGTCGCGTTCATCACGGTCGCGACCGCGAAGGTCGATACGGTCGTGCGGCTCGGCGGGCCGGCCGGCGGCGTGACCGATACCTCGGATCTCACCGACGACCCGCTCTATGCCTCCTATCAGGCCAACGACGGCATCCGGGTCGCCACCATCATCGGCACGACCGGCTCGAGCTCCACGGTCACGCCGCACCAGGGCACCTCGTTCGCACTGCCCGGCGCCACCGCGGGCCTCGTCTTCTTCGACAAGGCGACCAGGATGGTCCACGTCCTGGGCTCGGTCCCTGGTTCGGTCACGCACGACCCGACGGTGTACGTCGTCGAGCCGCACGCCAATGCCGTCTATGCGGATGCGAAGCTGCCGTTCGCGGCCCAGGCGATCGTCATGGACGACAACGGCGACTATCCCTCGGGCGATCGCCAACAGCTGCTGGCGTTCGCGCAGTCGGGCGAGATCGCCTCGGTCGACACCGGTGCGCATGCGTTTGCGTGGCGTCTCCCGGGCGTCCTTGCCGGCGTCGCGATGGCGGCCCTCATGTACCTCCTCGCCCGCCTCCTCTTCCGACGCCGGGAGGTGGCAGTGATCCTCGCCGTGTTGACCGTCGCCGACGGGATGCTGTTCGCCCAGAGCCGCATCGGGATGAACGACTCGTACGTCGGGCTCGGGATCGTAGCGGCCTACACGCTGTTCGCCGCGCTGTGGCTGCGGCCGGGTGGCACCCGCCGCCACTGGATCGCGTTCTGGATCGGGATGCCGATCATCGGCCTGGTGCTCGGATTCGCCCTGGCCTCGAAATGGGTGGCAGCCTACGCGATCGGCGGACTCGGCATCCTCGTCCTCGCCCGAAGCGCGCTCGGCCGACTGCTGCTCATCGCCGGGCTCGTCCTGCTGACGACGGTGCTCGGCTACATCGCGATCTCGGTGCCGGTCAACAACTACCTCTTCCTGATCATCATGACCGCGCTGGTCCTTGCGGCCGTCGTCGCTGTCGTCCAGCATCCGATCGCCTGGACATGGGAGGAGGAACGGTTCGCGATCGGCGTCCCGATCGTCGTCGGGGCGGCGATCCTCCTGTTCGGGATGGTCCGAGCCGCGCCCGAGAAGGCCCTGAAGCTCGGGCCGATCGCGGCGAGCCCGATCGAGCTTGCCTTCGTCGCCTTCGTGGGGGCCGCCGCCATCTACACGCTCTTCCTCGCCGTCGGCCGCTTTGGCTTCGGGCCACGCGCGGTTCGCCCGGCTGCTGACGATCCCCGGAGACTGCTCGATCCGCCGGCCCCGGCGCCTGAAGGCTGGCTGCGTCTCGGTGCGGCTCTTGGCCTGCCAGCCGTCTGGACGCTGCTCGGGCTCGTCGTCATCCCGATCGCCGTGTATGTCATCTCGTACATCCCGTGGGCGATGGTCGAGAACCACCAGCTCTGGGGGGCCTTTTCGATCGCCGGCATCCACGTGGACGCCTGGCCATCCCTGCCGCCCGGAACCGCCAGCAAGACGCTGCTCGAGCTGACCGGCGACATGTACCGGTATCACAACAGCCTGAGCGTGCCCCACCCCGCCTCGTCCCCGTGGTGGGCCTGGCCGTTCGACTTCAAGCCCGTGTGGTTTTACGAGCAGAGCTTCACCGGTGGCACGAGCGCGTCGATCTATGACGCCGGCAATCTGGTCGCCTGGTGGCTCGGGATCCCGGCCATGGCGTTCGTCGCCTGGCAGGCATTCCGCCGGCGAAGCGCGGCGCTGGGGCTCGTCGCCATCGCTTTCGCCTGCCAGTGGCTGTCCTGGTCACGGATCGATCGAGCGGCGTTCCAGTACCACTACTACACGGCCCTGCCGTTCGTGCTCATCGCCGTCGCCTACCTCTTCGCCGAGCTGTGGCACGGACCGGCATGGCGGACGTGGGTCGTCGCCCGGATCGCGGCCGCGGTTGCGATCCTCGCGCCGTTCGGCCTGTGGCTCTTGCATCGGCCGCTGTGCGGGTTCGTCCGCGTGACGGACGTCAATCCTGGCTCGCAAGCGTGCCCGACCACGATTGGCGATCTCGACCTCTCGTTCCGGGCGGTCGCCATCGCGGTGGTGGTGGGGGTCGGCCTGCTCCTCCTCGCCCGGGTGCTCCTGTCGTTCGGCGACGAAGACGAGGCGGGTGGTGACCCGACCGTGACCCGCAGCCGCATCGCGACTGCCGCGGTCATCGCGGTCTTCACCTCGATCGCGTTCAAGGTGGTCACGGTGCTCCCCGATCTGGTGCTGCTCCACCTCCGGCAGTTCCCGGTCGAGCCAATCGCCATGGTCGTCACGATCGCCCTGCTGCCGGTGGCCGCCTTCGTCGCCACGGCGCGAGATTCGCGGCGGTTCGTGCTGGGCGCCCTGATGGCGATCGGCTTCTGGTTCGCGCTCTGGTACCCGAACATCGCGGCGCTACCGCTGCCCGCGGCGATCCACAACGCCTACCAGGGCCTGTTGCCGACCTACGTCTATCCCTTCCAGTTCCCCGTCGCGACCGGCGACCGCCTCGCCCCCTCGCTCGTGGACATCCGGGTGGCTGAGCTGTTGCTCGCCATGATCATCACCGTGGCCGCGGTCACGTACAGCGCCTGGACGTGGCGAATCGCGCTCGCAGAGCGACGCCGCGACGACGCCGCATGGACCGATCCGGAGCAGCCGGCGCTGACCGGCTAGCGAGCCGCGGCGGGCTAGCGAGCCGAGGCGGGCTCCGATTCGGGCGTCGCCGGTGCTGGCGACGGAATGGCTCGGGGCGAGACCGCGCCGAGCCCCAGCCCCTGCCGCGGCGAGGCAGGGACGTCGGCATGGAAGCCTGGCGGCAGCTGGCCCTGCGCCGCGAGCCGACGGATCACGAAGCCGTAGTAGTCCTCGACCTTCGCCGTGACCCGCTCCCAGCTGAATTCCTCGGCCCGCTCCAGCCCCGACTCGGCCATGGACTCGCGGAGGTCGTCCTTCGAGAGGACCTTCGCGAGTGCGCCGGCGAGGGCCTTCGGGTCGTGGGGCGGCACGAGGAGCGCTTCGCGACTGCGCCGGACGACGCCCTTGTAGCCGTGGATGTCGCTGCACACGATCGCGGTTCCCGCGGCCATCGCCTCGAGCAGCACGATCCCGAAGGATTCGCCGCCGGTCGCCGGCGAGCAGTACACGTCCGCGGTCTTGAAGAGCGCGTCGCGCTCCTCGTCGGAGACGCGGCCGAGGAACTCCACGCCGCCCATCCGGCGGGTCATGAGGTAGCGCCGAGCCTCGCGCTCCTGGGGCCCGCCGCCGATCACGAGGAGCCGACAGCGACAGCCGGTCTTGCGGAGGATCCGATAGGCCTTGAGGAGGTCGAGGAGGCCCTTGCGCGGCTCGAACCGGCCGACGAAGAGGATGTTCCGGGTCCCGTCCTGCCAGCGCGCGATCGGCACCGCCCGCCGGAACCGGCCGGTGTCGACGCCGTTCGGGATGACCTTGTAGTCGCCCGAAAAGAAGCGATCGATGAAGTGGCGGGCCGCCGCCGAGACCGCGATCCGGCCATGGAGCCGCTCCGCGTAGGAGCCCATCATCCGAGAGCCCAGCTCGTACGCCGGCGAGAACCCTCCGTAGGCATGGAAGGTCGCGATGTTCACGCTCGTGGACTGGCGCAGCACCACGAGCGACAGGAACGGCACGAAGGGTTCGTGGAAGTGGAGGAGGTCGAAGCGCTCCCGCTCGAGCACCTCGCTGACTTGGGAGACGTAGCGCGGCGAGAGGGTGACGGTCCCGACCGAGCCGTTCGTCGGGACGGAGAAGCCCTTGCCGATCCGGATGACGTCGCCTTCCGAGGCCCGCTGGAGGCCGTGGCTCGAGGTCAGGATCCGAACGTCGTGGCCGCGCAGTCGGAGGTTCTCGTAGAGGTATCGGACGTGCTGGTTCACGCCGCCTGGAAGCGGATAGACATACGGCGTGACAAGCCCGATCTTCACGTGCCGGTGCGCTCGTCGAATGAGGCACCGGCCGTTGGAGTCGCCGCGGTGCCGACACCCGGTGCCATCGTCGGCGGGTAGCCGAGGTCGCGCCGCGAGCCATCGCCCCGGATCCGGCCGCCGAGGTTGGCCCGCGCGTCGCGGCCGTACTTGCGGAGCTGGGCCTGGAACGTGCCGAGCGGCGAGGCTGTCGGGTGGAAGGTGCCGTGGAAGTGGGTCGAGCGGTCGAGGATCGCGGCCCGAAGCGCGGCGCCGTCGCGACCGGCGAACGTGGTGTAGCCCGCGCCGATCGCATCCAGGGCATGGGCGTCGGAGCTGCCAA
>JBBQTO010000015.1:0-29451 GCA_038234575.1 Candidatus Limnocylindrales bacterium
GTTCCGGGCCCTGGTCCGCCCGAGCACCGATCCAGGCGAGCTTCGGACGCTCGCCGCCGAGATCGTCCGCGGGGACCTCCGCGATGCGACGAGCCTCCGGCCCGCGGTCGAGGGGATCGAGACCGTGATCTCGTGTGCACACAGCCTCGACCGGATCATGGCCGGCCGGCGGGATCTGACGATCCGGGACGTCGACCAGAACGGCAATCGCAACCTGGTCAGCACGGCCGACGAGGCCGGCGTGCAGCGCTTCGTGTTCATCTCGTTTCCCGGTGCCATCCTGGCCTCGCGGACGCCGTTTGCCGAAGCCAAGCTCGCGACCGAACGGCGGCTGCAGGACTCGCGAATGCGCCAAGTGATCGTCCGGCCGGATGCGTACCAGGAGCAGTGGCTGGCGCCGGAGCGACGCTTCGACTGGCGCCGCGGCACGGTGACGATCTTTGCGACCGGCGAGGGCAGGGCCGCATTCGTGGCGATGGACGATGTCGCCGAAGCCGTGGTCCGGCTTACCACGCACCCGAATCCTCCCCCGCTCGTCGAGCTGGGCGGACCGGAGACGATGAGCCGCAACGAGTTGGTGGCCGCGTTCGAGCAGCGGCTGGGGCGACCGATCCGCAGACAACGGCTGCCGGGTGCGGTGATGCGGGTGCTATCGGTAGCCCTGCGGCCTGTCCACCCGGGCCTGGCGTCGGTCATGGGGATGAACATCCGTGCGGACGCGCGTCGCTCAGTCCCGGACGACCATGTCTTCCACGAGCTCGGTATCGAGCCGCGGCCGGTCAGTGCCTACATCGACGAGCTGACGGCGTCGTACCTGCGCGAGCCGGTCCCGTCTCCGGGCTCGCCATTGTAGTGAGGTAGCTGACCTACAACGCCGCCGCCTACTTGATGTCGGACGTCAGCCGGCCAGGCCGGCCACACGCTCTCGATCAGGCTGGGCGAGTCGCAGACACGCTGAACGTGGTTATCGAAGGGGCGGGTCCAGTAACCCATGACCTCGTCCAGCAGATCCTTAACATCGCACGGACGTTCTTGACCTATCCAGTAGCCATCGACGACATGAACGCCGGGGCATGCCTCACGCCGAATACCACTACATGCCCTCGTGCCCGTGGCTCACAGTGGAGCGGGCCGAAGTCGCGCGCCTCGCGTATCAGGTGCGCGATGTTTCGTGGGCGCTTATTGCCGGCACGAGATTCGGTTGCCCTGGTCACGTGGGCCCCGATGAGCGTTTCTCCTGCCGGCGAGTGGTGTCCGACGGGCGAGCGTACCTAACCGACCTGGCGCGTGGTTTGCTCGATTCGATCATCATCGCCACCACTTGGCGGTATCCCTGAGCGGAGGACATGGCCAGCCGGCCCTGGGCGTGCGCGGCCCGGAGGCCGTCGAGGATGGCGATCGAAACGTCGGCCATGCCGTCGGGCGACATCGGCGTACGGAGACCATACGTCGTCGCGATGCGCTCGATGTCCCGGGCGATGATGCCGCGACAGCGCGCCTCGGTCTCGAGCAACTCGCGTCGAACGTCGGGGTTCGTCTCAGCATAGGCCCGGAACTCGGCGAGCAGCCGCCACCATCCCGGGGGCGTCGCCTCCTCGGCCCGGGCCATCTGATCGAGTTCAGCCTCCAGCGCAGCGGCGCGATCCTCCGGCGCAGGTCCCGCCATCGGCTGCTGGCTGCTCCAGCGAAGGAGCCCGTCCTCCAGAGCGTGCAGGCGCTCGCGCATAAGGCTCATGAACAGGTCGTCCTTGCCCGTGAAGTTCGAGTAGACCGCGCCGATCGAGTACCCGGCTCGCTCGGCGACTTCCTCGATCGCGGCGGCGCGAAAGCCGCGTTCCGCGAAGACGACCGCGGCCATGTCGAGGAGCCGGCGGCGGGTCAGCGCCCGCGCTTCGCTGCGACGCAAGCGCCCCACCACCTGACGCCGCAACGGCGGCACGGGCGCGACGACGTCGGAGGGACCGGCCGTCGAATCTGCCTTCATCGCCCCATTGTTCCACGTGGGCTGCGGGCGACTTCGTGGATCCCGTGCAACGCCGACCCGTCCCCGAGGGGTCCTAGGCGATGCCGGCCGCGAGCGGCTGATTTGCCCAGGTCGAGGTCGCGGCAAGCGTCTCGGCGAACTGCTCGGGGTGGGCGATGTGGGGGAAGTGCCCGCTGCCCGGCAGCACCACGACGGTGGCCTCCGGGAACACCCGCTCCAGCCAATCCGCCTCGGCAAGCTCCAAGGGCTCACCGGCCACGATCGTGTACGGCCGGCCGCGCTCGCGGCCGTGCTCAATGCCCTCGATCACCATCTGGGTGAACGTCTCGGGCGGCGTGTCCAGGGCTTCTCGCCAGTAGCCGACCACGAGGTCCTGCCGGGGATTGCTCTCCTCTTCGATCTTGTGGCGATCGGCAGGAGATAGGCGCTCGAGGTGGAAGCTCTCGACCATCCGGGCCCAGACCATCGGGAACCGGGGCCCCTCGAGGGGCGCGCGGACCGACTGGAGCAGGCGCATGAACGGCGCGACATCAAGGGGTTGGTCGACATTGACCACGCCGCGCGTCGGATAGCGCGTCGCATAGACGGAGGCCACCACGGCCCCCAGCGAGTGCCCGACCATGACCGGCGCTTCGATCCCGGCGACGAGAACCGACTGGTGGATCGTTTTCATCACGGCGTCCATCGGATAGGACGGCCAACCCGGCGACTCGCCATGTCCGGGAAGGTCAAGCGCGAGGACGCGCCGTGTCGGCTGCAGTGTCCGGAGCGCCTCCAGAGCTGGCGCCCACGTCCGGTGGTCGAACGTGAGGCCATGGAGGAGGACGAGCGCGGGTCCGGTGTCGGACTCGCCGGAGTCGTCGCCGGCGAGTGAGCCGATGACCGTTGTGCCTGAAGCCACTGACATAACGTCTCCTATATGAATAGTTGTGACTATCGCATAATGGCACGGTCGTCAAGGGCCGCCGCTCACCCGTGATGACCTCAGCGACGCCGCGCCGGTCGCCGAAGCCGACCGGATGGTCGTCCCGCTCCGTATCTGATCCCGCTCGCGCGGCCGGGGATCATCGCCGTCGTCGTGCTCGTTGCGGGCTCACCTGGAACAACTTCTCTGGAGCCCTTGTGCTCATCCAAAGACTGCCTCCAGCCACGTATCCAGCCCGTCGATCACGATGGTGGGCAAAGCGCGTTCAAGTCCATCCGGGCGCGCCAACAAACCGGTCTTTCGGCAGCGGCCACGAGCACAATGGGTTCATCATGTCTGCGCCTCGGCGCGACCGAAACACGGCGATCAGTTCTCCGCTCAAGGTCCTCGTGCTCGATGTGTAGTCACCCAAAACGCGCTGCCGGCAATCCGCGCGGCGAGGAGCTCAGGGCCGGTCAGCCCCTCCGAGCCCCGCGAGCTAGGGAAGCGCAGCCGAACTTTCGTTGCCCGGGGTCGAGGTGCAAGTAGAGACACCGCCCAAACCAAGGGCGGTGTCTCGAGCGGCTGGAATGCGGTCGGTCAGAAGATGATCAGTTGATCGCTCCACACGACACGGGCAGTTCCGCCTCGAGCGGGATGCCGGCACTGCCTCGTTGTCGCGATCATGGGAGCCGTCATCGTCGCGCTCTCGTTCCGGCGCCGCCTGACGCCGCTCACCGCCGTCGACTGATCTCGGCTCCCAGTTCGGCGAGCCGTCACGCGGGCGACCTTGACCTTTGCGAGCGTGTGACCGCGAATGGTCGGGGCGGCCGGATTTGAACCGGCGACCACCAGTCCCCCAGACTGGTGCGCTACCAGGCTGCGCCACGCCCCGACTGAAGGGCGAGTCTAGCAGGGGCCCCGAGCAACTCGGCTCGCGAGCCGCCTCTCAGTCGGCAGAGCCGGTAACGCGCTCCGTCCAGAGGCGATAGCCCTCGAGCTCGTCCTTGGACTCTCGGGCGAGGAGGTCGATCAGACAGCGCTGGACGCTCTTGCCCTCGAAGAGCGCGTTGTGGACCTCCTGCGCGATCGGCATCTCCACGCCGAGGCGTTTCGCGAGGCCGAGCGCCGCATCGACGGTGTAGGCGCCCTCCGCGACACCGCCGAGCACCGTTTCGATCTCGGCCCATTTGCGCCCGTCGGCGAGCAGGTCGCCGAGGCGGTGGTTCCTCGACAGGTTGGAGCCGCACGTGGCGATGACGTCGCCGACGCCGGCGAGGCCGGCGAACGTGAGTGGGTTAGCGCCGGCGGCGATCCCGAGCCGGGTCATCTCGGCCAGCCCGCGGGTGATCAGGCCGGCCTTGCCGTTGTCGCCGAAGCCGAGGCCATCGGCGGCGCCCGCTGCGATCGCGACGACGTTCTTCAGCGCGCCGCAGAGCTCGACGCCGATCAGGTCGGAGTTCGTGTACAGCCGGAAGGCTCGACGGCTGAGGCGGGCCACGATTCGATTGCCGAGCTCCGGATCGGCCGAAGCGACGACCGCGGATGCGGGCAACCCACGAGCGATCTCGTGCGCGAGATTCGGCCCGGAGAGCGCGGCGATGCGGGCCGGATCGATGCCACCCGCCGCGGCGATGACCTCGCTCATCCGCAGCAGCGTCCCGCGCTCGAGCCCTTTCACCACGGACAGCACGTCGGCACTTGCGGGGATCGATGGGCCGATTCGTTCCACGACCTCACGGACGTGCGCCGACGGCACAGCGACGATCACCAGGTCCTCAGCTGCTGACACGGCGACCGGATCGGCGCTCACGATGACCCGCGGCGGCAGGTCGATACCAGGCAGCCGGCGGCCGTTCCGGTGCTCGTGCTCGATCCGCGCTGCCGTCTCGGCGGAGTGCGAGAAGAACACCACCGGCTCCTGCTGGGCGACCAGGAGGGTGAGCGTCGTCCCCCACGCCCCAGTGCCGATCACCGCGACGCGTGGCGGGCCGTCCTCCCCGGGCGGCACGACGGCTGGGCCCGGGCTGATCTCGAGGACGCCACGCTCTTCCATCAGATCTCTAACGCTTGGCGGGCGCTCGACGCTTGACGCCGGCGCGAGCCGTCCCGGCGCGTGCTGCCGAGGCGGCCGCGGCTCGCCCCTTGGCGCCGCGCGCGGGCTTGCCTCGCCGGCGCTCGATCTGGGCGGCCGAGCGCTCGCGGAAGATCAGCCGGATCGGCGTCCCGACGAAACCGAACTCGTCGCGGAGCCGGTTCTCGAGGAAGCGCTGATAGCTGAAGTGGACCGACGCCGCATCGCGGGCAAAGAACACGAACGTGGGTGGCGCGATCGAGGCCTGGGTTGCGTAGAAGAGCTTTGGCCGGCGACCCTTGACCATCGGCGGCTCCTGGCGATCGATCGCGGCCCGGACGACGCGGTTCAGCTCGCCGGTCGAGATCCGTCGTCGCCGCTCGGCCCACACGTCAACGGCGAGCTCGAGGGCCTTCTCGATGCGCAGGCCGGTCTTCGCCGAGATGCTGACCACCGGCGCGAACTCGAGGAACGGGACCTCGCTTCGGATCCAGTCGACGTACTGGTCGAAGGTCTGGTCGGTCTTCTCCTCGACGGCGTCCCACTTGTTGACCGCGAGGACGAGCCCGCGGCCTTCCTCGACGACGTAGCCGGCGATGTGCGCGTCCTGGGCGGTAAGGCCGTCGATGGCGTCGATCAGGAGGACGGCCACATCGGCGCGAGCGATCGCCCGGAGCGAGCGAAGCGTCGAGAACCGCTCCGCTGCCGGTCCCGAGGCCACCTTGCCGCGGCGCTTGATCCCGGCCGTGTCGATGAGGACGATCTCGGAGCGCCCCCACGGCAGGCGTGTGTCGATCGCATCACGCGTCGTGCCGGGGATCTCGGAGACGATCATCCGGGCCTCGCCGAGGAGGGCGTTGAGCAGGCTCGATTTGCCGACGTTGGGGCGTCCGACGAGGGCGATCGCGGGCGGTGACTCGTCGGACTCCGACGCAAGCAGGGCGTCCCAGCGCGTCGCGGCCGCCTCGGCATCGGCGCCCTCCGGGCGGTCGGGGCCGTCGGGGTCGTCGTCGAGCTCGTGAGCCGGGTCGTCGTCGAGGGCGAGGTCGGCCGCCGGATCCTCGCCGACGACATACGGCTGGAGCCTGCCCGACTCGACGTCGCGGGCGAAGGCTTCCGCCTGCATCGAGCGCTCCTTCTTCGCCAGCTCCTCGGGGCTCTCGGGCGGAAGCGCCAGCACGATCTCGTCGAGGAGGTCCGCGACGCCGCGGCCGTGGATCGAGGCGATCGGGAACGTCCGCTCCCAGCCGAGCGACCAGAACTCCGCGGCATCGAGCTCGCGCTTGTCGTTGTCGGTCTTGTTTGCGGCGACGATCACTGGTGCCGTGGCCCGCCGCAGGATCTCGGTGGCCTCGAGGTCGGCGGGCGTCACGCCGGCCGTCGTGTCGACCACGAAGACGATCAGGTCTGCCTCGGCGATCGCGATCCGGGCCTGGACTTGGACCTTCGCCTCGATCGGGTCGTCTGGATCGAGCTCCAGCCCCCCCGTGTCGACGACGAGGAAACGGCGGCCGTTCCATTCGCTCTCGCCGTAGAGCCGGTCACGGGTTGTCCGCGCCCGGTCCTCGACGATCGCGGCGCGCTCGCCGACGATCCGGTTGAAGAGCGTGCTCTTGCCGACGTTCGGCCGCCCGACGATCGCGACGACCGGCGTTCCGACGCTGACTCGGGGCGCGGCGGCGGCGGCCATCGCCCGCGCGCCCCTCGTGCGGGGCGTGCCCCCTCGCCCCGGCACCCTCAGGCCCCGGCCGTGCGCGTCGTGGGCGAGGCGGGTGGCAGCGAGGTCGTGCGGCCGGCCGGCGTTGCGGCCAGTGCGAAGGCCTCGTCGGCGAGGTGGGCCGCTCGGGCACGCGTCGTCGAGGTCCCCGCGAGCTCGAGGACGCGCTGGGCCACCGCGTGCAGGTCCTCGATCGGCGTCGAGGTCCCGCCGGTGACGCCCACGACCCGGGCCCCGTCGAAGGCGCCCGCGTCGCGGAGATCGCGAACCGACTCGATCTGGAGCGCCGGTGTCCCGACGATCCCGCACAGTCGGGTGAGCTCCTTGGTGTTTGCCGACGAGCGCCCACCGACCACGACCATGAGGTCGACGGCGCGAGCCGCCTCGAGGGTGTCCTCCTGGCGCCGGATCGTCACCGGACACACCGTGTTGACGATCTTGAGCTCGTGGCTGCGGCTCACCATGTACGCCGCGAGCTTCTCGAACTTCCAGGGCGGCTGGGTGCTCTGCGAGATCAGGGCCATCTTCTTGCGCCTCGGAATGCGCTCCCAATCCTCTTCCTCGTCGACGACGATCGCGTCCGGCGCGAACCCGAGAAGCCCGACGACCTCCGGATGCTTCGGCGTCCCGAGGAGGACGATCGTGTAACCCTCCTCGACGAGCTTCTGGAGCTCCTTCTGCTCCTGGATCACCCAGGTGCAGGTGCCGTCGATGACCTCGAGGCCGCGCTCCTGGGCGCGGGCCATGACCTCGGGCTTGACGCCGTGGGCGCGGATCACGACCGCCGCCCCGGTGTCGACGTCGTCGAGCGTCTCGACGGTCTGGATCCCGAGCGCCTGGAGATCCTGGACCACGCCTTCGTTGTGGACGACCTGGCCGAGGGTGTGCGTGACCTTGCCAGCTGCGCTCGCCTCCTTGGCCATGTCGATGGCTTCCCGGACGCCGTAGCAGAAGCCGGTGCGCTTCGCGATTCGGATGTCGGTGACGGTTCCCATGCTCCCCCCAAGTATCGCACGGGCCCCCGGGCGGCCCTCACCGGCCGATCAGGAGCGGGCTACAAAGGCTGTTCCGCGACAGCGACTTCGGAGGCGTAGACGCCACGCTGGCGCGGCGGGAGGAGCGCGGCGATTCGACCCATGATCAGGCGCGTGGCGGCTTCCTTGGCCTGCCGCCGATCCCCGACGGTCTCGGCCGAGAGCTCGTCGGTGACGCGAAAGGGCTTGCCGTACCGGACCGTCACCGAGCGCCCGGCAGTCGGGAGGAGGTGCCCTCTGGGCCAGACCTCGTCGGTGCCGGCAACGCCAACAGGCAGGACCGGCGCGCCGCTTCGGAGCGCGAGCACGGCAACCCCTTCGCGAACGACCTGGAGCGCGCCATCGCGGGAGCGGGTTCCCTCGGGAAACACGACGAGGATCTGCCCGGCGTCGAGGATCCGCATTGCGGTCCGGAACGATTCGATGTCGGTCGTGGACCGGTCAACGGGATGGATCCCGGCTTGGCGCATGAACCAGCCGATGACGGGCGTCTCGACGAGTTCTCGTTTTCCGATCCAGTTCACCGGCCGCTTGAGGCGGCCGTTCAGGAACGCCCCGATCAGCACGGGATCGGCGCTCGAGGCGTGGTTCGCCGCGATGATCAGCGGGCCGGACTCGGGAATCGCGTCCAGGTCACCCTCGACCCGAATCCGGATGAGCGCCCGCGCGATCGAGCGCAGGACAAGGCTGGCGAACCGGAGCAGCAAGCTCTTTCGGCTGATGATCCGGGTGGGAGCGGGCCGAAGTCGCGGCGCGGGGGCGGGCGAGTGCGCCGATGACGCTGGCGCGCTCGGGGCTTTCCGCCTGGAGGCGGTCGCTCCGAGCCCGAGTTCCGCTTCCTTGGCCCGGATCGCCGCGACGAACGCATCGACGGTCGTCTCGAACGCATTGCCGTCGGTCCGAACGATCATCGCGTCCGGCGCTGGGCGAAGCGGCGCAACGGCCCGGCTCGAATCGATGACGTCCCGGCGCCGAAGCTCAGCGAGAATCTTGCGGGCCTCCGGGCTAGCCGGCGCCAGCCCTCGCTCGAGGGCGCGACGGGCCGCTCGCTCCTCCGCCGATGCGTCGAGGTAGAGCTTCAGGTCCGCGTCAGGCAGGATCACTGTCCCGATGTCCCGCCCGGCCATGATGATGCGCCCAGCCGCCGCGATCGCTCGCTGCCGCTCCAACAGGACCGCCCGAAGCTCGCGGATGCCCGCGTAGGCGGAGACGTTGACGTCGACCTCAGTCCCGTGGAACTCCGCTGTGACGTCAGCCCCGTCGACGCTGACCCGAGCCAAGCGGCCCTCGTCATCGGCTACGAGCTGGATCTCGTCCGCAAGCGCGACGAGGGCACGCGTCGCACCCGGCCGCACGCCGCGTCGGAGCGCCAGCCACGTCACCGCCCGATAGAGCAGCCCGGTGTCGCAGAAGCGGTAGCCGAGCCGGGCGGCTGCCGCCGCGCCGACGCTGCTCTTGCCAGACGATGCCGGGCCATCGAGCGCGACCACGAGTCCAGGTGCCGACAGCGTCGGCGGTTCGGTTTGCACCTCGGCAGGATACCGGCCCCCAGTAGGCAGCCTTCAGGCCACCTCGCGCTTGATCGTCGCAGTCGCAACCACGACGAAGAAGATAGCAATCCCGGCCAGCACGGCGAGATCCAGCTGGACGGTCCGGGTGGACAGGTCCGCGCCCTTGAGGATGACCGCCCGAAGGCCGTCGACGGCGTAGGTCATCGGGAGGAGATGGGCGGCCCACTGAAGCGCGTCCGGCAGTCGGTCGACTGGCCAGAAGATCCCACCGAGCAGGCCCTGCGGCACGATCACGAGCGGGATGAACTGGATCACCTGCAGCTCGGTCCGGGCGAAGGTCGACAGGAAGATCCCGAGGTTCACCGCTCCGAGGCCGAGGAGCACGGCGATGACGAAGGCGAGGACGGGGCTGCCGGCGCTGCTGACACCGAGCCCGACCGTGAACGCCGGCAGCGGCCCGATGGCGGGCACGGCCACGGAATTCAGGATGAACACGGTAAGGACGATCACCTGGAGCGTCGCAAAGAGCCCGAACCCGAGGCCATAGCCGAGCACGATCTCGGCTCGCGTCACGGGGGTGGCAAGCAGGCGCTCCAGGGTCCCGCCGATTCGCTCTCGCAGGAAGCTGATCCCGGTCAGGAGGAACACGAAGAAGTAGCCGAAGTAGCCGAGGAAGACGGGCGCGAGGACGTCGACCGTGTCGGCCGAGGGCGACAGGTAGATCGTCTGGTGCTCGACCTGCGGGAGAAGCGCCGCGGGCGCGCCCGGCGGTGCGAGCGCCTGGGCCACCGAGGCCAGGAGCGCCTGGAGCCTGGCGAACCTGGCGCCGTCCGCGCCGGGATCGGTGCCCTCAGTGATCACGGTGAGAGTCGGTCGTTTGCCTGCCGCGACGTCCCCGACCAGCGTCGAAGGGATCACGATCGCCAGGTCGCCCTGGCCATCCTTGATGGCAGCAATCGCGGCCTCCCGGGAATCGGCGGTCCCGATCCCGGTTCCGTCATTTGCCGCGGCGGCGGCCGCCCCCAGGGCATCCACGATCCGCTGTCCCGCCGGCCCGGCCTCGTCGACTACGAAGACCTCCACGGATTCGCTCTTCTGGTCGCGCAGGACCCAGCCCAGCAACGCAGTCACGACGAGCGACACGACGAACACCAGCGCGAGCGTCCGCTCGTCGCGGCGGAATCCCTGGGCGATTCGCCGCGCCACGGCGAAGATGCGACTCGCGCTCACGAGTCGGCGCCCCCGCCGGATCTCGAACCAGCGGTGATCGGTCGGCCCTCGGCATCGAGCCCGGCGAACTGCAGGAACGCGCCCTCGAGGTTGTCCGTGCCGGCCCGCGCTCGGAGCTCGGCTCCGGAACCGCGGGCGATGACCTTGCCGGATCGGACGAAGAGGAGGTCGTCGCAGCGGTCGGCCTCGTCCATCACGTGGCTGGCGACCAGGATCGTCTTGCCGGCAGCCGCGAGGCCTCGGAAATGACTCCAGAACTGGACCCGCAGCGCCGGATCGACGCCGACCGTCGGCTCGTCGAGAAACAGGACCTCCGGATCGTGGACGAGGGTGCACGCGAGCGAGAGCCGGCGGCGCATCCCACCGGAGAGCTCGACGGCCGGGCTGCCGCGCCGATGGGACAGCTCGACCAGGTCGAGGGTCTCGTCGACCGCCGTCCGCTCCACATGGCCCTCGAGGCTCGCGAAGAACCGCAGGTTCTCGCCGACAGACAGCTCGGGATAGATCGCCTCGGATTGGGGCATGTAGCCGATCTGAGACAGCGCCGGACGCGACGGCATCCGGATGCCGAGAACGCGCGCCTCGCCGCTGGTCGCCCGCGCGAGACCCGTGAGGAGACGGATCAGGGTGGTCTTGCCCGATCCGTTCGGACCGAGCAGACCGTAGATCCGGCCGGGCGCAAGGGCGAAGTCGATCCCGTCGACTGCCTGGATCGAGCCGAACGCCTTCCGGAGCCCGACCGCCTCGACCGCCGCCCCGCCGACCGGCGTCAAGGCTCGCGGATCCGGAGGCCGGCGATCGGACGCTTGTTCGCAGTGCGCTTCGGGGCCGCGGTCTTCCGGCTCGCGGGCTTCGAGCGGCGTCGCTTGGGTTCGGGTGCCGATCGGGTTCGCGGCGCCGGCTGCCCTTCGGCCAGGGCTCGGATCTCCGGCTCCTTGAGGGCGCGCGCCCGGCCCGATGGCAGGTCGCCGAGCCAGACCGCACCGATCCGAACACGCGCCAGTCGGACGATCGGCACCCCCACGGCGGCGAACATCCGGCGCAGCTGCCGCTTCCAGCCCTGCGTGAGCACGGCGCGATACCAGACGAAGGAAGGGTCCGGCGTCGGATCGAGCGTCTCCGCGAGGTGGCGCGTCTCCCCCGCCGAAGCCGGTCGGAGCGGGGCGGCCAGGCGGGCGAGGCCCTCCTCGAGGCGGACGCCGGCCGCAACCATCTTGATCTGCTCGGGCGTGAGCTCCGCGCCCAGGCCGAGGGCATATTCGCGCTGGACGCCGTAGCGAGGGTGGAGCACCCGCTCGGCCCACTCCCCATCGTTCGTGAGGAACAGCAGCCCCTCCGAGTCGAGGTCGAGGCGGCCCACCGGGTAGAGGCGGGTTCCGTCCGGCACGAACGCGGTCGGAACGAGGTCGAGGACCGTCGTCTCGGCGTGCCGATCGCGAGTCGTCGACGTGACGCCGGCCGGCTTGTGGAGCGCGACGTACATCCGACCGACGCCGACACCGCCCGGGACACCGTCGACCTCGATGACGGCAGCGGTCGGATCGACGCGCTGGCCGATCGTCGCCGTTCGACCGTCGACGCGGACGCGACCAGCGGCGACGAGCGCCTCGCTGGCCCGTCGCGAGCCCACGCCCGCGTTCGCGAGGACCTTCTGGATCCGTTCCTCGGGCATGCCCTGGTCAGCCACCGAACCCCGCGACGACGGGTGGAGGTTCCTCGGCAACGGTTACGCGGCCCTCCTCCGCCAGGCGGGCCGCCACGTCGACGTCGAGCGGCGGGAGGTCGTCGAGCGTGGTGAGGCCGAATCGCTCGAGGAACTCGAAGCCCGTTCCATAGAGGATCGGGCGTCCCGGGCCGTCGGATCGGCCGAGCTCCACGAGCAGGCGCCGGTGGAGAAGGCTGCGAAGCGTGTAGTCCGAGTCCACGCCTCGGATCCGCTCGACGGCCGAACGCGGGACCGGCTGGCGATAGGCCACGATCGCGAGCGTCTCGAGGCTCGCCGGCGACAGCCGGACGGCGTCGACCCCGACGTAGCCCGCGATCAGGGTTCCAGCCTCCGAGGCGGTCGCGAGCTCGACGCGGTCGCCGGCGACGAGCACCCGGATGCCGCGATCCCGAAGCGAAACCTCGAGATCGCCCAGGAGCGCGTCCACGGTGGCGCGATCGACGCCCGCGAGCGCCCCGATCTCCCGGCGCGAAAGGGGTCGTTCAGCGACGAAGAGGAGGGCCTCGAGCTGAGTCTCGGTCAGCTCTACCAGAGCGTCGGCAGGCTCGTCGGCCGATGCCACCTCGGGGGTCGTGTCGTTCGTGGTCGCGTCGGCGGGCTCGTCCGCGGTCACGTGTTCGGTCAGCTCATCCGTCATGCGAACGATTCCAGGGACTCGTCGAGCGGCGCTTCCTCGATGTCCTCGGCGATCCCGGCTGCTGCGCGCTCCTCGCGGGTCGTTCGGCGGGCGGTGATCGGGCCGAACGAATCCGTCTGCTCGACGACGATCTCGCGGCGCTTCATGAGCTCGAGCATCGCCAGGAACGTCACGGCGACAACCACCCGATCGCGGACGCCCAGCAGCAGGTCCTGTAGCACGACCGTCGGCGCCCCGCGGAGGGCCTCGCGAATGAGCGTGGCGCGCTGCGCCAGCGTGATCGACCGTGCGAGGATCTCGGGCGGCGGCTCGGGATCGGGGATGATCTGCGCAACGCCTGCGAGCGCGGCCACAAGGATCGCGGGGTCGAGCGGCGGCCCCGCGGCGGGTCGGGCGCCGGCCAGGCCCGCGGCGACCGCCGCGCCGGGCTCGCGCCGGAACAGGCCGACTCGCGCCTTGGCGATCGCCTGCAGCGCGACGCCGGCGTCCCGGTACGCCCGGTAGATGAGGAGTCGCGCTCGCAGCTCCCGCTCGGGATCCTCCCCCTCGTCGGGCATCGCGCCCGGTTCCTCGGTGGCCTGTCGCGGGAGCATCGCCCGGCTCTTGATGAGGATGAGCTGGCTCGCGACGGCGACGAACGTGCTGATGTTGCCGATCCGATCCTCGTCAAGCGACCCAAGGGCGTCCAGGTAGGCCTCGGCGAGTGCGCCCAGCGGGACGGTCAGGATGTCCAGCCGGCGGGCCTCGATGAGGGACAGCAGCAAGCCGAGCGGCCCTTCCCACTCAGCGAACTGGACCTGTGTCGCGGTCTCGGGTCGCTTGCCCGTCCCGATCCGAATCGCGAGGCTCGCCGCCGGACCTGCGGTCTCGAGCACGTCAGTTGGCCTCGTCCGCAAGCCGCAGGCGCTCGCCGGCGTCGGGATCCCGTGGCGCGTCCTGCCAGCGGATCAGCTCGATGGTTCGTTCGGAGCAGCCCGCCGCCGCCGCCATCTGGGCCGATGACTCCGCGTGGTAACGAAGGCGTGCGAGCGAGGCGCTCATCCCCGGCAGCCACGTAATGGACCGATCGAGCCATCGGCCGTACGCCTGGGCGAGCGAGTAGACCACCCGCGGCAGGATCGGGGTGTCGCCCTTGCCGGCGTCGTGGAGGAGGCCTGCGATCAGCAGGTCGGGATCCGTAACGCCCTCGGAGCGGAGGGTCGCGACCACATCGAGCCCGTGGCGGCGATCGCCGATGTGCATCCCGTCGAAGATCGCGAGCTCGGCTGGGCTAAGCCACTTGGCGATGTCCTGCCGCTCTCGGGGCGACACCCGCGCCGACATGTGCCGGCGGGCCTGGCGGACCTTGCCCGCCCACCAGCCGATCGACCCCGGCCTCACACCCCGACCAGGAGCCTGTACAGCGGGATCAGGAGGATGTCGTAGACGGTGGAGAGCAGCGATCGGCCGCCGAAGATCGGGAAGATCAGGATGATCAGGATCAGGACTCCGTACTGGGCGAGGAGCGGCCGGAGCCGCCACGCGGTCTGCGGCGGCAGGAACGCGAAGAGCACGGCGGAGCCGTCGAGCGGGGGGATCGGCAGCAGGTTGAACAGCATCAGGGCCAGGTTGATGACGATGAAGAGCTGCAGGACCAGCTCGAGAAAACCGATGTCCATCCCGGTCGCGTAGGCGAAGCGGAGCGGGATCGCGGCGACGATCGCCAGGATGAGGTTCGAGATCGGCCCCGCGGCCGCAACGATCGCCTCACCCCACCGGCCGCCCTCCAGGTTGCGAGGGTTGACGGGCGTCGGCTTCGCCCAGCCGAATCCGAACCCGACGAGCAGCACCGAGATTGCGAGCATGAGCCCGCCGGCCGGATCGAAGTGGGCCAGCGGGTTGAGCGTCAACCGCCCGAAGAGCCGAGCGGTGCTGTCGCCGAGTCGATACGCCGCCAGCGCGTGCGCGAACTCATGGATCGGGAACGCGACGAGCAGCAGCACGGCGAGCACGAGGACTCGCGAGAGCATCACCTCGAACGGGACGTTCAGCATCAGAGCCGACCGAGCAGGTCGTGCTTCTTCGCCTCGTAGTCCTCGGCACTGATCGCGCCGCGATCCCGCAGATCGGCGAGGTTACCCAGCGCCCTCGTGATCTCCTCGGCCGTCAGGGTCGGGGTCGTGGGAGCAGGCGGGGCGACCGGCGACGGGGCAGAAGCCGCCGCGGCTTGAGCGGCCGGCGCGGCCGCCGGCGAGAGCGGCGCGGCCCGCAACGGCGGAGCCGGAACGCGGACGAACTCTTCCTCGAGGGCGTGCTTCTCGTCGAGCATCGTCCGCTTGAACTGCTGCGCCTCGGCGAGCATCCGGTACTGGTCGACGGAGGTCTCGGCGGCGGTGAGGATGTCGAGGTCGCCGTAGCCGAGCATCCGGCCGAGGATGCCCTGCTCGAGAACCGCGTCGTTGATCTTCTCGAGCGAGCTGTCGGCCGAGCGCTTCCGGAGGATCCCCTCGACCTTGAGGACGCGCCGGTTCGTCACGAGGTAGTCCTGCGAGTACCAGCCCCAGAAGACCCACACCAGCCACACGAGCGACAGCAGCAGCAGCGCGAGTGCGACGTAGCCGAGGACTGTGCGGAAATCGCCAGGCTGGATGTTGCCGAGGAGGACCAGGATGACGACCGAGGCGAAGAAGATCGCGAATTGAACCCGGCCTTCGACGATCGGCGCGATCGGGTGCTGCCGAGCCCGGAGCACGACTCGCTCGCCATCGGCGAGCAGACGATCCGCGTACCGAGTCACGTATCGCTCCTTCTCAAGCCCGCGGGTGCGCCCGTGCGTAGACCTCGCGGATCCGTTCGCCCGTCACGTGGGTGTACAGCTGCGTCGTGCTGATGCTCGCATGTCCGAGCAATTCCTGAACGATGCGCAGGTCGGCGCCGCCTTCGAGCAGGTGCGTCGCGAACGAGTGCCGCAGCGTGTGCGGGCTGATCCGATCCGATAGACCTGCCTGCGCCGCCGCCCGCTTCACGCCCGCCCAGGCCTGCTGCCGAGCGAGCCGCCGGCCGCGGTCACCGACGAACACGGGGCCTCCCCTTCGTGCCGCGACGTGGTGCGTCGCGAGAAGGGCCGCTCGCTGGCCGTCGAGCCAGGTCCGGAGGACGAGGATCGCCACCTCGCCGATCGGGACGAGCCGCTCCTTGTCACCCTTTCCGATCACCCGCACGAATGCCCCGTCGAGCGAGAGATCCTCGAGGTCCAGCCGTAGGGCCTCCGAGACGCGCAGGCCCGCCGCGTAGAGCAGCTCCAGCAGCGCCCGCGCGCGGAGGCGCGGATCGTCCGGGTCATCGGAGCCGGCCGCGTCCAGGAGCCGCTCCACCTCCGTGATGGAGAGCGTTTCGGGCAGCAGCCGCGGCATCCGCGGCAGGTCGAGCTGGGCCGCGATGTCGAGATCGATGAGGCCTTCGCCGAACGCGAAGCGGTAGAACCCCCGGATCGCAGCGGCGCGGCGACGGAGGCTCGTCGGGGCCAGCCCGGGATCCGTCGGGCGCCCGCGGCGCGTTCGCGCCGCGAGGTAGCGCACCGCGGCATCGGGTCCGCGGGCCCAGTCGTCCGCGCTGCCTCGGGCATCCGCGAAGTCACCGAGATCGCTGCCGTACGCCAGGATCGTCGCCGGCGACAGCCCTCGCTCGACGCGTAGGAAGGTGAGGTAGTCCTCGATCGCGCGGCCAATCGCGCGATCGATCGGAGGCATCCCCGTCACGTCGTCCGGGTCAGCTCGCGACCAGCGGCCGCCCGCGCCAGGCCTCGGCCGCATCGAGCAGCTCCCTCGCCGAGGCGAGCGCCGCCGGCCCGACGACGTCCGAGCCGGGTCCGACGGGGGCGAGCCCGCCGGCCGTCCGCGCGACAGGGTCCGAAGCCAGCGACGCTGCCGTGGGCGACGGTCCGCTCCCGCCGAGCATCGCCGCGAGCTCGACGATCCGGCCCTCCCGGTCGAGGCGCTCGACGGTCGTGACCGTCCGGCCGTCACGCTCGTGTTTGACGATCCGGAAATGCGCATCGGCGTGTGCGGCGATCTGCGGCAGATGGGTGACAACAAGCACCTGGTGGTCGCGCGCGAGCGCCCACAGGCTCTGCCCGACCGGGTTCGCGGTCCGGCCGCCGATCCCCGAGTCGACCTCGTCGAACACAAGCGTCGGTGTCTCGTCGGCTCGGGCGAGGACCTGCTTGACCGCCAGCGAGACCCGCGACAGCTCGCCGCCCGAGGCGATCTTCGACAGTGCGCGCGCCGGCTCGCCGGGGTTCGGGGCCAGGCGAAAAACGACCTCGTCGGCACCGCTCGCATCGAACGCGACCGCGTCCCCGTCGAGCTCGATCGCGGGCTCGTCCGCGGCAGCGCTCCGGCGCCCGGCCTCGACCGCGAAGGCGCCGGCGCGGAAGCCCAGGGTGCGAAGGACCTCATCCACCGCAGACCCGAGCCGAGCCGCTGCCGCGGCCCGTCGTTCCGAGAGCGAGGCCGCCACCCCCGCCACCTCCTCCAGGAGCCCCTCATCCTGGACCTGGCGTCGGCGGCGCTCGGCGTCGAGGCCCTCCAGGCGGGCGAGCTCGGCCTCGGCTCGTTCGCCATGGGCAAGCACCCAGGTTTCGTCGTCGCCGTAGCGGCGTTCCAGGCCGTAGATCGTGGAGAGGCGGTCCTCGATCGCGAGGACGCTCCCGGCATCGTGCTCGACGACCTCGCCGAGTCGCCGGACCTCGGCCGCGACGTCCTCGAGCTCGGCATCGAGACCGGCGAGCCGGCCGGCGATCCCCTCGAACCGCTCGTCGAGTCGCGAAAGCGACCTTGCCTCGCCAAGTTCCGCGGCGACCGCGTCGCGGGCCCCGCTCCCCTCTCCGTCCAAGGCGGCCCGGATCGCCGCCGCGCCGCGAGCGATCGCCTCGCCGTGACGCGACGCCTCGAGGCGAGATTTCAGCTCGTCGGCCTCGCCGACTCGGAGGCGGGCGCCGGCGATCTCCTCGACCTCGTGGCGAAGCAGCTCGAGGCGACGCTCCACCTCTCGCGGGTCGAGGGCGAGCTCCGCGAGGGCGGTCCGGTTCTCGCGCCAGCGCGCGACGGCAGCACCCATCGCCTGCCGCAGGTCCGCGTGGTCGCCGTAGGCATCGAGGAGGTCACGCTGCCAGCGCTCGTCGAGGAGGCGCGATTGCTGGTGCTGGCCGTGGATCTCGACAAGCGGGCCGACTGTGTCGGCGAGCCGGCTCGCGGTGACGGTCTGATCGTCGATTCTCGCCGTCGATCGGCCGCCAGCGCTGATCTCGCGCGCCGCAATGAGCGGCTCGGGGAGGCGGTCGAAGAGGGCCTCCACGCGCGCGGACTCGGCGCCATGGCGGACGAGCGACAGGTCGGCCCGGGCTCCGAGGGCCAGCCCGAGGGCGTCGATGAGCAGGCTCTTGCCGGCCCCCGTCTCGCCCGTGAGCACGTTCAGCCCCGACTCGAGCGGCAGTCGCAGGCGATCGATCAGCGCGAGGTCCGCGACGGCGAGCTCGAGCAGCCGGCCCGGTCGCTCGGTCACGACGGCAGGAGCTCCACCTTGTGGCGCAGGAGATCCCAAAACGGGCGCGACCCGGCGGGCTCCACGAACCGGATGGGGCGCTCGATCGCCCGCACCTCGACGACGTCGCCGACCCGGATCGGCAGGTCCTCGCGGCCATCGACCGAGACGAGAGCCTCCAGGGCGTCGAGAATCCGGCAGCGAACGACGGCCGATGGGCCCACCACGACCGACCGAATGGTTGTGAGATACCCGGCGATCGGCGTCACGACGAGGTTCCGCGCGGTCGGATCGAGGATCGGGCCGCCGGCGGAGAACGAGTAGCCGGTCGAGCCCGTCGGGCTCGCGACGACGAGGCCATCGGCCACGAAGGTCGCGACATGACTGCCGTCGATCGAGACCTCGACTCGAACCACCCGGGCCAACGAGCCGCGGGCCACGACGATGTCGTTCAGGGCCGGGTGGAGGCCTGCGGTTGCGCCTGGCTCGGAGCCGTCGCCGCGGATGATCCGCCCCTCGACCGCCATCCGGGGCTCGAGGGTGTAGTCGCCGGCCACGAGCTGCCCAAGGACTCGCTCGAGCTCGTTGGCTTCGACCTTCGAGAGGAAGCCAACCTTGCCAACGTTGATTCCGAGCAGCGGCACGTCGTCGTCGATGACGGCGCGGGCTGCGCGGAGGAACGTTCCGTCGCCCCCGAGCACGATCAAGACGTCGCTCCCGGGCAGCTCGCGGTGGAGCGTCTCGCGGTCCGCGGCAGCCGATGCCCAGTGAGTGAGGCCCTGCATCTCGAACCAGCCGGCCGCCCGCTCCCGAAGCTCGCTCGCCGCGTCGATGGTGGGGTTGTAGGCGAACCCGATCCGGCGAACCGGGGCACCGGCCGCGAGGGCCGCCGCGGGTTCGACGGCGGGGGCTGCCGCGGGCCTGTCGCCGCTCATGCAAACGCTCCAGCGACGTCTCGCAGCCGGGCCTCGAGGACGGGGTCCAATACCTTCGACTCGCGATCACCTGATGCAGGAACACGCATCGCCAGGAGGAACTCGCGATTGCCCTCCGGGCCATGGAGCGGAGACGTGATTGCGCCGAACGGCTCCAGCCCGAGCTCGGCCGCCTGGCGCGCGACGCCGGCCAGCACCCGCGCGTGCACGGCGGGATCCCGAACGACGCCGCCCTTGACCTCGCCTCGCCCGGCCTCGAACTGCGGCTTGACCAGAGCCACGACCTCCCCGCCATTAGGTCCGAACGCCGAGGCCATCGGCCCGAGCACGAGCCCGAGGGAGATGAACGAGACGTCGACGCTGGCGAGCGACACCGGCTCGGGCAGCGTGTCGGTGCGGAGCTCCCGGGCATTGAATCGCTCCATTGAGACGACCCGTGGCTCGTGCCGGAGCCGTTCGGCGAGCTGTCCCCTCCCCACGTCGAGAGCGTAGACGCGCCTCGCGCCGCGCTGCAACAGAACATCGGTGAAGCCACCGGTCGACGCCCCAACATCGAGACAGACCCACCCGGCGGGGTCGATCGCAAAGGCATCGAGCGCCGCCGCGAGCTTGTGCCCACCTCGGCTGACGTACGGATCCGGTTGCTCGACGGCCACGGGGACATCGGGATCCACGAGGTCGCCGGGCTTCCGATCGCGTCGCGCCGCGTCGCCACCACCCACGCGGACCTTGCCGCCGAGCACGAGGGCATGGGCCCGGCTGCGCGAATTAGCGAAGCCACGGTCCACGATCAGCTGGTCGAGGCGGATTCGCGTCACGCGAGCGGGAGTCACAGCCCTCATGTTGGCACACGCGACTTGCCTGCCACGTAGCGGCACAGCGGCGCGGGCGCGGCTCAGACGGCCTCGGCGCGCTCCTCGATCGAGGGCGCGAGGCGCAGCGCGGCAATCGACTCGCGCACCTGCTCGGTGAGCCCGGGCGGGTCCAGGCGGAGGATCCGGCGGAGGTCCACGACCGAGCCGTGGTCGACGAAGCGATCCGCCGGCAACCCGACGATCCGGACCGGCACGTCGCGATACGCCGAATCCAGCAGCCGCGCCTCCTCGAACGCCTCGAGGACCGCACTGCCGAAGCCGCCGGTGACGACGCTCTCCTCGAACGTCACGACGAGCTTCTTGCCGCGGGCCTGATCGAGGATCAGCTGTCGGTCGAGCGGCTTGACGAATCGGGCGTTGATCACGCCGATCGACCAGCCCTCGGCGGCGAGAGCCTCGGCGGCCTCCATCGCCCGCATGACGATCGGACCGAAGCCGACAAAAAGGAGGTCACGGCCCTCGCGGAGGACCTCGCCACGGCCGACCGGGATCGTCGGCGGCTCGACGTTCGGTAGCCCGAGGCCCGCGTCGCGCGGGTAGTGGAGCGCGAACGGGTGCTCCTGGCCGAGCGCCGTGTGCAGCAAGGCCCGCAGCTCCTGCTCGTCCTTCGGGCTCGCCACGACCAGCTGCGGCAGCTGGCGCTGCGCCGGGATCGTGAACATGCCCTGATGGGAGGTGCCGTCCTCGCCGACCAGGCCCGCCCGATCGACCGCCAGCAGCACCGGGAGGTCGTTCTGGCAGACGTCGTGGACTGTCTGGTCGAAGGCTCGCTGGAGAAATGTCGAGTAGAGCGCCACGACCGGGCGCATGCCGCCGATCGCAAGACCGCTGGCCATCGTTACTGCGTGCTGTTCCGCGATCCCGACGTCGATAAAGCGCTCGGGGTATGCCGCCTGGAAGCGCGAGAGCCCCGTGCCGGTCGGCATCCCTGCGGTGATCGCCACGATCCGCCGATCGACGTTCGCGAGCTCGATGAGCTCGGACACGAAGACGGACGTGTAGTTCGGCGGCTTCGCCGCGGCGCTCGCGGGAGTGGCGGGCGCAACGGCGTCGCCGTTCGAGCCGGCACCGTGCGGGCTGCCGGGAGGAATCCGTCCCGCTGCGGGGGCTCGACTGGCAGCGACCGGGGCCGGCGATGCCGCCACAGAGGTCGCCGCCGCCGCAACCCGAGGTGCGACGTCCATCGGTGGCAACGCCGCGCCGTGGAACGAGACCTGGTCAGTCTCGGCGGGTCGGTAGCCGCGGCCCTTCTGGGTCCGAACGTGGACGATGACCGGTCCCTTGAGCTCGAGCACGCGGCTGAACGTCGCGAGCAGCGCGTGGAGGTCGTGACCGGGAATGACGCCGATGTACGTGATCCCGAGGTCCTCGAACAGCTGGCCGGGGCTCGCCAGGTTCACGACGGATCGCCGCAGGCGCTGGCTCCACATCAACGCCGAGTGGCCGATGAACGGGATCTTCTCCACGAGCGTGTCGTAGACGGACTTGCTCTGTTGCCAGGCCGAGCTGAGCTTGATCTTCGAGAGGTACGTCGAGAAGGCACCGACGGTGGCGCTGATCGACATCTCGTTGTCGTTGAGCACGATCAGCATCGGGGTGCCCCGGTGGCCGATGTCGTTGAGCGCCTCGAGCGAGAGGCCCGCCATCAACGCTGCGTCGCCGACGACGACCGCGATCCGCTCCGTTCCGTGTCGCATGTCGCGGGCGGCCGCGAGGCCCTCGGCAATCGACAGGCCGGTGCCAGCGTGGCCGCCATCGAAGACATCGTGCTCGCTCTCCGAGCGGCGCGGGAAGCCGCCGATGCCATCGATCTGGCGAAGCGTCCCGAAGCGGTCGAGCCGGCCGGTCAGGAGCTTGTGGGCATAGGCCTGGTGGCCGGTGTCCCAGACGATCTTGTCGCGGGGTGATTCGAGGAGCCGGTGCAGCGCGATCGTCAGCTCGACGACGCCGAGCGATGAGCCGAGATGGCCGCCAGTCTTCGCCACGGTCGCGACGATCGTCTCGCGGATCTCCGCCGCAAGGGTCGCGAGCTGGGCCTCGTTGAGGCCCCTGAGGTCGGCCGGCCCGTTCAGTCGGGCGAGAATCGAGGTCATCGTGAGAGTGACTCCAGGTGCGAGGTCGTGGGACGCTCGGCGCGCGACGAGTGTAGTCCGAGGCCCTCGGAACCCTCCTAGACGGCGATGACCTCGAGTCGATCTCCGGCCAGGAGCCCTTGCGCAACCTGGCGGAAGCGGAGTCCCGTGGCACCAGGAGTCGGTTCGAAGATCCAGATCAGGTCGTAACGGTCATCGGGCCACGCCTCGGGGATTCCGTCCGGCCGGCCAGCGATCGCGGCGGCGAGGGACGGGATGATGTGGTGCTCCCAGGCGATGAGCACGACCCCGTGCGCCGCGACCGCGGCCTGCGCCAGTTCGGACACCTGGGCCTTGCTGAACCGCATGTCAATGGTGAGGTTCAGCCGCGCCGCGAGGGGATCCAGTGTCTCCCGGGCGCGGTGGCTACCGCTTTCCGTCACGACCAGCGACGCGACCAGATGGGACGGAGTCGGCAAGGACGCCGCCGACAACACGGCGCCGGGCCCGTGCACGAAGAGACCGAGGAGCGCGCCGGCTCGCTGCCAGCCACGCGGCGTCAGGGACTCCGGGTCCGGATTCCCGTCGCCGTCCACGCCGTGCGGCGGCCCCTCGCCGAGGGGCTTCTCGCCGTGCCGCATCACCATGATCGTTGTCATTCCAACCCTCCGTGCTCGAGCTGGTCACGATGGTCGCGCTTCTGGGCGGCGCGAGCACGCCGCTGGCGTTCGACCGGTCATTGGTACGATCGGGCGAACATGGCAGTCGAGATTCGGGACGTCGCGCCGGGCTTGTGGCTGTGGGGGCAGCCGCACTGGGAGTGGACCGAGGACGCCGACTGGCAGCCCGTCGTCAGCTCGTTCGTTGTCGAATCGGGCGGCGAAGTCATCCTGCTCGACCCGCTCGCTCCCCCACCTGGGGAGGGCGCCGAGGTTTACCGCCGGCTCGAGGCGAAGCGCCCAACCCGAATCGTCGTCCTCAAGCCCGACCACGTCCGCGACGTTGACCTGTTCGCCCACTGGTACAAAGTGCCCGCGCATGGGCCCTGGCTGTTCTGGAAGGGCGAGGCGCCCAGGGTCGAGCTCGAGCCGATCCTGCCCGACGCCGTCCTGCCCGGCGGCCTGGTGGCGCTGTTCGACGGCCGTGGTGGCCTCGAGCGGCCGATGTACCTCCCCGAGCAGCGAGCGATCGTCTTTGCCGACGGGATGACGGCCCAGGACGGCATCCTCCGCATCTGGTGGACGCCCGTGCTCGAGCGGCGTGTGCTCCCGGCGTTGCGAGCCCTGCTCGAGCTCCCCTTCGAGCACGTCCTGGTCTCGCACGGCGAGCCGGTCCACACCCGAGCAGACTTCGAGAAGGCCCTCGAGATCGAGGCCTGGGACAAGCCGAAGGACGCGTAGCGTTACGGCTTGCCCGCCCGTCGTGGCGGATCTCCCGTGAACGATCGCCTTGCCCGAAACTGTGCCGATGAGCAAACGATCGCGCCGCCGCGCTGACCCACGCACGCGCCCGAATCCTCCGCGCCCGATTCTCCGCCGGCAGGTTGCCGCGAAGGCGCCGATAGGCACCGGGGCGCAGGGCTGGCCGATCGTCCTCCTGGCAGTGGTCGCGATCGGGATCACGTTCGCCGTCGTGGTGGCGCTGTTGTCCAACCGGCCCTCCATCGGGTCGACAGTGCCGTCCGGGCCTGTCGGAACGCTGACCGGCCTGCAAACCGGACCGCCGCCATGGACGCCAGACAACACGAGCCTGCGCGCCCGTCTCGAGGGCGGCGGCCTGCAGGTCCTGACTGCCGAGGGCCAGGTTCAACACACGCATCAGCATCTCGATCTGTTCGTCGATGGGCAGGCCGTCAAAGTTCCCGCCGATGTCGGCATCGATCGGGTGAACCTCATCCTGTCGCCGATCCACACCCACGATGGGACCGGGATCATCCACGTCGAGTCGCCGATCGTTCGCGTGTTCACGCTCGGCGAGTTCTTCGACGTCTGGGGCGTTGGCTTCGATCCCCACTGCATCGGTGGCCTGTGCGACGGCAATGGCCGCGTGCTGACGGTCTTCCTGAACGGCAAGCCGGTCGCCGGCAGCCCGAGGTCCGTCGTCCTGAGCGCGCACGACGAGATCGTCGTCGCGATCGGCACGCTTGCCCTGCTTCCCAGCCCGATCCCCTCGAGCTACGCGTTTCCGGCCGGTCTCTGAGACACCCGGGGTACGTGGGGAGGCCCGTCCCTCGATGAGACGGGCCTCCGTTGTTCGTGCGAGTGGGCATCGAGGCCCGAGCGCCGGGACTATTCCGGAAGCGCCCTCTGTGGGTTGCACGCGATCCCGGGATGCAGGAAGGCCGGGAACGAGTCACGAACAGCCTTTGGGATCTGGCCCCAGGACTGGGCGTGGCTCGGATCGCCGCGCGTCGGGTCGGTCCGAAGCGTGGTGTCCCCATCCGTCGTGTACCACTGCAGATCTTCCTGGCCCGAGTAGGCGCAGGACGAGTGACCGTTGACGGCCTTCAGCGTCCCGTTTCCGGTGATCTCGCCGGCGAATGTCGCGCTCGCTCCGATCAGGGCTATCGTCGCGGCGAGCGAGAGGGCGAGTGCGATGCGACGCACCATGGGCAGTACCTCCTGCGGACAAAGGTCGGTCTCGCCATTGGCATTTCGGCACTGCGCGGGCGACCGAGGACTGGGACGCCGTGTCGAAGAGCTCCCCCCGCAAGCCCAAGCCACCTGATCCGTCATCGGATGATGGCGGAAAACCGCCGACCGTGTCTATTGCCCGCCAAACCGATGAGGCCGTTGAAATAGTCCGAGCGTCAGTCGTCGCCTGAGTGTCACCCGCGGTCCATCCGCGCAGCGGTCGACGTAAACGCGATGGTCCCTGCCTCGCGGCTCGGGCCGGACTCCTGGAACCCGAGCTTCGCCTCGGCCCTGGAAGGCCGGGAGCAGGGAGAAGCCGACATCGACGACGCCTTCGAACGGCGGACCCAGGGATCCCCCACCGCCGACGAGAATCGGCGCACTCGGCTCGCCATGCACGACCACGCCGTAGAAGCCATGCCAGCCAACGTCCTGGGATCGGCAGCCTCGAGGCGTTCGAGGAACCATGGCAGGGCGTCCTCCGGCCAGTTCGGCGGCACCGTGGCGGGAAGAAGTCGGCCGAACTCGACTCGGTCCCCGATCTCGGCCCGCATCAACGTCGTCGTCGACGGCACGAGCCCCATCCGCGGCGTCCTCAGGGCATCCATCACCCGAATTCTTTACGGCCGGTGAGCAGTTCAGGGCAGCTCACGCGCCGGTGGTGGCCAAATTCGAATGAGGTGGCAGCTCGTCAGGAATGCGTGACAACCGTGCCCCAGGGGCACATTTGGCCATGCCATCACGGCTTCGCGAGCGATCCCCACGTTCAGTAGACCCAGGGTGCGCCGGTCTCGTCCGCGACGAGTTGCCGCCTCACGCACGTTTGGCCAAATCCGCCGCCCGCGTGGCTCGTGGCGCCGTCACTCGGACTCGCGGGCGTCCTCTGGGCGAACGTCGATTGCCTGCAGCGCGCCGCCGGCGCGAGTAACGAGTTGCTGGACCTTGAGCTCCGCGTCGGCTAGCAGGCTCGCGCAGCGCTCGTGAAGGGCGACGCCGCGCTCATAGAGCGCGATCGAGCGCTCGAGGGGCTGGCCGCCGGTCTCGAGCTCGGCAACGGTTCGCTGCAGCTCGGCGAGCGCGTCGTCGAACGAGAGGCTCGCGATCGGCGCCTGCTCGGGCTCAGTCACCCTGCCCCTCCCCTCCTCCGGCCGTTGCCGGGAACTCTCCGCGGGCGACCCGGATTGAGAGTGCCGCTCCGGCGGGCGCCGCACCGGGATCGCGAACGATCGCCCCGTCGGCAGCTCGCCGGACGATAGCGTAGCCGCGTTCGAGGGTCGCACCAGGGCCGAGCACCGCGAGCGCCGCGGCCGCGGCATCGAGTCCGCCATGCGCTCCGGCCAGGCGCGACGCGACGAGTTGCGGCAGGGCCAGCGCCAACCGGTCCTCTCGCTGGCGGGCCTCGCCGATTCTCGCCCGCGTGGCCCGCGTCGCCCGGTCCAGCAGGTCGCCGGCGCGCTCCCGGCCCGCCGCGAGCCTCGCGGCCGGATGCAGCCGATCGAGCGCTCGTCGCTCGCCGTGGACCTCCCGACCGGCACCCGCGAGGAGCCGCGCCGCCGCGCCGTGCATCCGATCGGCGCCTCGCGCCAGCGAGCCCGCGAACTCGGCCCGATCGGGCACGACAAGCTCCGCCGCCGCGGATGGCGTTGGCGCCCGCACATCCGCCGCGAAGTCCGACAACGTCACGTCGGCCTCGTGGCCGATCCCCGCGACCACCGGGATCGAATGGGCGACGATCGCCCGGACCACCGTCTCGTCGTTGAAGGACCACAGGTCCTCGAGCGAGCCGCCGCCTCGGGCGACGATCGTGACCGCTGGCGCCTCGGAGGCGCGATTCGCCGCTCTCAGGAGGTCGCGATATCGCTCGATCCGCCGCAGCGCCGCGACGATCGACGGTGCGGAGCCCTCGCCCTGCACCCGGCACGCGACGAGAACCACGCGAACCAGCGGCCAACGTCGCGCGAGCACGTTGCACACGTCTCTCCAGACGGCGCCCGTCGGCGACGTCACCACGGCCACCGTGGCCGGGCGGGACGGCAACGGCCGCTTCCGGGCGATATCGAACAGCCCTTCCTCGGCGAGCCGGGCCTTGAGGTGCTCGAACCGGATCGCGAGGTCGCCGACGCCCGACGGCTGGATCGACTCGATGTACAGCTGGAGCGTCCCCTGCGGCTCGTACAGGTCCATCCGCCCGTGGGCGACGATCCGGAGCCCGGTCTGGGGCTGGAACGCCGAGCGCAGGCGGTCGTCGCGGAACCAGACGCACTGGAGCTGAGCCTTCTCGTCCTTGAGCGAGAAGTAGGCGTGCCCGGCGGTCGAGATCGTCACCCGCCCGACCTCGCCCTCCACCCACAGGTCGCGGAGGTTCTCGTCCGATCGGACGAGGGTCGCGATCGCCCGCGTCGCCTCGCTGACGCCGAGGATCCGGACGCCGAGCGCGCCGGGGGCCGTCACCGAGGTTCGAGGGACCAGGTCCATGACCGGGTCATCGTAGAGGTCGACGGCAGCCTCGGGATCGCGTGGCGGGGCGTCCACCAGCGCCTGGGTCAGACTCGAGTCTGGTATTCCCCGGTTCGCGTGTCGACGCGGACAGTGTCGCCCTCTCCGACGAACAGCGGTACGGATACGACGAGCCCCGTCTCCAGGGTCGCATTCTTGCGGGCGCCCTGGGCGGTGTCGCCCGCGAAGCCGGGCTCGGTCTGGGTGACCTGGAGGTCGACCGTGACCGGCAGCTCGACGCCGAGCGTCTCGCCCTGGTAGGTCGTCCGGTCGACCATCATCCCGTCCTTCAGGTACTGGACCGTTTCCCCGAGCTGCTCGCCCCGCAGCGAGAACTGGTCGTACGTGTCCGTGTCCATGAAGTGGTAGTCGTCCGTGTCGCGGTAGAGGAACTGGACCGGCCGCCGGTCCATCTGGGCTCGCGGCCACTTCGTTCCGGCCTGGAACGAGCGCTCGATCGTCTGGCCCCGCTTGATGTTGCGCAGGGTGACCTTCACCTGGGCCGACCCGCGGCCCATCTTGATGTGGTGGTAGTCGAGGATCTGCCAGAGCTCGCCATCGAGCTCGATGGCCACGCCCTTGCGCAGCTCGCCGGTGCTGATCATGGGCGGCGATTGTAGCCGAGCCGACCCTAGGTCCCGACGAGCACCAACTCGCGCGGAAACTTCGTGACGAGCTCCATCCGGCCAGCATCGACGTCGATCACGACGAGGTCCTCGATACGCACGCCGGTTTCGCCCTCCAGGTAGATCCCTGGCTCAACCGAGAAGACGGTTCGCGACGGGAGTGGGACATCGGGGCTCCGGCGGCCGAGGCCGGGTAGCTCATGCGTCGCGATCCCGATCCCGTGACCGAGGCCGTGGCCGTAGCTCGGCCAGCGGCCATCGACGTCGATCACCTCGCGCGCCAGCGCGTCCAGCGAGCGGCCCGTGGGCAGCGGCTGGCCGCGCTGCGCCAGCGGGATCGTCTCGTTGAGGCGATCGAACACCACCTCCTGCGAGGCATAGACGAGCGAGTAGATCGCCGCGTCGCGCTCCGTCGGCTCCCCGACGAACAGCGTTCGTGTCATGTCGCTCCGATAACCCTCGACCTGGGCGCCGAAGTCGAAGAGGAGCACGGACCCCGTCTTGACCGGCCGGTCGCCGGGGGTCCCGTGGGGCAGCGCGGCCTCCGGGCCGGCCAGCACCGTGACGTCAAACGCGAGCCGCTCCGCGCCGCCGGTCCGCATGCGCCACTCGAGGTCCAGGGCCAGCTCGGACTCGGTGACGCCAGGCCGGATCGACGGCAGGAGCGACGCCAGCGCCCGATCCGCGACCGCGCTTGCGGCCGCGACCCGCTCCAGCTCGGACGGCTCCTTGTGCTGGCGAAGCTCCTCGACCCAGCCCTCGACCGGGACGAGCTCGACGTCTGGGGCGGCCTCCTGGAGCCGCTCCCAGGTGAGGTGCGGGATCGTCATCGCCTCGACCCCGACCCGCCGCACGCCGGCGCTCGCGACGAGCTCCGCCCAGCGGTCCTGGAGTGCGTTGTAGCACTCGAACAGCCGCGATTCGGGACAGTCACGATGGACCGCGATCGTGTAGCGGCTGTCGGCGAGCACGATCGATTCGGACGCGGTGATGAGGAACTTGCCGGAGTCGCCCGCGCCGGTGACCTCGGCCTCGTCGAACGGCAACCCGGTCAGGTAGCGCATGTGCTCCCAGCGGAGCCCGAAGTAGCCGTCGACGGCAGCCTCGGCCATCCGCTCCCGAAGGGCCGCCAAGCGCCGCGGCCGGGCCACCCGATCCGCGTCGCGCCAGGCGTCGCGCTGGGCCCCGGTGGGCGGCGGCGCGAAATCGGTCGGCGCGGGCCACGCCGCGGGCCGGATCAGAGTCAGTGGGGGGATGCTCACGACCGGGATTCTAGATGTAGTGATATTTCTTGAGGTTCGCGTTCTGCTCGGCGAGGGTCCTCGCGAAGGCGTGCGTCTGGGTGTTCGGGATTGCGACGAAGTAGAGATAGCCGGCCTTCTGGTCCGGGTGGAGCGCGGCGTCGATGTCGGCCACGGTCGGCGTCGAAATCGGGCCGGGAATGAGGCCCGCGACCTGATACGTCTGGTAGCCCTGG
>JBBQTO010000016.1:0-29340 GCA_038234575.1 Candidatus Limnocylindrales bacterium
GACAAGCTCGTCGGCGGCCCGCAGGCAGGTCTTGTCGTGGGCCGCAGCGAGCTCATCGCGAGGCTGCGGGGGGATCCGCTTGCGCGGGCGATGCGGCCCGACAAGGTGACCCTCGCCGCCGTCGCCGCGACCCTGGGCCTCTATCGCGCCGGCCGTGAGGAGCTCGAGATTCCACTCTGGCGCGCCGTGGCGACGCCCGTCGCTGAGCTCGAGAAGCGGGCACGCCAGGTCGCGGGCGCTCTCGGGGGGCCCGTCGAGGCCATCCCGACCGAGGCGACGTTCGGGGGAGGCGCCCTTCCCGGCGAGGTCTTGGCGTCGTTCGGCATCGCGCTCGCGCACCCGAAGCCGGGCGCACTCGCCGCCGCTCTCCGAACAGGACATCCGGCCGTGGTCGGAAGGATCGAGGACGGGCGAGTCCTGCTCGATGTTCGGACGGTCGAACCGGACCGCGATGGCGAGCTGGAGGCCGCGGTTCGAGCGGCGCTCGCCGGCCCGGACCGCGGCAATCGCCGGCGCGCTCGTGGCACGACGGAATCCTGAGCCGATGCCGACCATCGTCGTCGGGACCGCCGGCCATATCGACCACGGCAAGACGACTCTCCTGCGCGCCCTGACGGGCATCGATGCGGACCGGCTGCCCGAGGAGCGCGAGCGCGGCATGACGATCGACGTCGGCTTTGCCCACCTCGATTTCGAGGACGGCACCAGCCTCGACTTCGTCGACGTGCCGGGCCATGACCGGCTCGTCGGCAACATGCTCGTCGGGGCCGGCGAGATCGACGCGGCGCTCCTGGTGGTGGCCGCGAACGACGGGCCACGGGCCCAGACGATCGAGCACCTCGAGCTTCTCGACGCCCTCGAGATCCGCGATGGGATCGTCGTCGTCACGAAGGTCGACGCCGTCCCACCCGACCGGGTCGCGGCCGTGGTCGAGGCGGCCGGCGCGCTCGTTGCCGCAACCTCGCTGGCCGGATCGCCGATCGTGACGGCGTCGGCCGTGTCGGGCGAGGGGATCGAGGCACTCGCTCAGCTCCTTCGCGAGCTGGCACGTCGTGTCGAGACACGCGCGCTCACCCGTCCAGCGGGCCCCGGCCGCCTCGCCATCGACCGGGCGTTCGAGGTTCGGGGTCGCGGCGTCGTCGTGACGGGCACGCTCCGTGGCCGGTCGCTCGCGACGGGTGATCGCCTGCGCCTCGAGCCGGGCGAGGCCGAGGGCCGAGTTCGGGAGGTCCAGGTCCACGGCGGTGCGAGGCCGAGCCACGACGGCGGCCGGACCGCGCTGAACATCGTCGGGTTCGAGGCGGACCTGCCACGCCGAGGTGCCGTACTGACCGCAGGCCCGGGCATCGAAGCGACCGATCGGCTGCTGGTCAGCCTGCGCCCCGCGACGGTTCTCCGTGGACACCAGGAGACGGGCGCCGGCCACCGACTCCCACCCGACGGGGCGCGGCTGCGCCTCCATCTCGGGACGGAGCAGGTCGACGCGATCGTCGGCCGGCGAGGCCTTGCCTCGCCCGAGCTACCGGGCGGCGCGGTCACGGCGATCGTTCGTCTCGGAGCGCCGGTCGCGACGTTCGTGGGAGACCGCGGCGTCCTGCGCCAGTCCTCGCCGAGCGAGGCGGTCGCGGGCGTCCGGGTGCTCGACCCCCATCCGCCGAAACGGGTCTCGCGCCGTCGCGTCACCGCCGAACGCCAGGCCGCGCTCGTCGCAGCGATCGAGGACGCTGATACGGATGCGGCGTCGGAGGCCCTCGTAGGCCTCCACGGCGCGATCGAGGCCCGGCGAATCGCCGCGGCCGCGGCCGCGCTCGCGGGGTTGGCCATGCGCGCGTCAGTCATCGGTTCCCCCCCGACGGGCGGCGGTGACCCCGCGGCCCCGCCTCCAGGGAGCGGGTTGCTCCTGGCCGCGGACGTCGCCTCGGCGCTCGAAGGGCGAGCGGAAGCGCTCGTCGTTGCCCACCACGAGGCCGACGCAGCGAGCGCCGGGCTCCCGCTGCAGGAGCTGCGGACCGGGTTGGGGGTCGCGCTCCGGCGACTGGCCACGATCGACCGTTCGATGTCGGGGGACGCGGCGAGGGCTATCGGGCGCGTCATCGACAACCTCATCGCCCGGGACCGGTTCGCTCGAGAAGGCGATCGCGTGCGCGATGCCCACCGAAGCGCCGGCCCGCCTCCCGAGCTGGCCGCCGCCATGGACCGCCTCGAGGTCCTGCTCGCCGTGGCCGCCCCGCCGCCGCTCGCCGAGGCAGTGGCAGCCGCCGGTTGCTCGGCGGAAGGGGTCCGCGCCCTCGTGACCGCCGGTCGCATCGTGCGGATCTCGACCGACCTGGCGTGGGCCAGCCCGACCTACCACGAGCTCGCCGGACGGGCCCTCTCGCTTGCCCGCCGACAACCCCTCAGTCCCGCCGCCTTTCGCGATGCGACCGGCACGAGCCGGAAGTACGTGCTCGCGATTCTCGAGGACCTCGATCGACGCGGCATCCTCGAACGCACCGCGGCTGGGCACATCGCTGGGCCCCGGGCTCCGCGACATGCTCCGCGACCCGCCGCGGAACCAGCCGCCGGGTCCGCATCGTGACCTTCCCTCGCGCGGGCGAAACGACTGCAATCGTGCTCGCCGGCGGCCGCTCGTCGCGGTTCGGGAGCGCGAAGCTTGACGCGCAGCTCGACGGGATCAGCCTCCTCGAACACGCGATCCGGGCCGTTGCCGCCGTCGCGACCGAGATCATCGTTGCCCTGCCGGCCGATCCCGCGGGTCGCCAGCCCGGCGTCGGCGCGATCCCGGGCAACCCCGTCGTGCGCTTCATTCGAGACCCGGAGGCGTACGGCGGGCCGCTCGTAGGCCTGTCCGCGGCCCTCGAGGCGGCGAGCGGCCGGCTGGCGATCGTCGTCGGGGGCGACATGCCGAGGCTTCGGCCCGCGGTCCTCGAGGCGCTACTCGACCGGCTCGGGTCGTCCCCGGACGGGCCGGATCGTCGGGTCCCCGAAGCGATCGTGCTGACGAGTGACGGCCTGCTGCGCCCGCTGCCCGTCGCGCTCCGCGTCGAAGCGGCGCGACGTGCCGTCGCGGCGACCCTCGAATCCGGCGAACGATCGCTTCGGGGGATGCTCGCCCGGCTCGCGATCGAGGAGCTTGAGCCGGAGACGTGGCTCGCACTTGATCCTGGCTCCGAGACACTGGTCGACATCGACGAGCCGGCCGACCTCGAGGCCCTCGTTTCCGAGGGCTGATCGATGTGATGCGACGGGCACCGTGCCCCTTCCGCCGGCTTGGCGAGGGGACTACCCTTGCGCCGCGCCCAATGCGCCACGCATGCAACAGCCGGGAGGATGTCCTTTGGTGCAGATCCAGGAGATGTGGCGGAAGCTCACCGCGAATGAGCGGATGGCCGCGACCGGGGCGATCGTCGTCATCGTCGCTTGGCTCGTCGATATGGTGGTCGGCTTCGGGTTCGGTGCCGGCACGATCACCCTGCTCGGGGCCCTCGCCCTGCTCATCATCTATTACCTCAAGTACGCACCGAACCAGTCGATGACGTGGCCGATGCCCATTCCGACGATCGCGCTCGGGATCAGCGCCATCGTCGCGATCCTGGCGCTCCTCGGCCTGCTCGCGGGATTGGGGATCGGACTCTTCTTCTACGGCGGCCTCTATCTCATCGCTGAGATCGGGATCGTCGTTGGGGCCGTCATGATGGTGCTCGGCACGTGGCGTGAGTACCAGCTGGCGCCGAAGACGCCGGTCGCGCCGCCGCCAGTCGCGCCGCCGCCGGTCGCGCCTCCGCCGCCCGCGGCGTAAATCCACCGGGGTTCGCGCTTTCGAAGCCGCCAGCGTCCGCCGCGCACCAGCACGAGCCATCTCGGAGCGGACCGGGTCAGTCCCGGTCCGCTCCTTTTGCGTCCCCGCTCGCGGATACCGGTGCGCTCGCAGGTTTCGGCCCCCCAGCCTCCTCAGGACGCAGGCCGATCAGGTTGACGATCGCGCCGGCGACGAGCAGGACCGCCGACACGATGACGGCAAGGTGGAACGCATCCGTCGATGCCATCTGGGCGGCCGCCGCAAGCACCGGGTCGGCGCCGACGGGCGGGGGATTCAGCGGCTGGTAGGAGGTCCGAAGGTCAGTTGAGCCAGGGTCCGTGCCCGGAACGGCCGCGGCGAGCGCCGCATAGAACGTCCCGCTCACGACGATGAACACCGCCGCCGCCATGAGCGGCTGGCCGACCCGCGACAGGGCGTTATTGATCGCCGATCCGAGCCCGGCGTTGCGAACCGGGACCGAGCTCATCAGCGTCGACGTGAGCGGCGCCACGACGAGCGAGATCCCGATGCCGAACAGCAGCACGGATGGCAGGGGGTCCGTGAACGCGGAGAGCGGCGGAACGAGCGATGCCGGATCCGAGAGGCTGGCGACCCACGGCGTCGACGTCGCGGGTACGCGCAGCCACCAGGCTAGACCCGCGGCCATCACGAGCGGTCCGGCGACGAGGAACCGGCGCGCGCCGAGTCGGCCCGCGATGGTGCCAACGCGGGTCGAGAGCACGGTCAGCAGGATTCCCGTCGGCAGGCCGATGAGGGCCGCGCCGAGCGGGCTGTAGCCGATCGTGCCCTGCAGGAACAGGGCCTGGAACGTGAAGTTCGTGTAGAGGGCGCCGTAGATCAACAGGGTCGAGAGGTTGATCGCGGCGAAGGCCCGGCTCCGGAACATCTCGAGGGGCACGAGCGGGTGCGGCCGGCGGGCCATGAGGAACGGGAACGCGATCAAGCCAAGCGCCCCCAGGCCGAGGGCGACGAACGCCTTTGGATCGGTCCACTGCTGCTGCTGGCCTCGGATGGCGCCGAATGAGAGGCCTCCGATCGTGATGGCCGCGACGGCTGCGCCGAGCCAGTCGAACTCGCCCCTGGCGGTCTCGTCGCGTGTCTCCTCCATGTAGCGAACCGTGAGCCACGCGGCGATCGCGATGAGCGGGACGTTGACCAGGAAGGCGGCCCGCCAGCTGACGACCTGGACGAGGATCCCGCCGATCGGCGGCCCGAGCACCGTGACGGCCGACGTCGCCGAAGCCCAGATCCCGAACGCCCGGCTCCGGGCCGGGCCGTCGAATGTTGAAGTGATGATCGACAGTGAGCCCGGGACGAGAAGCGCACCCGCAACGCCCTGGGCGACGCGGGCCAGCGCCAGGAGCTCGAGGCTCGGTGCGAGGCCACAGGCGACCGATGTAATGCCGAATCCGACGAGGCCGATGAGGAATACCCGGCGGCGACCGTAGTAGTCACCGAGGGCGCCGGCCAGGACGAGGAACGCCGCGAGCGTCGCGAGATAGCCGGACGTGACGTACGTCTGGCCTTCGAGCTTGCCGACGATCGTCGCGGGGAGATCCTCGCCGATGTTCTTGAGGGCGATCGTTACGATCGTCCCGTCCAGGAAGACGATCGCCGAGCCAAGGATCGCCGCCGCGAGTGTCGCTCGCTGCCTCGTGGTCATGGGCGGGAGTGTAGGTGTCGCCCGACCTCGTCAGGCGGTGGCTGCTCCCGCCGCTGGCGCTACTCCGGGCGGACCTTGCGGAAGCAGTCGGAGCAGTAGACCGGGCGATCCATGCGCGGCTTGAATGGCACCTGGGCCTGGTTGCCGCACTCGGAACAGAGCACCGCGAAGTACTCGCGGGTCGGCCCGCCGCGCTCGTACCCTCGCGGTCCGCCGAGATCCTCGGCGCCGTAGCTGGTCCCGCCCTCACGGGCGGCTCGACGGCTGGCGCGGCAGCTGACGCAGCGCTTGGGATCCGAGGAGAACCCCTTCTCCGCGTAGTACTGCTGGTCGTCGGCGGAATGAATGAATTCCTGGCCACAGTCGACACAGGCCAGGGTCCGATCGGCGTAGGTCACGAGGTTCCTCCGGGAGCGCGGGGGTCGGCGAGATGCGCTCATTCCCGGACCAGTCGTCACACGCGCAATCGGCCGAAGCCGGCGCCGCGCGACCCTGGGTGCCGAGCTGGAGTCCCGAGTCGGGGCGCACCCGTGGAATGCGTCCCGAGGGTACAACGGGTCGACGGATGCTGCCCTCGAGGCCGTCCAGGCCGTGCCAGTCGACCTGTCACAATGGCCCGCGACGGTACGGTCAGGCGGGCGGGGAGCGATGGGGGCGCCTCGCTCGCCGAACCCTCCGCGGCGACGTCCGGATGAGGAGGGACGAGGCTGACGATGCTCCGATTGCTCCATACCGCCGACGTCCACCTGGGCGCCCGGCACGCTGACCTCGGCGAGCAGGCCGCGGCCCAGCGGGAGCGCCAATTCGCAGCCTTCGTCGCCAGCGCAGACCTCGCCCTCGCGGAACGGGTTGACCTCGTCCTTATCGCCGGCGACCTCTTCGACTCCAACGTCCAGCCCCGGCGATCGGTCGAGCGCGCGGCGTCCCAGCTCCGGCGACTCGTCGAGGCGCGGATCCGGACCGTCCTCATCCCCGGCACCCACGATGTCTACGACCGAGCCTCGATCTACCGGGCCTATGACCTCGCGGCGATGTCGGGCGCCGTTGGCTCGGATCTCGTGACCGTGCTCGATCCGGACCACGTGGACGTCCACCTGCCGGCCCTCGACCTCGTGGTCCACGGCCGCTGCTTCGCGACGAAGCGAGCGCCGCATTCGCCGCTCGAGGGCGTCGACGTGAGCAAGAGCAAGCGCGGGACGTGGCACGTCGGGCTGCTGCACGCGGCCCTCGCGATCCAGGATCGAACGGACCTCGACGAGGTGGTCATCACGAGCGAAGAGATCGCCGCCAGCCATCTCGACTACCTCGCGCTGGGTCACTGGCACTCGGTCCTCCAGGGCAAGGCCGGCGGCACCGTCTATGCCTACTCGGGCGCCCCCGAGGCCGTCGCGATGGACCAGGACGGCGCCGGCAAGGTGCTCCTCGTGGAGCTCGAGGATCGGGGCGGGAAGAAGCACGTCTCGGTCGAAGCCCGCCCGGTCGGCAGGACCCGCTTCGAGAAGCTCGAGCTCGACGCAGCGACCGTTGGCACCCAGCCGGAGCTCGTGGCGATCCTCGCCGCGCGGGCGGATCCCGATCTCGTGCTCGATGCCCGTCTTATGGGCGTCCGGCCCGAGCTCCTTGACGTCGACATCGATGAGGTCGAGACCGCGCTCGCCGATCGCTTCCTCAAGCTCCGACTGCGCGACCGGTCGATCGCGCCGCTCACCGACGGGACGATCCCGCCGCCGGACACGGTCCTGGGCGCGTTCATCCGGGACCTCGAAGCGCGAATCGCCGAGGTCGAAGCCGCGGACCCCGGCGACGCCGCCGCCGGCGAGCTCCGCGATTCCCTCCGGCTCGGTCGGCTCCTCCTCGCCGGTGAGGAGGTCACGCTGTGAGGATCACCCGCCTCCAGATCCGGAGCCTGCGGCGCCACGCCGACCTCGACCTGACGCTCGCGCCGGGGCTCACGGTCATCCGCGGTCCGAACGAGTCCGGAAAGACGACGATCCAGCGGGCGCTCGAGCTCGCCCTGACTCGGCGGGTGACGTCCGGCTCGGTCGACATCGACGGCATGCGCTCGTGGACGGCCGGCGAGGATGACCGACCCTGGGTTCGCCTCGAGTTCGAGCAGGACATCGACGATAGGGTCGTGGCGGGATCGCTCGAGAAGTCGTTTCGCGGCCCGCGCGGCACCGTCCTGCTGGAGGAGGGCGGGCACTCGACGACCGACCCGGGTCGCGCCGACGAGATCATGGCCGAGCTGACTGGCATCCCGACCGAGGCGTTCTTCCGGTCCACCGCGTCCGTTCGCCATCACGAGCTCGACGACCTCGCGCGCGACGAGGCCTCGCTCCGCGACCGGCTCCAGGCCTCGATATCGGGCGGCGATCGGGGCACGAGCCGGAGCCGAAAGAAGCTCGAGAGAGCGCTGTTCGAGCTGAACACGAAGGGCGACAAGAACCCGGGCAAGATCAAGAGCGCCGAGGCGACGCTCGCCCAGGAGACCGCGGCGCAGCGCAACGGCGAGGCGGCGCTCGAGCAGCTCGAGCGTGACCGAGACGCGCTCTCGACGGCCCGCGAGCGCCGAGCCACGTCGGAGGCGGAGCTCGTCGAGAAGCGCTCGCTGCTCGACAAGGCGCGGGTGGCGGAGCGTCTCCAGGTCGAGCGCGACGTCGCGAAGCAGCGCTTCGAGCGCTACCGCTCGGCCGTGGAGGTCAGCGAGCAGATCGTGAGCCTCGGGGGCGCCCATCCCTCGAAGCTGGAGCTGCCGCTGCTTCGGGAACTCCTCGGGAAGGTGCGGGAGGCGGATATCCGGATCCGCGAGCTCCGAGCCCAACTCGCCGGCGAGATCGAGGTCAAGATGGAGGTCCAGGAGCCGACGCCGCGGGCCTGGCGTCCGACCGCGATCGGTGCGATGACGCTGATCCTCGTGGCAGTGGTCCTGATCGCCATCGACGGGCTGCACCTGTTGGCGCTGCCGATCCCCACGGTCACGATCGGCGGCCCCGGCTCGGGCCTCGCGCTGCCGGGACCGCTCGTCCTGGGCGGCCTCCTCCTGCTCTTCGGCGTGGTCCTCGCGCTGGTCGGCCGCCGGCAGCGAATCCGGGCGATGGACTTCCGGCGGACCCGCGATCTTCGGGAGGCCGAGATCGAGCGCCGGCTCCGAGGTCGCTCGATGATCGAGCAGGAGTTGCACATGGCCGAGATCCTGCTGTCGAACCAGCTCTCCTCGATCGAGCTGCCGGACCTCGCCGCCCTCCAGGCGCTCCTCGAGGCCGAGGAAGCGCATACCGCGAACATCCTTCGCCTGCGGGCCCAACTCGAGGGGCTCGTGGGCCGCGGACCCGGCGAGGCGCTGCCCCAGCTGCGGGACGCGGCGGCCCACGAGATCGAGCAGAAGTCGGGTGCGCTGGAGGAGCTGGGACCGATCGCCCATGAGGCCCGCGCCCGCGAGCGGCTCGAGGTGGAGGTCGTCGATGCCGACCGGACCCTCGGCGTCATGCGCGACGAGGAGGCCGGCGCCCGCGCCCGGGTCGAGCAGAACGCCACGGACGCCGAGGAGGTCGCCGGCCACGCCGAGGAGGCCGCGCTCTGGGCGGAGCAGCTGGCCGCTGTGCAGCGCCGCGCCCGCGTCTACGACACGACGCTCAAGGCCCTCGAGGCCGCCGAGCGGGCGACGATCCGGACCGCGACGCGATATCTCGAGCGGCGCATGGACGTCGACATCGAGCGGGTGACCGCCGGCCGATACCGCCGGGTCCAGGTGAACGATGAGGACCTCGGCATCAAGGTCTTCGCCCCGGAGCGCGACGACTGGGTCGACGTCTCGAGCCTCAGCCAGGGCACGCTCGACCTCGTCTATCTGGCGGCCCGGATCGGCCTGGTCCGGCTCGTCACCGGCGATCGACGGCCGCCGCTCGTCCTGGACGATCCCTTCGTGACCCTCGACGACACACGGGCGGAGCGCGCGCTGGCGCTCCTCAAGGGGATCAGCAACGACTTCCAGGTCATCTACCTCACGACCTCGGATCGCTACGACTCGACCGCCGACGCCGTGTGCGTCCTCGAAGGCCCCACGGCCGTGACCAGGGAGCCGGTCGCCGCTGCCTGAGCGGCGCCGCGAGCTCGAGTCGTGATCCCACCCTCACTGAGCGTCATCGTCCTCGGCCTGACCTCGTCGATCGTGTGGGGCGTTTCCGATTTTCTCGGCGGCCTGGCGAGCCGACGCGGGCCGCTCTTCGGGGTCCTCGTGGGAGCCCAGCTCGTCGGCCTGGCCGTTGCCGCGCCCGTTGCGGTGCTACGGGGCGAAGGCCAATTGCTGCCGGCGGACGTCGCCTGGTCGGCGGTCTCGGGACTCCTCGGGGCTTTTGGGATCGGCTGTCTGTACCGCGGGCTCGCCGTCGGGCGCATGGGGGTCGTCGCGCCTGTGACGGGCGTGCTGGTCGCCGTGATCCCCGTGCTGACCGGCATGCTGCTCGACGGCATTCCGTCGGCCGTCGTTCTGGTCGGGATCGTCCTCGCGATCGCGAGCGTCGCCATCGTGGCCCGCGTGCCCGGCGCCGTCACGGACGCACCGAGCGGCCTCTGGTGGGGGATCGCGGCCGGCCTGACGCTCGGAGTCTTCACGGTCACGTTCTCCCGCGTGAGCAACGGTCTTGTCTTCGGGCCGCTCGCCCTGATGAAGATCGTCGAAGGCGTCGCGCTGTACGCCGCGATCGTCGTCGGCCGTCAGGCGTGGCGCGTTCCGCGCAACCTCTGGCCGATGGTGATCGTGGTCGGCGGCCTCGACCTGGGCGCCACTGCGGCGTACCTCGCCGCGACGCAGGCGGGGCCGCTGGCGATTGCCGGGGTGCTCTCGGCCTTGTACCCGGTCATGACCGTGCTCCTTGCGACCACGATCCTTCGCGAGCGGGTCACCCGGGTGCACGCAATCGGGATTGTTGTGACCGTCGCAGCGATCGCCCTGATCGCGAGCGGCTCGGCGGGCTGAAACACCCTAGAAGCCGCCGCCGGCCCCTCCACCGCCACCACCGCCGCCGCCGCCGCTGAACCCGCTGCCCGACGCCGACGCGGACGTGGTGCTGATCGAGCCGATCATGCTCGTGAGGTTGCCGACGCCCCCGACGCCGCCGAAGCCGCCGCCACCGGAGAACCAGAGGGGCGCCCAGATCGTGGACCCGGTGGATTGCGTTGCCTCGAACGTCTGCTTGATGAGGCGATCCACCTCGCTCTTCAACCCGAGCGCCACGGCCCAGACCGTCAGCTCGTCCGGCGTGGTGATCCACGGCAGGCGGGATGCGGTCTTCGCGACGGCATGGTCGATCGTGTCGGCCTGGGCGATCTCGTATCGGAGCGTGTTCCGATAGGCGAGGGCCATCGCCAGGGTCTGGGCACCATCGCTGGTCCGCGCCGCGAGGTAGCGGCTGAAGATCGCGATCCCGACGCCGACGATGGCCGCGAGCAGGAGCGGCCAGCCGATGTACTCGCGGCCGGGCTGCGCGAGATGGGGACTCTCGGACCGGTCGAACACGAAGAAGAAGGCCAGGGCCACTGCCGCGACTGCGAGCCCGATGCCGATCCCGGTCCAGCGGCTCGTGATCTTCGTAGGGTCGTCCCGGAACCAGCCCGATGCCAGCGCCGCCTCGCCGATCGTCTTCTTGAACGTGTCGAAGAGCTTCTTGCCCACACCTTTCTCGAGGTCCGCCGAGCTCAGGACACCGCCGCTTGCCGCCGCGTCGACCTCGCCGAGCAGGTTTGCCTCCGCGTTGCCGAGCGGCCGGCGCCGAGCATCTGTCGAGGCCGGATCCTCGAGTGGCGGCGAGGGCACGAGCAGGCTCACGTGCTTGTGGATCAGGCCGCCCTCCTCGAACGTCACGAGTCCCCGATGGCCGAGGTCGACCAGGGCCGAGGTGAAGCTCTCGTGATCGACCATGTCCCGTCGCAGCACTGTCGCAAGGGCCGGCGTGAGTCCTGACGGCGGCGCCGGCAGGAGGACGGAATCGTCGATGGTCGGGATGCGGGCGTCGCGACCTCGGCGCCACCACGTCCGCAGGAAGAGCCCGAGGACGAACAGCGCCGCAACCACGATCGCGCTCGTCACCAGTGCGTGCAAAAGAGCGGTGCCCGCGCGATCCGGGTTACCGCCCGCCTGGGTCACGTGATCCACGCGAGCGAGGCCCGCCAACAGGGCACCATCGAGATCGCCGTCCGCGGCCTTCGGCCGCATCTCATCGTCGACGATCGTGCGCGCCTCCTCGTCGCCGAGGTACTGGTTCTTGTAGCCCTTGCCCGTGGCCAGGTAGATCTGACCGTGGCGGAGCGACGTGTCGAGGTCGAACAGGACGACGAGGCCGTCGTCGACGCCGGGTCGCCCCACGCCCCAGGTCTGCATGATCAACAGCGCGTCGGCCTGGGCCGTGGCGGTCGAAACCGAGGACAGCCCCGTCGGGATCGAGACGACGGCCACCTCCGCCTGCGTCCGCGCCCGGATCGCGTCCGCGATCGACTCGGCCTGAGCGATGGTTCCCGGCTGCCAGACGTGGGCGAGGTCGTAGACGGCAACGCCCTCCCGGCTGTGTGGGAGCGTGAGCGCCGCGATCGATGTCGGCGCAAGCATGGCACCGATGACCAGCCCGACCACGGCGAATCCCGCCATGGCTCCACGACGACGCGAGATCGCCTCCCGGCTCGTCGTCATGGCGTGTCGGCTGAGTTGTCGGGTGGCCAGAGGTCGAGGTTTCAAGGACCTGCACGGTAGCGGCCGATCTCGTAGACGCCAAGGCGTACTTGATACGGTCAGCTCAGGTTGGCCAACCCATGTGTCCCCGGCCTCGAGATTGAGGAAGCCACCAGCTTCCGCGCCCATTACCCGCACCGATTGCCCTCGGGTTCGGCTCAAGCACCGGTTCTGGTCAAATTCGAATCAGGCGGCAGCTCGTCGCGGAATCCGTTACAGCCGTGCCCCAGGCTCAGATTTGGCAAGTCACAGCCGCTCGTCGAGCGTTCCCGCGTTCATCAGACCCAGCGCGCCGATCGCGTCCGTGACGAGTTGCCACGTCACGCAATTTTGGCCGCAGCCGCCTCACTCAGCGCGATGTCACTTCGACCAGGGATTCGATCTCGTCGGGTGATCGAAGGTGGTGGATTGCGACGAAACGTTCGGCGGTGAGCTCGTTGCGCCGCAGGCTCCGCGCAAGCGACGCCAGCTGGCGCGCCACTGCGGCGGCCGGCACGATCCGGCCGGGACGGGTCGAGTTGCGGGCCAGGACGAGCTTGGGGTCCAGATCGAGGACGATTGCGATCGCGGGGATGCCGGCTGCCTGTGCCCGGCGAACGAGCGAACGGCGGGCGTCGCTGGTGACGTTCGTCGCGTCGACCATCGTCGTCAGTCCGGCCCGCAGGCGTCGCTCCAACTCGCGATGCAGGATCGCGAACGCCGCCCGCGTGGCGGTCTGATTGGCCTCGTCGCCGGAGACCACGCCCCGAAAGGCGTCCGACGACAGGATCTGGTCAGCGGCGAACAGCCGCGCCGCCAGCGTTGACTTACCGGATCCCGCCGCGCCGACGAGGACGACCAGGCAGGGGTAAGGCAGCGTGAACGCCGGTCCCATCGCGAGACGCTCTCCGGTTACGAGCTCCGCCTGGCCTCCCAACCGCCACCTTCCTTCGGCCGAACCTCGTACGCCGGCTGGTCGTACACAGACGGGCCGCGGACGACATGCCCGTCGCTCATCCGGTACCGCGAGAAGTGCCACGGGCACTCGATCTCGCCCCCGGCGAGCTTGCCCTCCGAGAGCGGACCGCCGGCATGAGCGCACGTGTCGTGAAGCGCGAGGATTTTCTCGCCCTCGCGGACGAGCACGAGGCTGTTGATCCCGAGCTTGGCCTTGATCGGCCGGCCCTCGGGAATCGAGCCGTCGGCCTCGGTTTCCGCCGGCTCCAACACGAGCCACTTCGTGCCGGCGCCATGGAAGGCGTGGCGACTGACCATGTTCCCGAACACGTACACGACATCGCCCCCGACATACGCCCCGGCGCTGAGCACCAGGAACGCGAGCACCGACACGACGATCGCCACCGAACGAGTCGCGCCTTCTGGGCCGGAACCCAGCCGCAGCACCAGCGAGATCAGAAACAGGATGGTCGCGCTGAGCATGAGCGTCGCATGGAGCGTGGCCCGGTCGCGCGGCTTGCCATCGGTGTCCGAGTAGTCGGCAAAGCCGGCCAGCGCGGCCCCGAGCTCGGCGAGGATCCCGACGATCAGGGCGATGTCCGCGGCAACCGGCTGCCCGAGGACATCGAACACGATCACTAGGAACAGGATCCCGATCGGGACGTCGGTCAGGACCGCATGAAGCGGGTGGCCGAGCCAGCGTCCGTCGAGGAAGTCGCGGACCCCGGGCATCGCCCCGAAGACGCGATTGAGCCAGCCGTGGGACCACGTCCCGAAGGGTTTGACCCAGCCATCCTGGGCGTCCATCAAGCGAACCAGCCAGCGAGTGAGCATGGGCCACCTCCGATGCCGGAGTCTACGTCGCGGCGCGCGACACGGTCGGCCGAGCTGGGCGACGGAGGCCACCGGACGTCGATAGGCTGGCCCGATGCCCATGGATCCCAGGGTCGGCGCTCCGGACTGGCGGCGCCTGCTCGCCGTCTTCTGGCTGACCTCGATGGTCGAGGGGCTCGGCGTGAGCCAGGTCTTCGCGTTGTTGCCCGCGCAGCTGACGTCGATGGGCGTCACGGGTACGGACCGGCTCCAGTTCGTCGGGCTGTTCAGCTCGCTGCTCTTCGTGCTCGGCATGCCGCTGGTGCCACTGTGGGGCGTCTGGGCAGACCGTTACAGCCGCAAGGCCGTTATCGTCCGGAGCGCCCTCGTCGAGATGGTCGTCTTCGCCGGCATGGCCCTCGCCCGGGAGCCCTGGCAGGTCGCGGTGACACTCCTCTTGATCGGGTTCCAGCTCGGCAACACCGGTGTGATGCTGGGCGGGATCCGGGACTCGGCGCCGCGGACGAGGATCGGCACCGTGATCGCGGTGTTCGGCGTCGCCGGTCCGGTCGGCTTCGCGGTCGGCCCCATCCTCGCCGGGATCCTGATCGACAGGCTGGCGTGGTCGATCTCGGGGGTGTTCGGGCTGTCAGCCGTACTCTCACTCGCGACCGCGGTCGTTGTTGCCGTCGGTTCGCGGGAGGTCCGTCCCGAGGTCATCCCCGAGGGCCGGATCCTCGATCTCGCCTTCGGTGCCGTTCGGGGCGTCGTGTCGGACCCGGCGGTGCGCCGGATCTTCGTCATCTTCGGCACGGCGTTCCTCGCCGGCCAGATGAGCCGGCCGTACATCCCGGTGCTCGTCGAGTCGGTCGTGGGCCTGGGTCCGGGCCTGGCAAGCGCCATCGGCCTCGTCGCCGGGACCGCGGCCCTGGCCGGCGCCCTGCTCGCACCGTTCGCGGGTGCGCTCGGCGATCGAATCGGGTTCCGGCCGGTGCTCGTCGGGGCGCTCGTTGCCGGGGGGATCGCGCTGGGCTTGATGCCGACGCTCGCCCCATCGGCGGGCGTGGCCGGACTTGCGGGCCTGGCGGTCGTGGTCGCCGCCTGCGGGGCCATCGTCAGCTCGATGGTCTTCGGCCTGCTGGCAACCGAGGTCCCGCCCGAGCGCCGGTCACAGACGCTGAATCTCGTGTATCTGCCGCTGTACGCGGCCGGCATCATTGGCCCCGCGGCCGGCGGCATCGTCGCCGGGGTCGCCGGGCTGCCGGCGCCGTTCGTGGTCGGCGGGATCGTCTTCCTGGTCGCGGCCGTCGTCGTCGTGCGACTGCGCGGGCACGACGTCTCGGAAGCGGCGGCTCAGGACGGGAGGTCGCGCTCCTCGGAGCCGATGTAGCGGGCGTCGGGTCGGATGATCCGGTTCGAGCCGGCCTGCTCGATCACGTGGGCCGTCCAGCCGGCATGGCGGGCGAGGGCAAACGTCGCCGGAAAGAGATCCGGCGTGAGGCCAACGCCCATCAGCACCGGCGCGGCGTAGTACTCGACGTTCGTCTTGAGCGCCCGATCCGGGTGCTTCTCGGCCAGGACTCGGAGCGCGACGTCCTCGACCGCGATCGCGAGCTCCAGCCAGTCAGGCTTGTGCGCCATCGACTCCGCGACCTTGCGAAGCGCGGTGGCGCGCGGGTCGTAGGCCCGGTAGACGCGGTGACCAAAGCCCATCAGCCGGTCGCCGCGGGCAAGGGTCTCGCGAACCCAGCGCTCGGCGTCCTCGGGCGACTTGACCTCGTGGATCTGTTCGACGACCTCCGATGGCGCGCCGCCGTGGAGCGGGCCTTTCAGCGCACCGATCGCGCCCGTGATCGCCGAGGCCATGTCGCTGCGGGTGGAGGTGATGACGCGGGCGGCGAACGTCGAGGCGTTCAGGCCGTGCTCCGCGCCGACGATGAAGTAGGCGTCGAGGGCCCGAACCGTGGCATCGTCCGCCCGCTCGCCGTTCAGCTGGTACAGGAACCCGGGGACGAGGTCCAGGGACGGATCCGGAGCGACTGGCTCGAGGCCCCGGCGGAGGCGCGCGAACGCGGCGAGCGCCGAGGGCGAGAACGCGGTGAGGGCCCGAGCCTGCTCGGGCGTCGGCGGCCAGTCGAGCGTCTGGGTGGTGCCCCAGATCGAGACGGCCGTCCGCAGGGCATCCATGGGCTTCGCCGTCTTCGGCAGTGCCCGAAGGGCGACGAGGACCGCCTCCGGAACCGGCGCGGCCGGCAGGTGATGGTTCGGGTCCCATTCGCCGGTCCACAGCAGGTTCGCCACCGCGGGATACGTCCCGTGGTTGACGAGGTCGCCGATCCGGTAGCCGAGATAGAGGAGCTTGCCCTTTTCGCCGTCGACGAAGCCGAGCGCCGTCTCTGCGGCGATGACGCCTTCCAGCCCCGGCGAATACGTCCGGCCGTCAGCGGCCGGCTTAGTCGGTGCGACGCTACTGGTCATGCCCTGATGGTAGTCGCGGTCGCCGAAGGGCCGCGCCTCCGAGAGCCCGCGAGCCGTTACGTCGGCGGGCTGTTTGGGTCGAAGTGCGTGGCGGTCCAGGCCTCGGAGGCTGCCTCGACCTCGGTCGCGTTCGCAGGCCCGGTAGGCCCATCGGGCTCGCCTTCGCGCTCGATCCGGTCGAGGGCCATCTGGGCGACGCCGCCGAGCCTGCCCACCGAATCGGGATCGAGCGGCCCGCTCCCATCGGGGTTGCGACCGCCGAGGTATTCCACGGCCGCCACCGCGACGATCCCGCCGATGGCGATGAGTCCGGCCGGACCTCCCGCTACAGCGGCGACGATGGCACCGCTGGCCAGGCCCTGGGTGGGGCTCGGGCCGTGCATCCGGATGGGCTGCGCATCGAGCGCTGCGAGGGCAGGGTGGACGTCGGTCACGCCCGGGATGACCACGCCGCCGAGCGATTCGCGCTGCGCGAGTGCGGCGCCGCAGGCGGGGCAATGGGTCGCCTCGGGTGTCGCGGCCGCGGAACACCAGGCACAGGTCCGTCCGGCCTCGGGTTCAACGTGCTCGGTCATCGCCGGGCCAGCATACCGGCGCCGTCCAGCGTTCTAGGCGTCCAGGAAGGCCTCGACCGCGGCGACGAACTCGGCGACATGGGTGTGGTGCGCCGCGTGCGCCGCTCCTTGGATCGTCACGATCTCGGCGTGGGCAAGCCGCTCGGCGAACGCCCGCGTGCCGACGCCGAACGGCGAGCGGCTGGATCCGCCGAGGATGAGGAGGACGGGAACGGACACAGCGGCGAGGGCATCGATCGACGCCGGACGACTCGTCTCAGCCTCGAGCTCCCTGAGGATCGTGTGGGCCGCGGCAACGCGCGCCGGCCAGATCGGCTCCGCGCGGTACTGCGCAAGATCGGCCTTGGACATGCCGACTACGCCGCTCAGGAATCCCGACAGAGCACCGTCCGGATCGTTCCCTGCCAGGGAGCCACGAACCGCCTCGAGGAGGCCGTCGGGCCGGTACGAGCTCCCGGCGGGGACCGGCGCGCCCTCGTAGGCGACGACTCGACGAATCGCGCTGGTAAGGAGGCTCGCGCCGAGGGCGCAGCGGCCGCCGTACGAGTGCCCGAGCACATCGACCGGCTTGCCGGATCTCCCGGCAGCATTCTCGGCGACCGCGGCGATGTCATCGAACTCCCGCTCGATCGCGTAGGTCGGCCCATCACCGGACGCGCCGCGGCCCCGGCGGTCGATGGCGAGAAGGCGGCGGCTCCGCCCGAGCAACGGCGCGACGGCTCGAAAGGTCGTGTGGTCGGCTGTCGCGCCGTGGACGAGAACCAGTGGCGGCTGCGGGCCGGCATTCCCGGCCTCGAAGACCGCGATCGGCGTGCCGTCCTTTGATGGGACGAGGCGCGTGGGCGATTCGCCAAACGGGCCTCGGACCGCAGCGCTGCGGACCGCGTCGCTTGGAATTGCCGGCGCGGACCGATCGCTCAACGAGACAGCTTTGCGGCGGCGGCGTCGTCAAGCAGCCAGACCGCATTCGGCGTCCGCGCGTGCTGGCTCGGCCAGCGCAATGGGTCGCGCGGCCCGCCGAGGATGTCGGCGAGGACCGCCGCCTTCGTGGCGCCGAACGCGACGACGAGCACGAGCCTCGCCACCGCCAGGAAGCGCGGATGCAGGCTCACGCGGGCCACGTGGGGCTCGATGTGCTCCGGCGCCCCGATCCCCGCCACCCAGGGCGTGCCGTCGTCCGCGAACGCCTGCGAGCCCGGGAACACCGAGAGGATGTGGCCATCCGCGCCGATCCCGGAGAGGATCACGTCGAAGACGGGAACACCGTCTGACTCCGGCAGCCCAGCCGCTCGCAGCTCCCGCTCGTAGGCCGAGGCGACCCAGACGGGGTCCCGGCCCTCGGCGATCGCGGCGGTCATCGGCATGGCATGGATGCTCGAAGTCGGGAGCGGCGCTCCCGGCTGGCTGCCGGCGTCCGCGTCGGCGGCCGTCTCGCCATCCCCGGCGAGGCCAGCGCGAGCCGCGGCCCGCAGCAGCACCTGGTCGAGCGGCAGGACGTTCGAGAGGGGGTGATCGCGCGGGACGAACCGGTCGTCGCCCCACCAGACGTGGACAGCGCGCCACGGGATCTCGTCTCGCAGCGGCGCCTGGGCGAGCTCGCGATAGATCCCGACGGGCGTCGAGCCGCCGGTCGTAGCCCAGTCCGCCCGGTCCCGACGCTCCACCGCCTCGGAGAGCGCTGCCGCGATCCGCTCGGCGGCAGCCCTGGCGACGGCATCGGGATCCGCGAGGATCTCGATCTGCGGCTCGCCCGCGCTCACGGCATAGGCCCGCCCTGGGCTCACTGGGCCGCGGCGGCAGTGGCGGCCCCACCGGCGCCCGGACCGAGGATGGCCCCGGCCATCGTGAGCGCCCCGGCCGAGATCCGGTCCGCCGCGACCCCTTCGAGTGTCTCGGCGAGGAGCTGGCCCTCGGCCTTTCTCGGGCTCAGGAATCGGCGTGGCTGCATCCCGCGCCCGTCGAGCGTCGCGCCGACCGTGACGCCCTCTGCCTGGCCCGTGACCTCGATCCGGAGACGGCTGGACTGGCGGTTCGCGAGGATCTCGACAGCGAGGGTCGTGCCGCGAAGGATGCTCGACTCGATCGGCCGGAGCTCGACGGCCACGCGTCGTCGGCCAGCCCGGAGCGTGGCCCGGTAACCGACCCATGGCTCGTCCGCCATCACGAGCGGCTCCTCGACGGTCATGCCAAGGCGCGAGGCAAGCCACGCCACGTGGTAGAGCGGCCGGACGACGTTCGAGACGCCGGGCGTGCCGTCGCGGGTCGCATATTCCACCTCGATCCCGCGTATGCCCCGCAGGAACGGCTGGATCGCCGGCCGATCGAACGTCGAGGCGATCGCCTCCCGCCAGCGCGCCTGTCGCAGCAGCGCGAAGTCGGCGATCTCGACGTGGTACTGCGCGGGGAGCCGGGCCATCACCGCCAGGTGCCGGAGCCCATCGCCCGACCATGCCGCCCCGTCGACGAGGACGCGATCGGCCATCGTGAGGAGATCCCGCGTCTGGACCGATTCGAAGCTCGGCTCGTTCGGCCACCAGGCCGTGACCGGCAGGTCGTGGATGAGCAGCGGCGCCACGACGGTTGCGTGGTGCTGGGCGGTTTCGCCTCCCGCCGTCAGGTAGACGAGCTCGGCGCACGTTTCCGCTGCTCCGCCTGCCGGCAGGAGGCAGTGGGCTTGCACCTGGGCATCCAGCCACGCCGGGCCGTCTGGATCGGCCGAAGAGACGATCAAGGTCCGCGACGGATGGCGGCCCGTCAGCCCCTCGACGATCGCGGCCGCCCGCTCCCCGACCTCGCCCTTGCCGGCGATCACGACGAGGTTCATCACGCTGCTGCGGGGCGCCACCCGGCGCTCTGGGATGCCGTCCTCGTCGGGCGTCGTGAGTGAGATCGAGGCCCAGATCCGCGCCAGCTCGGCCTCGACACCGGCGATGCTGTGGGTGCGTGACGACCAGCGCAGGAACGGCTTTCCCGGGACCGGCGGCGGCATCTTGACCGGCCCGCCCTTGACGTCGAGCCCGAGGCCGAAGGGGATCATCAGATGCGCCGCCAGCGACGGCCGTCTCGCTCGATCAGATCATCGGCAGCTTCAGGTCCCCACGAGCCGGCGGGGTAGTTCGGGAAGTCGGGTGGCGGCGCGTCCAGCCAGGCATCGACAATCGGGGTGACCGTGCCCCACGCCGCTTCGACCTCATCCGCTCGGGTAAAGAGCGAGGCGTCGCCGAGCATCGCGTCGAGGACGAGCGTCTCGTATGCGTCCGGGGCGTCGGTTGCGAAGGCCGAGCCATACGTGAAGTCCATGTTCACGGTGCGGATGTCCAGGCCGAGGCCCGGGACCTTCGAGCCGAAACGCAGGAGGATGCCCTCGTCCGGCTGGATTCGGATCGCGAGAAGGTTCGGTTGGGGATCGCTCGCCGTGTGCTCGAACAGCCGATGCGGCACGCCCTTGAACTGGATCGCGATCTCGGTAGCGCGCTTCGGCAGGCGCTTGCCGGTCCTGAGGTAGAAAGGCACGCCCGACCAGCGCCAGTCATCGATGAAGAGGCGAGTCGCGACGAACGTCTCCGTCTCTGACTGGGGATCGACGTTCGCCTCCTGGCGGTAGCCGACGACGGGCTGCCCGGCGACCCATCCAGGCCCGTACTGGCCGCGGACGACGTTGTCGGCCACGCCCGCCCGGTCGTATTGGTCGACTGCCCGGAGGACCTTCACCTTCTCGTCGCGCAGCGCATCGGCTTCGAAGGTGGCCGGCGGCTCCATCGCCACGAGGCTGAGGAGCTGGAGGAGGTGGTTCTGGAGCACGTCGCGGGTGGCGCCGGTCTCCTCGTAGAACGAGCCGCGCTCCTCGACCCCGATCGACTCGGCCATCGTGATCTGGACGTGGTCCACGTAGCGCCGATTCCAGAGGGGCTCGAAGATCCCGTTCCCGAACCGGAAGACCATCAGGTTGCGGACGGTCTCCTTGCCCAGGTAGTGGTCGATCCGGTAGACCTGCGTCTCCCGGAAGACCCTGCCGACCTCGCGATTCAGGCGCCTCGCCGACTCGAGGTCACGGCCGAACGGCTTCTCGATGATGATCCGGCGCCAGCCCCCGCCGTGCAGCTCGTGATCGAGGCCGCACCTCCCGATCTCCCCGACGATCTCGGGGAAGGCCGACGGCTGGGTCGCGAGGTAGAAAAGGCGGTTGCCGCCGGTGGCGTGCTCGGCGTCGATCGCGTCGAGGCGTTCGACGAGGCGGTCGTATGTCGCGTCATCGGCGAAGTCGCCATGGTGGTAGACGATTCGCTCGAGGAACTGCCGCTCCGCCTCAGGCTCCAGCGGCACCCGCGACCACTGGGCAAGCGACGCGGCGATGTCCTTCCGGAACGCCGCGTCGTCGTAGGGTCGACGCCCGACCGCCACAAGCATCCAGTCCTGGGGCAGGAGATTCGTCCGCCACAGCTGGGCGAGGGCCGGGAAGACCTTGCGATGGGACAGGTCGCCGGTGGCCCCGAAGATGACCATGACGTGGGGGTCGGGCACGCGCTCGAGGCGCAACCCCTCGCGCAGCGGATTGCCTTCGGGTGGGGGAGTGCGGCGGCGCCGCCCGTCCCGGCTCAGGCGCAGCTCGCGGATCGTTCGCGGCGCCGCGGGCGCTGGAGCCGGAGGCGTGGCTGTCTTCGCCATCTCGAGACCCCGCTACTCGGCCTTGACCGTATGGCCGCCGAATTCATTTCGAAGCGCGGCCAGGACCTTCGCCCCGTACGAGTCGTCCTGCCGCGAGCGGAGGCGGGTCAGGAGCGAGAGGGTGATCACCGGGGCCGGGACGTCGTGGTCGATGGCCTCCTGCACGGTCCAGCGACCCTCGCCCGAATCGGCAACCCAGCCCTTCAGGTGCTCGAGGTCCTGACCGTTCGACTGGAACGCCAGCACGGCCAGCTCGAGGAGCCATGATCGGACGACCGAGCCGTGGTTCCAGAGCTCCGAGATCGCGCCGAGGTTCAGCTCGTAGTCGCTGGCGTGGAGGATCTCGAAGCCCTCGGCGTAGGCCTGCATCAGGCCGTACTCGATGCCGTTGTGGACCATCTTCACGTAGTGGCCGGAGCCAGGCCCCCCGGTGTGGAGGTAGCCGTCGGGCGGTGCGAGAGAACGGAAGATCGGCTCGATCGGCTGTACGGCCTCGGGCTCCCCGCCGACCATGAGGCAGAAGCCGTTCGCGAGACCCCAGATTCCACCCGAGACGCCCGCGTCCACGTACCGGATGCTCTGTGCCGCCAACTCCCCGTGGCGGCGAACATCGTCGTGGAAGTTCGTGTTGCCGCCATCGACGATCGTATCGCCGGGCACGAGATGGAGCAGGAGCTCGTTGATCTGGGCCTCGGTCGCATCGCCCGCGGGGACCATGATCCAGGCGATCCGGGGCTTCTCGAGCTTCTGGACGAGCTCCGCGATCGAGAATGCGGCGTCGGCGCCTTCGCCGGCCAGCTCCTTCGTCTTCTCCGGCGTCCGGTTGTAGGCGACGACGTAGTGGCCGTCCTTGATCAGGCGGCGGCACATGTTCGCGCCCATCCGACCGAGACCGATGAACCCGACCTGCATGGAACAGAGCCTCCTGTCAGTCGATGGCCAGCGAGATGGCGCGCTCGAGCGTGGCCAGATCGGCGTTGGCATCGGCGCTGAGGTGGACGTGCACGACAGGCCGATCATGCCCCCGAATCGCCTCGCGATCACCGCGGGCCTGGGCGTCGATGAGCTCCCCGAAGGTGTATGGCCAGCCCGGAATGGGCCGGTCGGCGGGATGGTCGCTCGTGAGCTGGAGGAACCAGCCCGTCGCCGGCCCGCCCTTGTGGAGCTGGCCGGTCGAGTGCAGGAAGCGCGGGCCGTAGCCGCCTGTCGTCGCGCAGGTCGTCTTGCCGAGGGCGGTCCGGATACGGGCGATCGAGGCGTCGCGCTCGGGTGTGGACGAGATGAACGCCTGGACCGCGAGAAACGCGGGTGGCTTGCGATCCAGGAGGGTGGCCCGCAGGGCCTTGGCGAGGGCGTCTTCGCCAAGCGTGGCCGGGCGAAGGATGTCGCCATCGGCCGGGCTCGCCGCTGCTCCAGCATCTGGCCCACCGCCCGCCAGGAGCCCGCGCGTTCGCTCCTTCGCCTCCTCGACGTTCGGCTGGTCGAACGGGTCGATGCCGAGGACAGCCCCGGCGAATGCCGTCGCGACCTCCCAGCGGAGCATCTCGCCGGCGAGGTCGATCGGGTCATCGATCTCGATGCGGATGACCGGGTGGCCGAGCGTCGCGAGCTCGTCGAGGAGGGCCTCGTTCGCCAGCTGCTCCCGGCTCGGGCTCTCGCCGCCGGCAGGCGCCAGCGCGAGGCCAACGAAGACGCGATCGCTGCCGTACGCCTTCGCCGGGAAGAGTGGCTCACGGTCGATCGGCACGATCCCAGTGCCGCGCTTGCCGGTCGATTCTGCGATCAGCTGCTCCGCCCAGGAGCCGAAGCTTGCGACGGGTCCATCGGCCACGAACGTGAGCTTGTCGCGCCCGCCGCGAGCCAGTGATCCCATGGCCAGCCCAAGAAGGAGCCCCGGGTTCGCCACCGGCTCCGGATCGCGGCATTCGGCCAGCATCGCCGCCCCCGACGCGAGGAACGGGTCGAGGTCGAGACCGATCAGTGACGCCGGCACGAGCCCGACGTACGTCAGCGCCGAATAGCGGCCCCCGATGTCGGGCGGGTTGAGGAAGCGCTCACGGAGGTCGTCACGGTGGGGGATCGCGTCGAGGCTCCGTCCGGGATCGGTGATCGCAATGAAGAACTCACCCGGGTTCTGCTGGGAGCCGGCTGCCTCCAGCGCGGCCTCGACGCGCGCCCAGGCGTCGGCCATGAAGGCCAGCGGCTCCGTGGTGGTGCCTGACTTGCTCGCGACCATCCACAGGGTCTGGAGCGGGTCGAGATCGTCGACCGTCCGGGCCACGGCCGCGGGGTCGGTCGAGTCGAGGATGCGGAGCTCGAGGTAGCCCTCGGCGGTCCCGAAAACCTGGTTGAAGACGTCCGGCGCGAGGCTCGAGCCGCCCATGCCCATCACGACGGCGGTCGTGAAGCCCGCGGCGCGGATGCCATCGCCGAAGCCTTCGAGCGCCGGGATCTCGCCGCTAAAGTGGGCGGGCGCGTCGAGCCAGCCGAGCCGGTCCGCGATGGTCGCCGCGACGCCCGAATCGTTGGACCATAGGCTCGTGTCGCGGTCGAGGAGGCGCTGGGCCCAGGCATCGCGGCGGGCATGCTCGCTGAGCGCCTCGAGGACGGCCGAGTCGGCGGCGGCAAGATCGAGCTGCATCCGGTTGCTCATCCGTCACGCTCCATGGCCAGGACCTTGTCGAGTCGCCGGCGGTGGCGTGGCTCGTCGCTGAATCGTGCCCCGAGGAACGCCACGGCGCATTCGTAGGCCGGTTCCGGACCGATGACCCGCGAGCCGAGCGTCAGGACGTTCATGTCGTCGTGCTCCACGCCCTGATGCGCGGAATACGTGTCGTGACAGACCGCGGCCCGGACACCGCGGAGCTTGTTCGCCGCGACCGAGGCGCCAACGCCGGAGCCGCAGATCAGGATGCCGCGGTCGGCGGAGCCATCCCGGATCGCGCTCCCGAGGCGCTGGGCGAAATCCGGGTAGTCGTCGGTCGGGTCCGAGCCGTCTCCGCCGAGGTCGATGAGCTCGTGCCCGAGGTCGTCCGCGCCGAGACGCTCGATGAGCGTGTCCCTGAGGGTGGCTCCCGCGTGATCGGCGGCGAACGCGATACGCATGACGGCCTCAGCTGTGACCGGGATCGGAGCCAGACGTTCGATCGACGCCGGAATCCCCCGCCGGCACGCTCGGATGCGAGTCATCGGCACGGGCGGGGTCGGCCTCGAGATGCAGGCCCGGCGGCTGGTGGCCTGGATCGAGGGTCGGGATGCGACCCCGGAGCCCGTCGCGCACGACCCGGCGCGCCACCTCCGTGATGCGCTCTGCCGTGAATCCCAAGTGCTCGAAGATCGTCCCGGCCGGCGCCGACGCCCCAAAGTGGTCGATCCCGATGATCGCGCCCTCGTCGCCGGCGTAGCGCTCCCAGCCAAGCGAGGCGCCGGCCTCGATCGTCACCCGGCGCCGCACCGCGGCGGGCAGCACGCCTCCGCGGTATGCCTCGTCCTGCTCGTCGAACGCCTCCCAGCAGGGGATCGAGACGACCCGGGCATTGATCCCCTCGGGCTCCAGGGCGACGGCGGCGGCGAAGGCGAGCTGCAGCTCCGAACCCGTGGCGACCAGGAGCAGGTCCGGGCTGCCGCCGCTGGCCTCGTTCGAGGCGGGCCGGAGCACGTAGCCGCCGCGACGGACGCCCTCAGGAGCGAGATTCGCCGAGCCCTCGAGGGTCGGCAGCTTCTGGCGGGTGAGCGACAGCGCCACGGGACCGCCGCGTCGCTCTAGGGCGAGCGCCCACGCGGCGCTCGCTTCGTTCGCATCGCCGGGCCGGACGAACCACAGGTTCGGCATCGCTCGGAGCGCCGCGTAGTGCTCGATCGGCTGATGCGTCGGGCCGTCCTCGCCGAGCCCGACTGAATCGTGGGTCCAGACGTAGATCACGTGCAGCCCGGCAAGGGCAGCCAGCCGGACCGAGCCGCGCATGTAGTCGCTGAAGTTCAGGAACGTCCCGACGTAGGGGATGAAGGCGCCGTGGTAGGCGATGCCGTTCGCGACGCCGCCCATCGCGTGCTCGCGGACCCCGAAGCGGAGGTTGCGCCCGGGCGTGTCCGCCTCGAAGTCGCCTGCGCCCTTGATGTCCGTGAGGTTCGACTCCGACAGGTCGGCCGCGCCACCGAACAGTTCGGGCACGGGCTCCGCGAGGGCGGCGATCGCCTGCTGACTCGCCTGCCTGGTCGCGAGCTCCTCGCCGACGGGGTACGACTGCAGGCCCTCGAGCGCATCGGGCCGCAGGTCGCCGCGGATCCGCCGCCGCAGGTCGGCCGCCTCGTTCGCATAGGCGGCGGCGTATGCCACGAAGCGGGCGTGCCACTCGTCGACCCGGGCCTGGCCCTCCGGGATCGCCGCGCGGCAGAGCTCCAGGACCTCCGGCGGGACGAGGAAGTGGGCGTCCGGATCCCAGCCGTAGAACGCTTTGGCGAGGCGGACCTCATCCTCGCCGAGCGGTGAGCCATGGGCCTTCTGGGTGTCCTGCTTGTTCGGAGCGCCGTAGCCGATGTGCGTCCGGACCGCGATCAGGGACGGCCGACCGTCCTCGTCTGCGGTCCGGATGGCGGCCTCGATGGCGTCCAGGTCGTTCCCGTCGGTCACCCGCTGGACGCCCCAGTGATACGCCTCGAACCGCCCCAGGACGTCCTCGGACCAGGCCATGTCGGTAGGGCCGTCGAGCTGGATGTGGTTGTCGTCGTAGAGGACGGTCAGCTTGTCGAGTCGCAGGTGGCCGGCGAGGCTCGCAGCCTCCGATGCGATCCCTTCCTGCAGGTCGCCATCGGAGGCGAGCGCGTAGGTCCGATGATCGATGAGGTCGTGGCCCGGGCGGTTGATCTCGCTGGCGAGCCGGCGCTCGGCGATCGCCATGCCCACAGCGTTCGCGAAGCCCTGGCCGAGCGGACCCGTCGTCGCCTCGATCCCGGGCGCGACGCCGTACTCGGGGTGGCCCGGCGTCCTCGAGCCCCACTGCCGGAAGGCCTCGAGGTCCTCGAGGGTCATTCCGTAGCCCGTCAGGTAGAGGAGCGAGTACAGCAGCATCGAGGCGTGCCCGGCCGAGAGCACGAAGCGGTCGCGGTTGGGCCAGTCCGGGTTCGTCGGGGAGTGCCGGAGGAACCGGGTCCAGAGGACGTAGGCCATCGGGGCCTCGCCCATCGGGCCGCCGGGGTGGCCGGAGGTGGCCTTCTGGACGGCGTCCATCGCGAGGGTCCGGATCGTGTTGATCGCGAGGTTCTCGAGCGCTGGACTCGTCGCCATCGGCGCAAGCGTACCAACTGGCTCCGGAGCGGGCCTTTACGTGACCTTCTCGCCTCTTGGCCATCTACCATCCGAGCCGTGACAGCCGCGATCGCCAGGCTCGGCGCTGGATCGCCGTCGGCGCGGGCCCTCGTTCTCGGGGACCTGATGCTCGACGTTGTCCTCGCGGCGAGCCGCCCGATCGAACGCGGGACCGACGTCCCCGGCCGGGTCGAGATTCGCCAGGGCGGCTCCGCGGCGAACACTGCCCGCTGGCTCGCCCGCCTCGGCGTGAAGACGCAGCTTGTGTGCGCGGTCGGTCGGGATGGCGCCGGCCGATCACTGGTTCAACAGCTCGAGCGCGACGGCGTGACCGTCCGCGCCACTCGCGTGGCCGGCGCCCGCACAGGCAGGATCGGCGTGGTGGTGGCGCCCGGCGGCGAGCGATCCTTCGTGGCGGACCGCCGGGCGGCGGATCGGCTGAGCCCGGACGATCTCCGCCCGGAGTGGTTCGACCGCGTCCAGCTCCTCCATCTGCCGGCGTACTCGCTGCTGGGCGATTCGCTTGGGCGAGCCGGCGCCCGCGCGATCGAGCTGGCACGAGAGCGCGATTCGCTCGTCTCCGTCGACCTCGCGTCGGTCGGGCCGTTGCTCGCCGACGGCCGTCGGGCGGCTCGTGAGCTCATCGGCTCGGCTCGGCCGGACCTGCTCTTTGCCACCGAGCCCGAGGCCGAGGCGCTGCTCGGGCGCCAGGCCGAGGAAGCCCTGCTCGAGCTCGCCCGGATCGTCGTGATCAAGCGCGGGCAACGCGGCGCCAGCGTCATGGCTCGCGCGAGCGTGGTCGCTCGCCAGGGGAACCTGGGCGCCGGCGACGAACCGCCGCTTCGATTCGACATCGCGACCCCGACCGTGACGGCCACCGACACGACCGGCGCCGGCGACGCCTTCGATGCCGGCTTCATCGCGGGCTGGCTCGCGGCCCGGGCCGCCTCGCGTCCCGCCGCGGACGCGCTCCATCGGGCGACCCTCGCGGGCCATCGTGCCGCGGCGCGGCAGCTGAGCGGACCGCGGATCGAGCTGCCGCCCGGATGACGATCGGCTCCCGGCTCGACATCTCGCCCGCCGTCGCACATGCCCTCGCTGGCGGGGGCCCCGTCGTCGCCCTGGAATCAACGCTCATCAGCCATGGCCTGCCGTACCCGGCGAACCTCGAGGTCGCGCTCGCCTCGGAGGGAGCCGTTCGTGAATCCGGCGCGGTGCCGGCGACCGTGGCCATCCGCAGCGGCCGGATCGTGGTGGGATTGTCGGAAGAGGAGCTCCAGACATTGGCGACGGCGCCTTCCGGCTTGGTAGTCAAGGCCGCCCGGCCGAGCCTCGCCACCGCCCTGGATCGCGATGGCTGGTCGGCAACGACGGTCTCGGCAACGATGATCGCGGCCCACGCCGCCGGGATCGTGGTGTTTGCCACCGGTGGGATCGGCGGTGTCCACCGCGGCGCCATCGGCACCCCGGGCGGCTCCGGCACCCCGGGCCGCGCCGGCATACCAACGTTCGACATCTCGTCCGACCTCGAGGAGCTGGCGCGGACGCCGGTCGCCGTCGTGTGTGCCGGCCCGAAGGCGATCCTTGATGTCGGGCTGACCCTCGAATACCTCGAGACCCGCGGCGTGCCCGTCATCACGATCGGCCAGGACGAGGTGCCGGGGTTCTATGCGCGGACCGCAGGGATCCGCTCCCCGAGTTCCGTCCCCGATGAGGATGCCGCCGCTCGCCGGCTCGCAACCCACCTCGGCCTCGGGCTCGGCGGCGGGATCCTCGCGTGCGTCCCGGTCCCTGCCTCCGAGGCGTTGCCGGAGGCCGTCGCTCGCGACGCGACCGACCGGGCCATCGCTGACGCGGACGCCGTCGGCGTCCATGGTCCCGACCTGACCCCCTGGCTCCTCGCTCGCATCGCGGAGCTTACCGAGGGTGCCTCCGTTCGTGCCAACACCGCGCTGATCATCAACAACGCCCGCGTGGCGGGGCAGCTCGCAGCGCGCCTCGCGACCCTCCGCGGCTGACCGCACAAAGCCTCGTCTGACCTCGCCAGCCGCGTGTTCCCAAATTCTTGTGCCGCCAGCAGGGCCAACTGAGGAACCGTCGGCTCAGCGTTTGCGCGGCGGTCCGTATCCTCTTCCTGGTCAACAGCGCGGCGCACGAAACCCGATGATCGCGCTTTCCTTCGCGCGCGCGAGGCCGTATGCTTCGTCGTCCCCATCACCGCCTACTCGTTCGGGGTGCCCATGTCCTCCGCTGCCTCGGATAGCCGCGCCGCCGCGAGCCCCCGCGCCATCGAGGCACGGGCGGTTCGGCGTGAGTACGCGGCCAAGGGCGGGCCGGTCGTGGCCCTGGATCACGTCGACCTCG
>JBBQTO010000017.1:0-28852 GCA_038234575.1 Candidatus Limnocylindrales bacterium
GCTACCTCCGCTTCTACAACGAGGAGCGCGCCCACACCGGCCGGCTGACTGCCGGCCAGACCCCGCTCGAGGCCTTGATCGGGGCCCGCAAGATGAGGCCACGATGACCCAGATGCGTCGCTACATCTCGGAGGCTGTTCAGCCTAGGCGGCCGAGTAGCCGAGGGCTTGCCAGGACGGCCCGCCGGGGGCCTCGATCAACTCGATCAGCACGCCGTGACACGACCGCGGGTGCAGGAACGCCACCGGCCCCTCGGCACCCCGCCGCGGCGCGCTGTCGATGAGCTCGATCCCCTCGATCGCGAGGCGGGTCAGCTCCTCAGACAGGTTCGCGACCTCGAAGCAGACGTGGTGGAAGCCCTCGCCCTGCTTGGCGAGGAAGCGGGCGACGCCGGTCGTGTCGTCGGTGGGCTCAACGAGCTCGACCTTCGACTCGCCGACGCCGAGGAAGGCGATCCGGACGCGATCGGTCGGGATGTCGGTCACGGCCTCGACCTTCATCCCGAGCAGGTCCCGATATAGCCCCAGGCTGGTGTCAATCGAGCGGACGATCAGCGCCACGTGGTGGATCCTGGCGGGCGGATGGATCGGCATCGATCAGACCGTGATCAGCTCGCGATGGACGCCCCAGGCCGCCCGCAGGCGGTCGGAGATCTCGCCCACGGTCACGTACGCCTGGACGGCCTCGATGATCGGGGGCAGGAGGTTGTCCGTCCCGCGGGCGGCATCTTCCAGCCGTCGGATCGCCGCCGCCCAGGCTGCGGGGTCGCGCTCGGCCCGGACGCGCCGAACGCGCTCGACCTGGCGCCGCTCCCCGTCCGGGTCGATCCGCTGGATCGCCGGGGTGTGCGTCTCCTCGTCCCGGAAGCGATTCACGCCCACCACAACCTGATCGCCGCGGTCGACCGCAAGCTGCGTCCGGTAGGCCGCTTCCTGGATCGCCCGCTGCTGGTACCCCGCGTCGAGCGCCTTGAGGGTGCCGCCGGCGGCGTCGATCTCGCGCAGGTAGTCGAGCGCGGCAGCCTCGAGCTCGTCCGTCAGCGACTCGACGAAGTACGACCCGCCGAGCGGATCGGGCGTCTCGGTGACCCCGGCCTCGTAAGCAAGGATCTGCTGGGTCCGCAGCGCGAGGAGGACGCTGCTCTCGGTCGGCAGCGCGAGCGCCTCGTCGCGGGAGTTTGTGTGGAGGCTCTGGGCCCCGCCGAGCACGGCGGCGAGCGCCTGGAGCGTCGTCCGCACGACGTTGTTGTCCACGGATTGTGCCGTGAGCGAGGAGCCCGCCGTCTGGACGTGGAATCGGCATGCCATCGAACGGACGTTCGACGATCCGAATCGGTCCTTAACGATCCTGGCCCACATCCGACGGGCCGCACGGAACTTGGCCACCTCCTCGAAGAGCTCGGACCACGCCGCGAAGAAGAAGGACAGCCGGGGCGCGAAGGCGTCGATGTCCAGACCCCGCTCAAGTGCGGCCTCGACGTAGGCGATGCCGTCGGCGAGCGTGAAGGCCAACTCCTGGGCGGCCGTGGCTCCGGCCTCGCGCATGTGGTAGCCGGAGATCGAGATCGTGTTCCAGCGAGGCAGCTCTCGGGCGCCGAACTCGAAGATGTCGGTCACGAGCCGCATCGAGGGCGTCGGTGGATAGATCCAGGTCCCCCGCGCGATGTACTCCTTCAGGATGTCGTTCTGGACCGTCCCGGAGACGTCCGCCCGAGAGACGCCCTGGCGCTCCGCTGCGCTGACGTAGAGCGCCACGAGGACTGCCGCCGTGGAGTTGATCGTCATCGAGGTTGAGACGACGCCGAGCGGTATCGAGTCGAAGAGAATCTCCATGTCCGCCAGGCTCGAGATCGGCACCCCTACCCGCCCGACCTCGCCCTCGGCCTCGACGGCGTCGGAGTCGAAGCCCATCTGCGTCGGCAGGTCGAAGGCCACGGACAGGCCCGTCTGGCCCTGTTCGAGGAGATAGCGGAAGCGACGGTTCGTCTCCTCGGCGCTGGCGAAGCCCGCGTACTGGCGCATCGTCCAGAGGCGGCTCCGGTACATCGTCGCCTGGACCCCGCGGGTGTACGGCAGCTCGCCCGGCCGGCCGAGGTCGCGATCTTCGTCGAGGTTGGCCGTGTCGACCGCCGAGTAGAGGTCACGGATCTCGATGCCCGAGGACGTCTCGAAGCGCTCCTTACGCTCGGGTGCCGATTCGAGCGCTCGGGTCCGCGTCGTCTTCTGCCATCGCTCGTGCCCGGGATCCTCGGTCACGAGGCGGCCTCGCCTGCCGGTTGGGCCGGCGGTGGCTCGAGCGCGATCAGGAGGTCGCCGAGCTCGACGGTCCCGCCGGGCGCAACCGCGACCCGGCCGACGATACCGGCGCGCGGCACCCGGAGCGCGTTCTGCATCTTCATCGCCTCGATGATCATGACCGCCTGACCGGCCTCGACGGCGTCGCCGACCGCAACTGCTATCGACAGCACGCGCCCCGGGATCATGGCATGCATCTCGCTTGCCACGCGGCGAATCCCGGCGCGGTCGGCACGGCTGGCGCGCTCCCGGAGCTCCGCCCGCGCAGCCGGCTCCATCTCGACGACGAGCCGCCAGCCTTCTACGAGCACCTCTCGACGGGTCACGCCCGGCGGCACGCGGGCGACATCGGCCGGCTCCAGGAACTGGACCTCGACGCCCTGCGGCTGGAGGCGCGCCCGGTCGCCGGCCACCCAGCGGAGCTCGGCGGGGATCGACTGGCCATCGATCGAGGCCCGGCCCGACTCGACAGTCATGACCGGGGCCGGCCCGTGCTCCGGCGCGAGGGTGACCCGAATAGCGGCGCCGGTGGGCTTCGGCCCCGTGGCGGCGCCCTCGGGCGTCGGGACGGCGGCCTCGCCGGGCGCGGATTGAACGTCGGCGCGCTCACGTCCAGTCGTCGGGGCGATCGTCGGCCCCCCCGCGGTGGGCCTCGATTCCGTCGAGCGGCTCATCCCGGCCAGCGGTCCACGCCTGCCTCGATGGCGGCCTGCGCCCAGCCGTAGCGACCTCCGTCGGGCGAACCGGTCGGGGTCTCGTGCGCGGCGGGGGTCGCGCCCATCGCCACGGTCCGGGAGACCTGGGCGAGGCCGGCCGCAAGCCGCGCGAGCCGCTCCGCGCGCTCGAACGCGGCCTCGCCCCGCCAGTGGTCTTCGACCCAGCCCGTGCTCAGTGCGCCCGCCCGGAAGGCTGGATTGCGGGTCACGAATCGGTGGAACGGCAGCGTGGTCTGGATCCCGCCGACCTCGACCTCGTCGAGGGCTCGGCCCAGACGGTCAAGGGCTCGGTCTCGATCGGGCGCGACCACCATCACCTTCGCGATCAGGTTGTCGTACTCCGGGGGCACCCGATCCCCTACCCGAACCGCCGTATCGACACGAACGCCGGGGCCGGCGGGCATCTGCCAGTGGCTGATGCGGCCCGGTGTCGGGGCGAAGTCGTGGCCCGGGTCCTCCGCCGAGATCCGGACCTCGATCGCATGGGACGCCGGCTCGGCGGCGGCCCGCGCGGCCGCCAGTGCCTCCTCGGACAGCGGCCGTCCGGCCGCGAGGAACAGCTGCTCGTGGACGATGTCGACGCCGGTGACGAGCTCGGTCACGCCGTGCTCGACTTGGAGGCGGGTGTTCACCTCGAGGAAGTGGAACGCTCCGTCCTCGGTCCGGAGGAACTCGCAGGTCGCCGCGTTCGTGAGCCCGGCGGCGGTCGCGACCCGGACGGCCATCGCGTGGAGCGCCGTGCGATCGCCGCTGCTCAGCCCCGGAGCCGGCGCCTCTTCGACGAGCTTCTGGTGGCGACGCTGCAGGGAGCAGTCCCGTTCGCCCAGGGCGATCACCCGGCCCGTGGCATCGCCCAGGAGCTGGACCTCGATGTGCCGGGCCGGCAGGAGCTCCCGTTCCAGGTACACGGATCCGTCGCCGAAGGCGTTCAAGGCCTCGTGCGAGCCGGCCGCCAGCGCGGCGGGGAGTGCCTCTGCCGTCTCGACGCGCCGCATGCCACGGCCCCCGCCGCCCGCCGCGGCCTTCACGAGCAATGGGAAGCCGATCTCCGTTGCGTGCCCGAGGATGCGCTCGACCGCGTCCGGCCGTCCGACCTCGGCCGGCTCGACGGTACCCGGCACGCACGGGACGCCCGCCTCTCGGGCAATCCGGCGCGCATGCAGCTTGTCGCCCAGCGCATCGATAACGTCGGGGCCGGGACCGATGAAGAGCGCGCCCGCCGCCTCGACGGCACGGGCGAACGCGGCCCGCTCCGACAGAAAGCCGTAGCCCGGATGAACCGCATCCGCGCCCGACGCGCGGACGGCATCTACGACGGCGTCGATCCGGAGATAGCTTTCGGCCGGGCTGGCCGGGCCGATGCGAACGGCCTGGTCGGCCATACGCACGTGTGCGGCGGCGGAATCGGCATCGCTAAAGATCGCGACGGTCTCGATGCCCAGCTCGTGGCAGGCGCGGATCACGCGAACCGCGATCTCGCCGCGGTTGGCAATCAGGACTCGACGGAATGGGGGCGCCACTCCCATCACGGAGGCGACCCTTGTCTCACGGAGTGCCACTCCCCTCACCTGCGGGCCACCCGTCTTTGCGCAAAGACGGCCTAGAGCGGGATGTTGCCATGCTTCTTCCTGGGGTTCGTGTCCCGCTTGTCGGCGAGCATCTCCAGGGCCGCGATGAGCCGAGGCCGGGTCTCAGACGGCTTGATCACCGCATCCACGTACCCGCGAGCCGCCGCGATGTAGGGGTTCGCGAACTGGCGCTCGTAGTCAGAGACGAGGCGTCGGCGCTCTGCCTCGGGATCGGTGGCAGCCGCGATCTCATCCTTGAAGATGATCGCGACAGCGCCGTCGGCGCCCATGACGGCGATCTCCGCGCTCGGCCACGCGAAGTTCATGTCACCGCGGATGTGCTTACTGCTCATGACGTCATAGGCGCCGCCGTAGGCCTTGCGGGTGATGACGGTCAGCTTTGGAACCGTCGCCTCGCAGTACGCGTAGAGGAGCTTCGCCCCGTGACGGATGATCCCGCCATGTTCCTGGCCGACGCCGGGCAGGAATCCCGGAACGTCGACGAACGACACGATCGGGACGTTGAACGCATCGCACGTCCGGACGAACCGGGCGGCCTTCACGGATGCGTCGATGTCCAACGCCCCGGCGAGGACGGCCGGCTGCTGCGCAACGATGCCGATGGCCCGGCCGCCCAGTCGCGCATAGCCGATCAAGATGTTGCCGGCCCAGCCGGGCTGGATCTCGAAGAACGCGCCATCGTCGACGACACGTCGGATGACCTCGTGCATGTCGTACGGCGTTGCCGCGTCGTCCGGTACGACTGCGTCGAGCGCCGCATCCATCCGGTCCGTTGGGTCCTGGGTCTCGACGATCGGCGGTCGCTCGAGATTGTTCGACGGCAGGAAGCTCAAGAGTCGTCGCGCGGCGGCGAGCGCTTCGCCTTCATCGGCTGTAGCCAGGTGCGCGACACCGCTCTTCGTCGTGTGGGTGGTGGCGCCGCCGAGGAACTCCGAGTCGACCTCCTCATGGGTCACGGTGCGGACGACGTTGGGCCCCGTTACGAACATGTAGCTCGTTCCCTCGACCATCACCGTGAAGTCGGTCATCGCCGGCGAATAGACTGCGCCGCCGGCACAAGGCCCGAGAACGACGGAGATCTGCGGGACGACACCGGACGCCAGCACGTTGCGCAGGAAGATCTCCGCATAGCCGCCGAGCGAGGCAACCCCCTCCTGGATTCGAGCGCCGCCGGAATCGTTGAGGCCGACGATCGGCGCACCGACCTTCATCGCGAGGTCGACGACCTTGCAGATCTTCTCGGCATACGCCTCCGAAAGCGAACCGCCGAACACCGTGAAATCCTGGCTGAAGACAAAGACCGAGCGACCGTCAATCGCGCCGTGTCCGGTAACGACGCCGTCGCCGAGCGGATGCTGCTCGGCGAGTCCGAAGTCCGTCGAGCGGTGGGTGACGAAGGCGTCCAGCTCGACGAAAGAGCCCGCGTCAAGCAGGAGGTCGATTCGCTCCCGCGCAGTGAGCTTTCCCGCCGCGTGCTGTCGCTCGACTCGCGCGGGCCCCCCACCGAGCAACGATTCGGCGCGCATCTGGTCCAACCGCGCGAGTCGTTCATCGTTCGTCGGCACGGCGTCTGCTCCGTCGGTTCTCGTGTCTTTGCGCAAGGACACCCGCCTCGGCAGCGGATGTGGCGCCATGATAGTCCGCACCCCTCGGCGCGCCCGAGCGTCGTTTCGACCTGTCGATGGGCCGCCTGACTATCCACACTTCGGTGCACAACTCGGCCATCCTGTGGATAAGTCGATGCCTCCACCCGACGCCCCGTGGGGTAGGATCGACGCCCCGGCCGCCGGTCGAATCAGCGCCCGCAGTCCCCCGCCGCCGCGATGGCAGTCTCGAAACAGAGGTGAGTCCCCGGTTACCAACGTGATCGCAATCGCCAATCAAAAGGGCGGGGTGGGCAAGACGACGACGACGATCAACCTTGCGGGGGCGCTCGCGGAAGACGGCCTTCGCATCCTGTGTATCGACATGGATCCGCAGGCGAACCTCACCGCTGGACTCGGCATCAATCTCAACACCGTCGAGACATCGATGGCCGATGTGCTCGTGGGCCGGGCGACGATCGACGAGATCATCCGCGCGACCGAGACGGAGGGGATCGATATCGCGCCGTCGCACATCGACCTCGCCGCGACCGAAGGCGAGCTCTTCACGATGCTGGGGCGCGAATCACTCCTCCGCGACGCGCTCGATGGTCGGCTGCGAAAGCGCTACGACTACGCCCTCATCGATTGCCCACCGAACCTCGGCCTCCTCACGGTAAACGGACTCGTGGCCGCCGACGGCGTGATCATCCCGGTCCAGACGCAGTACTACGCGATGAAGGGCTTGAACAACCTCGTCAAGGTCATCAACGCGATTCGTTTGAAGCTCAACCGTCGGCTCAAGATCCTGGGCCTCCTGCCCACGTTCTTCGACGGTCGCACGAACCTGGCGCGCGACATGCTTGAAGAGCTCCGCGTCGTGGGCGACCACCACGTCTTCACGTCGATCATTCGCACCACGGTGAAGCTCGGCGAGGCGCCGCTCGTTGGACGACCCATCACCGTATATGCCGGCCACTCGGAAGCGGCCCGAACGTATCGCGAGCTTGCCCGGGAGGTGGTCGACCTTGGCCAGAACTGATTTCCGCGCGGCTGCCGCGCGCCGCCTCTCGGAGGAGCGTGAGCTCTCGCCAGCCATCGTCAGCCTCCTGTCGAACGATCGCCAGGGTCGCTCATCACGCGGCGTCCGAACCATCGACGTCGATCACATCGTCCCGAACCCGGACCAGCCCCGAATGGTCATTGACCAATCGACGATCGAGGAGCTTGCCGCCTCCATCCGGGAGCACGGTGTCCTGCAGCCGATCCTCGTCCGGCCGCTTGACGACAACCAGTTCCAGCTGATCGCCGGGGAGCGGCGCTGGCGAGCCTCGAAGGTCGCCGGCCTGGCCACGATCCCTGCGCTTGTCGAGGACATCGACGACGACACAGCGCTCGAGATCTCGATCATCGAGAACCTTCAGCGCGAGGACCTGTCGCCCCTCGATGAGGCCGGCATGTTCGATCGCATGGTCCACGAACACGGCTACTCGGTCCGAAAGCTCGCCCAGAAGCTCGGCAAGGACAAGGGCTACCTCGAGAACCGCCTGCGGCTCGCCGACGCGCCCGCGGAAGTTCGGGAGCTGGTGTCCTTGCGCAAAGACACCCTCTCGCATGCCTACGAGCTGATGAAGATCGAGGATCCGAAGAAGCGAAAGCGCCTGACCGATCAGGTCGCTCGGGGCGAACTGACGCTCATCAAGCTGCGCGAGAAGATCGAGGGGCGCCGGCCGCGCGAGGTGGTCGCCGTCGGGACCGACGATTCGGCCGTCGGCGAGCCTCCGGACGATACCGAGGCCGAGGCGGACGCCGCCTGGACGGGCCGGCGCGCGGCCGCTGCACCACTCCGCGACGATTCGCTCGTCACCGCCAAGCAGCAGCTCGCAGACGGCGTCGAGGCCGTCCTCGACGTCCTCCGGTCACCCGACGTCGTGACGATGATCGGGGCGGTGGACCGGGCGAACCTGGCGAAGTACCTGACGATCGCGAAGCTTCGACTCGAGAATGCGATCGCCATGGTCCGCAGCGAAGGCTCCTGAGCTCGGGCCTGATCCCCTCGGCACGCCATCCAAGTTCGCGGCATGAAGAAGCCGGCGCCAAGGGCGCCGGCTTCGTCGTGTATCCCCCGACGAGGCCTAGTTGTTGTGTGCAGACTTTCCGTGCTTGACCTTCAGGACCGGGAGGCCATTCGCGTCGATCTTCATCTGGGCCCAGTGCCGCACCCACTCACCGTGGTTGGCGTAGCCATCGGGCGTGGGCTGGTGGGCCGCCCAGCAGACGGTGGAGCCATGGGTCGCGACGACCAGCTGCTCCGGCGTCAGGGTCGTGGGGTCGGTGGCGCAGTTGTCGGCGCTGCTGGTCGAGCCGTTGGCGCTCGGCGTCTCGCTGCCGTCCGGCGTCTCGCTGCCGTCCGGCGCCTCGCTGGCGTCCGGTGTTTCACTGCCGTCGGGTGCCTCAGTGGCCTCCGGGGCTTCACTCGCGTCGGGGGCCTCGCTCGCGTCGGTCTGGCCGGCCGTTGCCTGGCCGCCGTGCGTCGACCCGGCAGGCTGCGCGGCGAGCGCCAGGCTTGCCGAAAGACCGAGCGCCAGGAGGGCGACGAAGAGCCCACGGGAGTGGCGGAGGAGGACGGACATCATGAGGACTTGCTCCTAGTGCTATCGATAAGGACCTAACGACGGTAACGGCACGCACGGGCCGGTGTTAGGGGTCCAAAGGTTCTCCGGTGCGTCCCCGCGCTGACCTATTCGTACCCCAGGCTCAGCCCAAACCGCCCACCGTCGCCACCCAGCCGGCGCCGAAAATCGCAACGCCCAACGTCTCGAGCTCCCAGGCCCGCTCCCGCCGGCGGGGTTCCCCACCCCGGCCGACGACGAGTCCAACCGCGATCAGCCCCGCGCCGAGGACGAGCCCGGCCATGAGTCCGATCCGGCCGGATCCGTTATCTCCGCCGCCCCCGCCGGGTAGCGACACGAGGGCCAGCCCAACCGCGGCGCCAAGGAGGCCGGCATGGACGGCCCAGCCTCGGGCGCGACCCAACCGAACGGCCGCCGTCTCGATGCCGCTGGCGACATCGCGTTCGAAGTCGGCTAGCCCGTTGGCCAGGGCGAGACCCGCGCCTGCCAGGAGCCCAATGGGCAGCAGTCGGAAGAGCGGCGCCGGTATGCTGCCCGTCGCGCCGAGCCATGCGTAGATCGGCACGAGCGGCAGCCCGATCGCGAATGGCAGCCACGACCACGCCGTCCGCGACAGCCGAAGGTCGTAGAAATACCCGAGGCCCGCCCCGGCGATCGCGACACCGGTGGCGGCGTTTCCTGACGGCCACGTCAGCGCTACCCCGACCAGGAACCCGGTGACAGTCACGGCAATGGCCTCCCGTCGGGTGGCAGCGCCGTTCGGGATCGGTTTGCCCACCTTGCGCCCCGCATCGAGCGGCGCGTCGATGAGATCGTTCAGCGCTCCGATGGAGGCCTGCAAGGCGAGCATCGCCAACCCCAATCGGATGGATCCCGTGGGCGGAGCGCCGGCGAACAGGGCAATCGCAACGGTGGACAGCCCGTTGAGGAGCGACGGAAACGGATGCGTGAGCCGGATGAGCCCGCCGATCCGATCAGACGTACACGAGCTCCTCGAAGTTCGCGACGAGGTAGTCAATGAGGCGGGTCCGGCTGTCGCCGACCTGGGATCGGATGCCCGGCACGAGGGCGAAGAGGGTGATCGTCGGGACGATCAGGTCGCCCCGCGCATCGCGGCCGATCGTCGAGGGCGCGCCACCACCGGAAGCGAACACGCGTTCGAATTCAGGCTCGGAGAGCTCGGTCGACTTCCGGAAGTCCGCGACGACCTTCACGATGCCGCGGCGCTTCACGACATCCCGGAGGAGCTCGGCAACCCAGCGGTCGATCTGCTCGTCCGGTTGATCCCCGAGCCGCCTGCGGTACTCCTGCGGGTCGCCGGAGAGGCCCGTCGCGGCCAAGTGCGCCTCCTGTGGTGGCCGATCGCCGCGTCGCGGCGATGCGGGGCGAGTATGCCAGAGCTCCCGATCACCCGGACAGGCTGGCCGGGGCGGTCGCGATGCCGAGATCGACGGCTTCCGAAACCGGTACCGGACCCGAAACCGGGCCAGTGCTCGCGATCGCGTTGCCGGGTCCCGGCACTTCGCTGGGGGCGGGGCCGACTCGCGCCGATGCGGCTACACGACCGCCGACGCCCCAGTCGTTGAAGACATCGCTGAACCACCGCCCGAACGGCCCTGGGACCGGTAGATCGCGATCGTCCGCAACCATGGCCCGGATTGCGTGCCAGGTCAGCGCGGTGTAGTCGGCGACTGCCTGGTGGGTCGGGCGGGGCCCCGTCGCGATCGGCTCACCGATGCGGACTGTGATCGTCCGTCGGAAGCCGACGAGCGATGTGCCCGTGATCGCCACCGGCACGATCGGCACCCGCGCGCGAAGCGCTAGGTACGCCGCCCCCTCGTGGAGCGCCAGCAGATCGCCCTCGTGGACGTGGATCTGGCCCTCGCCGGCAATCGCAAGGATCCCGTCGGCGTCGAAGACGGCCTGGGCCCGCCGAACGGAGGCGAGCAGGTCGTCCTTCTCCGGGCGGAACGGCACCGCGATCGCGGACCACAGGATGATCCGGTTGCGGATGCCGTGGCGGAGGTCGCTCTCCTTCGGCCCGTAGAAATGGATCCGGACCGTCGACGGAAACGTGGTCATGATCGCGATCGGATCAAGCCAGCCCAGATGGTTGAAGCAGTACAGGGCGGGGCCGGCCGGGATCCGCTCGCCGCCGACGAGGCGCATCCGAAACAGGAACCGGGCAGCCGTACGAATGATCGCGCGGACGATGGCGTAGCGGATGGCCCGCTGTCGCGCCGATAGATCGGCCCGGGGCAGACCGTCGTTCGCGGAGCCGCCTCCCATCGTGGGCGGAGACTAGCACCGTGGCCACGGCCGGCAGCCGCGGACGAGTTCGGAAGCGGCGGCCCGAATCCTGCCCGACGATAAACTGATCGCGCCATCGTTCCAAGGAGTGTTCGCCGCCATGTGGTTCCTCAACAAGCCCGCGACCATGCCCGATCCGACGCATGCCCTGCCAGGTCGGTCAGAGCCGATCGTCCAACCCGGCCTCCACACGATCCTCGGCCATCCGCTCGCCGGTCCCTACCCGGACGGCTCTCAGATCGCCGAGTTCGCGCTCGGTTGCTTCTGGGGCGAGGAGAATACCTACTGGCAGTTGCCGGGTGTCTGGGTGACCGCCGTTGGCTATCAGGGCGGCTTCACGCCCAACCCGACCTACAGCGAGGCCTGCAGCGGCAAGACCGGCCACGCCGAGACGGTCCGCGTCGTCTTCGATCCGGCGAAGGTCAGCTACGAGCAGCTGCTCAAGATCTTCTGGGAGAGCCACGACCCGACCCAGGGCATGCGTCAGGGCAACGACTCCGGAACCCAGTACCGGTCCGCGATCTTCGCCCATGACGACGATCAGCGCCGGATCGCCGAGGCGTCAACGGCCATGTACCAGGAGCGCCTGACCGCGGCCGGCTTCGGATCGATCACGACCGAGATCGTGGGACCGCCGGCTCCGCAGTTCTATTACGCCGAGGACTACCACCAGCAATACCTCGACAAGAACCCGAACGGCTACTGCCCGGTCCATGCGACGGGCGTGAAGCTCCCCGACGGGTTCACGGTCACGCCGCTCCAGTACGTCGAGTAGCGGTGGTTCGGTAGGAGCCTCTCGGGGACGATCGGTTCCACGCCACCCGGAGCAGAACTACCCCCCACATCCGATACGGCCGCCACGCGTCCGCCAGCGCCGCGAACGACTCCCGGTCCATCGACGGCCGGTTGTAGAGCGCAGCTGCCGCTTGGAGGCTGGCCTTTTCGTTCTCGGGGAGCTCGTCGGCCATGCCGCAGCCACGCAGGCGGATCGCCTCCGCGGTCCACGGCCCGATTCCGGGGATCGCCCGCAGCGCGGCCAACGCATCGTCGCGGGGAAGCGCTCGCAATCGCTCCGTGTCGAGACGCCCTTCGAGCGCGGCCTCGGCGATCCCGTGGAGCCAGGTCACCTTCTGGGCACTGACCCCGGCGATCTCCTTGAGCTCGAGGAGCCGTTCAGGCCTTGGGAATGCCGGGTAGGCCCGACCATCCACCGTGGGGCGATCGCCGGCCGACTCGCGCAGCCGTTCCTTGATCCGAGCGCTCTGGCGCATCGCGATCCGCTGGCCGATCACGAACGATGTCGCCGCCTCGTAGGCCGAATAGAAGCAGACCGGCCGCAGGTAGTGGTACGTCTCCTGGCACCGGCCGATCACCGGATCCCGCTCCCCCACCGTCGGCCAGCGGGCGCCATCGTGGTCGAGCGATAGCGAACGCGACGCCTGCCGGATCACGGTCGCCAGCTCGTCCGGCGCGGCATCGGTCCGGCCGGCAATCCGACCGGACGGGCCCTGCTGCAGCTCGACCGCAGCGCTGGCGCTCCGGCCCTCGAGCGGGAACGACATCACGATCGACGGTCCTTCGACGCCGCCACCACCGATGCCGGCGGTGAAGCCGCCGGCGAAGTCCTGGGCCGCGGCCAGGCTGAAGGGCCCGATCGGCTCGATCTCGAATCCCGTCACCCCCGCAGTCTAGGACGAGGGGGACCAAGGCCATTCACGATTGACGTCGCCGGATAGACCGGCCAGCATCCGCGGGGTGACCTTGCCTGAGGTGGTCGATGTGGATCCCGTGCGACACCGCCTCTGGCTGGTTCGGCACGGCGAGACCGAATGGGCGAAGCAGGGCCGGCACACTGGTCGGACCGACATCCCGCTGACGGATCTCGGTCGTTCGCAGGCAGTCGCCGTGGGCCGCAAGATCGGCAGGCACTCGTTCGCCGCGGTGCTGTCAAGCCCGCTGGTGCGTGCCCTGGACACCTGCCGGATCGCGGGGTTCGGTGCGCGCGTCGAGCTCGTCGACGACCTGCGGGAGTGGGACTACGGTACCGACGAGGGCCACACCACCGAGGAGATCCGGCGGGAGCGGCCGGGCTGGTCGATCTGGGGAGAGGGTCCGCAGGGCGGCGAGACGATCGGTGACGTCAGCGCCCGCGCGGACCGCGTCATCCAGCGGGCCTTGGGCGCCTCGGGCGACGTCCTGTGCTTCGCCCACGGCCACATCCTCCGGATCCTGGCCGCCCGCTGGCTCGACCTCGCGCCGGTGGAGGGCCGCCGGTTCGCGCTTTCGACGGCGACGCTCTCGGTGCTCGGCTGGGAGCGCGAGATCGCCGATCTCCAGCGCTGGAACGAGGCCTGCGTCGGCATCTAGCCGGACTGGCTCACGGGATCGAGCTGCTCGGGAAGGTAATCGTCGACTGGCCGAGCTGGCCTGCGACCAGGCGGACGGTCCCGTCCGCCGCGTCGAACACGGTGATTGAGCTCGCCTGACCCGTATCTCGTCCGTCGGCGCCCACATTTGGGCCGCCGGCGGCATACACGAACCGACCGTCGCGACTGACCGCGATCGAAACGAAGTCGGCCGTGGGCATCCAGTGGCCGATCGGCGCGAGGGATGTCGCGTCGAAGACGAAGACCCCGGACGACCCGGTCATCTCCGGAGAGGCCGGGTTTGCGTCGACGCCGAGCGCGAAGATCCGCGAGCCGTCGGCCGAGATCGCGATGCCCGACTGGAGGATGACCTTGGCCTGAGCGGCCGGCGCAAGCCAGCGACCGAACGCGGTCAACGGATCCGATTCGGAGGCCGCGGCGGGCTTGGCTGCCTGTCCGGTCGACGCGTTGCCGGTAGCGAGATCCACCTTCGTCAACGTGAGCGAGCTCGGGCCCCAGATGAACAGCGACGCACCATCGCCACTCACCGCGCCCGTCGTGCCGTCGACGTACTTCGCCGCGACCGACCGATCCCCGAGCAGTGAGCCATCCGCGGCGAACCGCCGGACGACCGTGTCCCGGCCGGATCGGTCGCACGCGAGCCAGATGGCCCCGTTGGGCAGCCCTCCCGCGAGCGTGACCGAATCACCGCAGCCCGTCGCGGCCGGCAACGGCACCGGCCGGCCCAGGACACCGGCGGTGGCCGTCGCGATCAGGACGTCGGCGTCGAAGTGGTCGGCCGGGTTTTGCGAGTTGACCGGGCTCCAGCTGTACCAGGGCTGGACGACCACGACCCGTCCGGTGGCTGCACCTGCGAAGAGTCTGGGCGCATCGGCGAACGTCCGACTGTCGCCGACGCCCGTCGAGCGGTCCGGCAACGCGATCCGCTGGATCACGGAGCCAACGTGGAGATCCACGACTGCGAGCCCCGTGTGCCAGACGGGATGAGCCCTGGCGCTCCAGCCCACGTAGGCGAAGCGCCCATCGGCGCTGAACGACGTCCAGGCGGCGACGTGACCGGGCAACTCGGGGATCGCGCTGTCGCGGGGATCCGGCACGCCGGTCACGTCGACGACGACATCGCTCGCGAGCGAATGACCCGACGCATCGAATCGGCGCAGCGAGACCATGGCGTGCGTGTCCCTATCCCGGACGGAGCGATCGGTCGTCAGGCAGAGGCACACGAGCGTCCCGTCGGGTGCCCCCTCCACCTGCGAGCCCCACGAGCCACTCGACGTCAGCGTGGGCCCGATGCTCCCCGACGCGAGATCCGCGAGCGCCATGCCGCCGAAGTCGACCTGGACCGCAACCGAGACAGGGGTCGGGAGATCACCGACGACCAGAAGCTTCGGCATCGGGCTTGCCGCGATGCCGGCCGTGGGGCCCGGGGTCTGGCGGCTCGATGGCGCGGGAGATACGGCGGCCGGCGAGCGCGGCACGGTCAGCCAGACCGCGAACAGCGCGGCACCCACCGTCAGCGCGACCGCGGCGGTTGCGGCCTGGCCGAGCCGACCGGCCCAGCCGCGAACCGTCGTGAACCGGCGGGCGCCGGGGCTCCGCACCCGATCACGCCACGCCGGCTGATCGAGGCGAACGCCGGGCATCGTCCAGCCGTCGGTCACCTCGCGGACAAGCCGCGCGACTGTCTCGTCGTCGATGGGCGGCCGCAGATTCGGGTTCGGGCTCATGGCAGCACCTCGGGAGGGATGGTCGGGTGTTCGTTCGAGGAACGGGATCTGGCGTTCGGGGCATCGCGACCCGCCAGGCGGGCGGGACGATCAGGCTCCAGGCGCTCTCGGAGACGGGCGTGCGAGCGCGAGAGCAGTGACCCCACGGTGCCGCTCCCGGTTCCGAGGAACTCGCCGATCTCGGCGTAGTCGTAGCCGTAGTAGTGCCGCAGGATCAGCGCGGCCCGGGCCTCCGGCCGGAGAGTCGCGAGGGCATCCTCGACCACGTGCCGGCGGACGACATCCGTGGCGGGATCGGCCGTGGCGCCGGTCCCGATCTCCGCGACGCTCGCCCGTCCGAGGATCGGCAGCGCAAGCCGGCGGACGCGGCGACGTCGAAGCTGGTCCAGGGCAATGTGGACGACGATCCCGTGGAGCCACGCCCGGAGCGGGCGCTGGCTGTCGTACTGCTCCCACCGCTCCCACGCTCGCGCGAATGCGTCATGCGTCGCGTCGATGGCCTCGTCCGGATCGCGAAGGATGCCGTACGCGACTCGGTAGACCTCCGTGGCATGGTCCCGGTACGCCTGGTCCGCAGCGCGGTCGCGAAGGTCGCTGTCCATCACGCCCTGTATACGGGCCGGCATCAACGGACCTTGCAGGCTTCGGACATCACCGCTCGAACGGTATGCCACGCTCCCGTGATTGAGTCCGCGGCGGCCGTCCCGAAACGGGTTGCCGCCGGATCGCGGAGCCGCGTATCGTGCCCGCCGTGCCCATCACCGTTCGAGCCATCGATCAGGACGACATCGTTGCCTGGTACGCCGCCGTCGGCGCCGGGTTCTTCATCTGGCCGACCGACCCGGAGGCCGCCGCGGAGGCGCGTGGCAAATACCTTGAGCTGGACCGGACGAGCGGTGCCTTCGACGGCGACGCCATCGTCGGCACCTGTCGGACCTTCGGTACGCAGCTAACGCTGCCCGGCGCGGCGCAGGTACCGATCAGCGCGGTCACGGCCGTCACGGTCCGGCCGACGCACCGTCGTCGCGGGATCCTTTCCCGCATGATCGCCGCCGACATCGAGACCGGCGTCGCTCGCGGTGATGTCGCGAGCGTCCTCATCGCATCGGAGTGGCCGATCTACGGCCGGTTCGGCTACGGCCCAGCGACTTGGCACGCCAAGTGGACGATCCGCACCCGCGCGGCGCGGTTCCTGTCTGAGCCAACGGGCACCGTCGAGATCGTGCGCGCGAAGGCGGCGCGCGAGCTGCTACCCGACATCTACCGCCGCTATCACGCCAGCCAGCCAGGCGAGATCGCGCGACTCGACTACTGGTGGGACATCGACCTGGGACTCGCCGACACGCCGGGGCGGCCGCGCTGGCAGGGCCAGGTCGCGATCCACCGGGATGGCGCCGGTGTCCCCGACGGGTATGTCCGCTACAAGGGCGAGGAGCATTGGGAAGACGGCATTCCCGAGAACGCCCTGCTCGTGGATGAACTGCATGGGGCCACGCCGGAGGCCGAGCTCGACCTCTGGCGCTACCTCCTGCAGACGGACCTCGTCGCCACGATCAAGGCCGAGACGCGTCGGCCTCACGAGCCGATCCAATGGCACCTGTCGGACGCCCGCGCGGCGAGGGTCACCGGCCTCACCGAGTTCCTCTGGGTCAGGCCGTACGATGTCGAACGGTTGCTCGGCGAGCGCCGCTATGAGCGCGACGCCGATCTGGTGATCGAGGTCATTGACGATGTCGCCGGCGTGGCCGGGCCGGCCGCTGGACGCTATCGCCTCGAGGCCGGCGTTGATGGCGCGCGGTGCCGCCGGACGGACGCAGCGCCAGATCTTGCGGTAACCGTGCGAGCGCTCGGCGCGGCCTCGCTGGGCGGCACTCGTCTCGCCGACATCACCCGCGCCGGCGGCGCCGCCGAGAATCGTCCGGGAGCGCTGGTCGAAGCCGACGGCGTGTTCAAGACCATCGACGAACCCTGGTGCACGACCTGGTTCTGAGGACAGCGACGGTTGGCGACGTCGAGCCTCCAGGCTCGCAGGGCTCAACGAATGCCGGTGTCGTACTGGACGAGCAGTTCGGCGGCGGTCCCGGACGCGGGCACCGTGACGGAGATGGGCGGCGCGACGCCCAAGAGGCCCGGCACCGCCTGGGGCGTGAGCGTGTACGTGCCGGGGGGAAGCTGGACCGCGAATGTGCCGTCGGCGCCGGTCGTCACCCGGGCGACCTCGTGGCTGCTCGCGTCCGTGAAGACGAAAACGGCGGCAGCCACGACTCGAGGTGCGCACTCGCCGGGCTTTGGCGAGGCCGGCTCGACCGGGCACGTGGGACCGGCGACGGCTTTGCCCTTCACGCTGGAGGTGGGCGGTGTCGCCGAAGCGGCCGCCGAGGGGCTCGGCGCGAAGGAGCTCGAGGCGCCCGCCCGCGGGTTGCAGCCACCGAGGATCAGGAGGGCAACGAACGCGGTCGAGAGGGCGAGGAGGCGACGTTTCATGGCGCGGGGACGATCTGACCGCATCGCTGGTTCCCTCCGTCTTTAGGATGCGCCGATGACGATGCTCGGGCGTGTCCGTCGCGCGAAGGTTGCCGGCTATGTCGTCGCGGTCGCCGGAGTGGCTGCGCTCGCGGCCTTCGCACTGTTCTCAGCCTATGGGCTGCCGTTTGGCACCCTGAACGACATCCTGCTCCTCGTGATGACGCTGGCAATTGCGCCGATCATGCTGGGCTGCTATCAGCTCGGCGGGGTGACGCCACTCTGGCCCGCCCGCTTCTCACTCGCGGCGGGCATCGGAGCGGTCGTCGCCTGGTCCATCGCGCGGACTCTCATGATCGCCGGCGTCGCGAGGTTCGAATACGAGGGGCCGCGAGCGGCGCGTTCGCCGGACCTCGGCTGCCACGTCCGCTGCGCTGGCTGGCCTCGTCGCCGGCGTTGGGTTCATCGTCTTTGGTCTCGGGCTTCTGCATGGTGGCGTGAACGACCCGCTCACTTACCTCGGCGGAATCGGCTATCAGATCCTCTTTCCGATCTGGGCCTTTCTGTTCGGTCACGTGCTGCGGACGCGGAACCGCGAGACATGAAATGGCCTCGGGGACGTCGCCCGAGGCCGTGGAGATCCAATGGGGTCAGATCGAGACGGTCTCGACCTCGAACGTCTCGACGTCGACCGCTACGTCCTCGCCGTTCTGGGCCATTGCCTTGGCGTCGTCGATGGCCAGACCGACGCGCTTGCGGACGTCCGCGCGGATCATCACGCCCTGCTCCGTTCGACTGGCGAACGCGAACAGCGCGATCGCGACGATGAGCACGGACATGAAGGGAATGAGTCGTTTCATGGTGGGAATACCTCCGGAAGCTGGTCGGGCACTATCTCTGCAGCGCCTCCGTCCGCCGTTTCCGATGCGGTCAGTCTGCGCCCGATGGCCGCAGGTGGCCAGTGCCATGCGGCCCGTCGCACGAACCAGAAGGGCGATCTAGTCGTTCCCGCTTAGATCGCGCCGACGTACGCCTCTTCGTGGTGCAGGCCGCTGTCGAGGCCGACGTCCTCCACGCCCGCATTCACCCGGACAGGGGTCACCCGGTCGATGAGCCAGAGCATGCCGTAGGTGAACCGCGAAGGCCCAGACCGATGACAACAGGACGGCCGCGCGCTCCTTCAGGAGAAATTCGGGATTGCCGGCCAGAAGCCCGTTGGTTCCGGCGGGGTTGATCGCCGTCGTTGCCAGGAGACCGAGCACGACGCCCTTATACACCACTACCGAACGTCAAATAGGCCCGCTGAGGGCCGATCAGGTCGAGGGCGAATCCCCGGCGGGGGCGAAGTCGAGCGCGGCAGAGTTGATGCAGTACCGCATCCCCGTTGGCCGGGGTCCATCGGGGAAGAGATGGCCGAGATGGGCGCCGCACGTCGCGCACGTCACCTCGATGCGGCGCATCCCGAACTGCTTGTCCTCGTGTGTTGCCACGTTGCCCCGCTCGACGACGTCGTAGAAGCTTGGCCAACCCGTACCGGACTCGAACTTCGTCCCGGACTCGAACAGGGGCGTCGAGCAGACCACACAGCGATACACCCCATCGGCGTGGTTGTCCCAGTAGGCGCCCGTGAACGCGGGCTCGGTCTGCGCTTCCTGGGTGACGGCGTACTGGATGGGGCTGAGCTTCGTAAGTCGCTCGGCGAGCTCAGGTCGATCGGTCATGCGCGGATCCTCTCACAACGCGAGAAGAGCCCCGGCACGATCGCGGTCTCGCACGTCGCGGTGGCGGCGGCCCATTTCCGCGATCGGCGCGATCATGGCGCTTCACGGGCACCCCTGGAGGACAGAATCGTGACTGACACGGCGATCATCGACAGCCCTGAATCGGCACCAACCTGGCCGTCGCCCCGGCCGTTCTTCGGGCTCCACCTGCCGAACCTGACGTTTCCCGGGGTCAGGCCCGAAGGCGTATTCGAGCATGTGGTCGGCCTGGCCCGAGCGGCCGAGGCTGCCGGGTTCGAGCTCGTGACCGTGATGGACCACTTCTACCAGATCGGGGGCGTGGGTCCGGAAGAGAACAACATGCTCGAGGCCTACTCGACGCTGGCCGGGCTGGCCGCCCGCACCGAGCGGGTCCACCTTGGCACGCTGGTCTCGGGGGTTACCTATCGGAATCCGGCGCTGCTCGCGAAGATGGTCACGACCCTCGACGTCATCAGCGGCGGGCGCGCTGTGCTCGGTCTTGGCGCCGCTTGGAACGAGTCCGAGCACCAGGGCTATGGCTTCGAGTTCCCGCCGATCGGCGACCGCATGGATCGGCTCGACGAGGCGCTCACGATCTGCCGGCTGATGTTCACAGAGGAGCGACCGAGCTTCGCGGGGCAGCACTATCGGATCGTGCGGGCGCTGAACCATCCGCGGCCGATCCAGCCGGGCGGTCCGAGGATCCTCGTCGGCGGCGGCGGCGAGCGCCGCACGCTCCTGATCGCGGCGAAGCGCGCCGACTTGACGCACTGGTTTGCCGGATCGCTGGACGTGCTCCGCCACAAGACCGAGGTCCTCGAGCGCCACTGCGAGACGGTCGGGCGGGATCCCGCCACGATCACGAAGACGATCGGGGCGCCGGTCCTGCCGGTCGCGAGCGTGCGTGATGTGCAGGTCGCCCTCGACCGAATCGCGCCCGAGCGGCGGGCCGCGCTGACGCCGGGGTACACCGGAGCAGTCGGCCGAGCGGCTCTCGGCATACGTCGACGCCGGGTTCCTCGGCTTCACGTTCGGCAACACGATGCTGCCGACCGTCGAAGACATCGAGCTGGCGGGCGAGACGTTGCGCCTCTTGCGCTGACTCGGGTGATGGCTCCGCCGGGCGAGAGTCCGGGTCCGTAGCTCAGCCGGACGGAATCCTCGTTGGCGGAGGCGTCGCGAGCGAGGAACCTTCCACCGCATGAGCAATGGCGTCGGCCAATTCCAGCGTCGCTCCGCGGTTCCAGGCCGACCGCCAGGCCGAGGCACCCAGGCGCTCCCGCGCCGCGTCGAAGTACGGCGTCGCGATCGCCCGGTCGGGCGCGAGCGCCTGCGCGGAGATCGACTCCCAGAGCGCGTTCGCCGCTCCCGCAAGCTCCGCGGCGCGTTCGTCCTGTCGCTCGGCCGCATTCACCAAGGCCATCGCCTGCAGACCTTCGGCAACGCCGAAACGCTCGGCCAGATCCTGGATCTGCTTGAGACTCGATGTGGCAAGTCGTCTCGCGGCGGGCAGATCGGCGCGTAGGACCGCGTTGTATCCGAGGTAGCCAAGTGTCCTAGCGACGAACAACCTGTCGCCCAGCTTGCGATACAGCCGCAGCGCTTCCTCGAGGAGCATCTGGGATCGGACCACGTCGGCTGTGTGCAACATTGCCGATCCCAGGTTCAGAACGGACGTCGCCAGCAGCCATTCGGGTCCATGCTCCCGGGCGATTCGCAACGCTTCTTCGAGTTGCGGGAGCGCATCTCCGTATCGCTGCTCGGCCATTGCCACGATGCCCCGGACCGTCAGCGCATTGCGCACGCCGACCTGGTCGTGAGCCGCCCGAGAGAGGCGCAAGAGCTCATCGCCGAACCGTTGAGCCCGATCATGCTCCCCCTGGTAGTAGGTCAACCAGCCATTGCCCCACAGCGCCTTCCGACGCGGGGCCGATTCAGCCGACTGGCGGATCGCCAGGGCCCGATCGAGCCACAGTCGACCCTCGCTGTAGTCACCGTGTCGACGCCAGAACAGCCACAGCGCGCCGGCCAGCCGCAGCGCGACTTCGCCGTCGCCCCGCTCCAGTGACCAGGCCATCGCGCCGCGCATGTTGTCTTCCTCGACCTGGAGACGTCCATACCACGCAGCCTGACCTGAGCCGCCGAACTCGGGCTCGGCGGCCTCGGCAAGCTCCGCAAAATAGGCCGCATGGCGACGTGAGAGGTCCGTCGCCTCACCATGTGCCTCCGCCCGTTCGACCGCGAACTCGCGGATGACGTCGAGCATCCCGTAGCGCGACTCTTCCCCGGGAAGATTCCGCAGGGTCGCAAGGTTGTTGTCGACGAGGACGCTCAGCTGCGGGAGCAGGCGGTCCCGATCGTCCTCGAGGGCGAGGACCGACTCAGCGGCGACAAGCGTCCATCCGCCGGCAAACACGGAGAGTCGTCGGAATATCGATTGCTCCGAGGGCTCGAGCAGGTCATAGCTCCACGCGATCGTGTCGCGCATCGCCTGTTGGCGCCGCGGCAGGTCCCGCGGACCACCCACGAGCAGGTTCAGCCGATGGTCGAGCTGCCGTTGAACGGCCGCCAGGGACAGGTGACGGAGGCGCACGGCCGCGAGCTCGAGCGCGAGCGGGAGCCCATCGAGCTTCCGGCAGATGTCGACGATGACCCGACCGCTTTCCTCGTCGATGAGCAGGTCGGGTTTGACCGAGTGCGCGTGCTCCGAGAACAACCTCGTGGCCGGATATCGATCAAGGTCGAGTACGTGCACCCCGGCATCTGGGATCGCGAGCGGCGCCACGGCGAACTCGTGCTCGCCGCGGACCTGGAGAGGGGCCCGACTCGTAACGAGAACCGTGAGCAACGGGCATGCCGCAGCCAGCTCCGCCACGAACGGGCTCGCCGCCAGAACATGCTCGAACGTGTCGAGGACGATGAGGACTTCGCGCTCCCTGAGATGGTTCCGAAGCGCCTCGGGCACGGAGGTTCGGATCCCGGTAAGGCGAAGTTCGCGAGCGACCAGGGATGGCACGAGGTCGGGATCGGCGGTGGCCGCAAGGGACACGAAGAACGCGCCATCGCGGAAGCCGGCTCGGGTGGCGACCTCGATCGCAAGCCGTGTCTTGCCGATGCCACCCGGGCCAAGCAGGGTCAGGACCCGGAGCTCGGGCGATCGTACGGCGGCCAGGATTGCGTCCACCTCGCTCTCGCGGCCAATCAGTCTGGTCAGCGGCGACGGCAACCGCGGCGCGGAGGCGTCCGCGCCAATCGTCGACCGGCCTGCAGAGCGTCCGGCATCGCGCTGGGCCAGCGCCACGAACGTCTCGCGGTCGGTGCCCGCGAGCTCGAGGACGTCGGCCAGGCGCGCCGCGGTATTGCGATAGACGCTACGTCGGAGGCCACGCTCGACGTCGCTGATGGTCCTCGCGCTGATTCCCGCCTGTTCCGCGAGGTCCTCCTGGGTGAGGCCAGAATTCGATCGATACCGCCTGAGGAGGTCGCCGAACACCTCGCCCTCGGTTGGCACGATCAAGCGCCTCGGGACATGCGGGAACTCGGTGGCCAACTCGGTGGATCCTTCATGGACCGTTCCGCGGCCTGGCCCCACTGTGGCTTCATTGGAACGAGAGCATAGGAGGCAACAGGATGTCCACCGAAACGAACAAGGCCCTCGCGCGACGCGTCTTCGACGAAGTGATCAACGGCCGCAACCTTGCGATCGTCGACGAGCTCGCGGCGACCGACTACGAGGAGCACAACCCGCTGCCCGGCCAGCGAACCGGCCTGGATGGCCTCAAGGACCGCTACACGATGGTCCTGCGGGCATTCGAGCCCCGCTTCACGATCGAGGACGTGATCGCCGAGGGCGACCGCGTCGTCCTCCGCTGGACGAGCTCAGGAAAGCACGTCGGGGAGTTCATGGGCATGCCCCCGACCGACAAGACCTACACCAACTCCGGCATCGAGATCTGGCGCGTGGAGAACGGAAAGCTCGCCGAGCACTGGGACGTCGTTGATGTCTTCGGTCAGCTCCAGCAGCTCGGCGTGATCCCGCAGCCTGAAGGCGCTCCGGCGTAGTGCTGCCCACCAGCATGGAGCCACTACGCATCCGCCCGGCGATCGACCGGCTCGAGCCAGAGCTAATTCGGTTGCGTCGTGACCTTCACCGACACCCAGAGCTCGGCTTCGCCGAGGAGCGAACGGCCGCCATCGTCCGCGAGCGGATGGAGGCACTTGGGCTGAAGGTACGGGCCGGTGTCGCTGGAACAGGTGTCATCGCCGATCTTCAAGGCCCGAGGTCGGGTCCGACGGTGCTCGTCCGTGCGGACATGGACGCCATCCCGGTGTCCGAGCGGACCGGCCTCGAGCATGCCTCCATCACGCCCGGTGTCATGCACGCCTGCGGTCACGACGCTCATGTCAGCGCCCTGATCGGTACAGCGACCGTCCTGACCGAGGTCCACGACCTGGCCGGAACGATCCGGTTCTGCTTCCAGCCCGCAGAGGAGCTCCTCTCCGGTGCGCGACGGATGATCGAGGACGGCGTGATGGACGGCGTCGATCGAGTCCTCGGCGCGCACCTCCTCGCCTCCCTACCGTTCGGGACCGTATCGGTGCCCCATGGGCCGGTTCTTGCGGGTGGCGATCTGTTCGAGCTCAAGGTCATCGGCAAGGCGGGGCATGGCGCCACGCCGCAGTCCACAATCGATCCGGTCTTCGCGGCGGCTCAGGTCGTGACCGCCCTGCAATCGGTCGTCGCCCGTGAAACGCGGCCCGGCGAGCCACTCGTCGTGAGCATCAACGCCATTAATGGCGGGTCGGCGGCAAACGTGACCGTGGAGTCGGTCATCCTTCGCGGCACGATCCGATGGTTCTCGGTGGCGGAGCGTGAACGGGCGCTCGCCCGCATCGAGGCCATCGCTCGCGGAGTTGGTCAGGGTCTCCGAGCCCAGGTCGAGTTCGAGATCGCGGGCGGGGCGCCGGTGACGGCGAACGTTCCGGAGTACGCGACCCTTCTCGGCGATGCCGTGGCCGAAACGGGCCGCGCCACCGCAATCGACATGGGCCCAATCACCGCCACCGATGACGTCGCACACCTGCTGGCGAGGAAGCCCGGGGCGTTCTGTCTGGTAGGGGCAGGCGGCCCAGGCGCCTACCCGCATCATCACCCGGCATTCGATATCGACGAACGCGCGATTGCCCTGACAAGCGAGATCCTCGCCGGCGCGGCGATCAAGGCTGTCGGCTGGGATCGCAGAGAGGTGGCCGCCTGAGGACCTGCTCGCTGCGGCACCCTCGGGTGATGGCTCCGGCGGTAGGATTCGAACCTACGACCAAGTGATTAACAGTCACCCGCTCTACCACTGAGCTACGCCGGAGTGGAGGTCGCCGCTGGCGACATCGACGGGGCCGCGAGGGCGCCGCGCCGCACGGCAGGATAGCAGAGGCCCCGTCGCGGAGGCCCGGTGGGCCTTCGTGCCGTAGGCTTCGGAGCATGTCTATCCGCTCACCCCTGACCTCGGTGGCCGATCTCGCGGCGGTGCTCCAGGATCCGGACCTCGTGATCGTCGATGCGCGCTGGTATCTCGGCAAGCCGGGCGCCGGCCGGGCAGCCTATGTCGAGGGCCACATCCCGGGCGCGATTCACCTCGACCTCGACTCCGATCTGGCGGATCTGGGCAATCCCGCGGCCCTTGGCGCCCCCGGCCGCCATCCCCTCCCCGATCCTCGGGCCTGGGCTGACGCGATGGGCGCCCGCGGGATCGGGAACGGATCCCGCATCGTCGCCTATGACGACGTCGGCGGCTGGGTCGCCGCGCGCCTGTGGTGGATGCTCGACGACCTCGGGTTCGAGGACGTTTCAGTCCTCGACGGCGGCATCGGCGCCTGGACGGCGGCGGGCCTGCCGGTGAGGGCCGGAACCGAGGCCGACCGACCCGCGCGTCGGCTGGAGCTCGCGGACCGATGGACCGGCGTCGTCGAGCGCGACGACCTTCGGGCAAAGCTCGGCAGCGTCCTCCTGCTCGACGCGCGGGGGGCGCCGCGATACCGCGGCGAGACCGAGCCGATCGACCCGGTCGCCGGCCACATCCCGACCGCGGTCAACGCGATGATCGACGGCAACCTCGGCCCCGACGGCCGTCTCCTCGCACCGGAGGCGCTGCGGGCGCGATTCGAGGGCCTGGGCGCCGACGGCTCCAATGAGGTCATCACGTCGTGTGGGAGCGGCACGTCGGCATGCCATCACTCGCTGGCAATGCGCATCGCGGGCCTTCGCGACCCGATCCTGTATGTCGGCTCCTACAGCGACTGGTCGCGCTCCAGCTATCCGGTCGCCGTCGGAGCCGAGCCGGGAGCCCCACCGGAGCCCAGCGGCTCGCACTGACCTCGCGTGACCGTCGTCGTCCGGCCGCTCACTGCCAGGAGCTGGGACGCCCTCGCCATGCTGTTCCGTGAGGGCGGCGACCCGCGCTGGTGCTGGTGCCAGTACCGGTGCCTCCGTTCGAAGGATTTCGGCGCCACGAAGGTTCCGGAGCTGCGCGCCCGTCTTCGGGACCAGGCGCGGGCCGCGGCGGGCGATGACGCGACGGACGACGACGCGGCAGGCGATCCCCCGGGCCTCGTCGCATTCGACGGCGATCGAGCGGTCGGCTGGGTCAGCCTCGGGCCCCGGGATGCGTACGAGCGCATCGTCCGGTCCCGGGTCATCCCGAAGATCGACGATGAGCCTGTCTGGTCGATCGTCTGTTTTGCGCTCGGTGACGGCCCGGGGCCAGGGCGTCGGGCGGGCGCTTCTCGACGCGGCGATCGAGTTCGCCACGGCGCGCAACGTGGGCACGCTGGAGGCCTATCCGGTCGTCGTCGAGCCCAGCGCGGAGATCAACCCCGATTCGGCGTTCACGGGAACGCTGCCGATGTTCGAGCGCGCCGGCTTCCACGTGGTCGCCGACAGAGCGTCAGACCCGTCGAGCGCGCACACTCGGGTCGTCGTCCGACGCGACATCCGGACCGAGAAAGCATCGGACGTTGACACGCCTGTCCGTTCGCGAACATCTCGTTCGTTGAGTATCTGACGGCAGCGACTCGGCCCGCATCCAGGAGGAACTGATCCGTGGGAAACAAGATCGTCCATGCCGAGGTCGTGGGGAAGGACGGCCAAGCGCTGCACAAGTTCTGGGGCGAGCTCTTCGGCTGGACGCAGAACACGGACCTGCCCGGGGGCTACGGAATGACCGACCCGGCCGAATCCGGCATCGTTCTCGGCACCGGCCCGTCGCCGGATGGTGGCAACGGCTGGGTCACGTTCTACGTGAGCGTACCGGACGTCGATGCGACGCTGGCGAAGGCCCAGGAACTCGGCGGGACCGTCGTGATGCCGAAGTTCAGCCCCTCCCCCGAGACCTTCCTTGCAATGCTCGCGGACGCGGAAGGTCACGTCGTGGGCATCAGCCAGGCAGCCGCTGAGTAGCCTTCCGGCACGGTGCCGCTTTTTGACGAGGCGGTAACCGGCTGGGCCTCGCCGATGTCGATTCCAGGGTGCGCCGTTCGTCCATCCCATGAACGCGGCCGAACGGTCGCTCACGCAGGAGGTTTGGCCGTGGCAAACGAGATCATTCACGCTGAGGTCGTCGGGAAGGACGGACCGAAGCTCCAGAAGTTCTTCGGCGATCTATTCGACTGGAACCTCAACACGGATCTCCCCGGCGGCTACGGACTCGCTGAGAAGACCGGCGGGAGTGGCGCCGATTTCGGCGCCGGCCCGAGCCCCGACGGTGGCTCCGGCTGGGTGACGTTCTACGTCCGGGTGCCGGACATCGAGGCAACCCTTGCCAAGGCCGCCTCGCTCGGCGGCGCGGTCGTCATGCCGAAGTTCACGGCCGGCAACGCCACGCTCGCGATGGTCGCCGACCCGGAGGGCCACGTGATCGGGCTGACCGAAGGCTCGATGTAACCCGGCGGCCCCATCGAGGGCCGCGTCCGATCGCAAAGGCCCCCGCCGTCGGCGGGGGCCTTTTCATGATCTGGAGCCGCGCGAGTCGTGCGGACCTTTATTCGAGGTAGTCCTTCAGCTTGCGGCTGCGGGACGGGTGACGGAGCTTCCGCAGTGCCTTCGCCTCGATCTGGCGGATCCGCTCGCGGGTCACGTTGAACTCCTTGCCGACCTCTTCCAGCGTCCGCGCGCGCCCATCCTCCAGGCCAAACCGGAGCTGGAGGACACGCCGCTCGCGTCCGGTGAGCGAGTCGAGGACGCTTTCGACCTGCTCCTTGAGGAGCTGGTGTGACGCGGCCTCCGCTGGAGCAAGCGCGCCCCGATCCTCGATGAAGTCGCCGAGGTGGGAGTCCTCCTCCTCGCCGATCGGGGTCTCGAGCGAGACCGGCTCCTGCGAGACCTTGATGATTTCGCGGACCTTCTCAGGCGTGACCTGGACCTCCTGGCCGCGGGACATCGCCTCGGCGATCTCCTCGACCGTCGGCTCCCGGCCGAGCTCCTGGAGGAGCTGGCGCGAGACGCGGATCAGGCGGTTGATCGTCTCGACCATGTGGACCGGGATACGGATCGTCCGGGCCTGGTCCGCGATCGCTCGCGTGATCGCCTGCCGGATCCACCACGTGGCATACGTCGAGAACTTGTAGCCCTTCTCGTAGTCGAACTTCTCGACCGCGCGAATGAGCCCGATGTTGCCTTCCTGGATGAGGTCGAGGAACGACATCCCGCGGCCGATGTACTTCTTCGCGATCGACACGACGAGCCGGAGGTTCGCCGAGGTCAGCTGCTCACGCGCATCGCGACCGATTCGTACGAGCTCACCCTTGCGATGGGCCAGCTTGGTGTTCTTCGGAACCTCGGGATCGAAGCCCATCATCTTCAGGAGCTCGGCGTCCTTCGGCGCCAGGATCCAGCGCTCGAGCGCCGGGAACGCCACCTCGTCGCGGGTCCAGTCGTAGATCGCCCGGAGCCCGATGTTGTCGCGCGAATCCAGGTCACCGTTGTGGACCGCGAGATACGCCCAGTCCAGGAGCGGCAGGAACTTGTCGGGAGTCGGGTCCTCCGAATACAGGTGGACGAGCTTCCGGCCCTCCTTGATGAGCTCCTTCGTGCCATCCGACTGGACGTCCCGGGCGGCCTTCACGAGGTGGAAGTCGGGCGGCGTGACGAGCAGGTCGCGGGCCTCGGGGGCCGAGACGGCATCCCGGACGAGCCGGTGGGCCTCCTCGCCGAGGGGCAGGCGATGCTGCGGCTTCGCCGTTCGGGTCTTGGTCTCGGTGTTGTGGGTCGTCCACTCGTGGAGCGAGACGATGCCCTTCCAGGGATCGTCGACGAGCTGCTCGCCGAGCTCGATGGCCTTGGCGAGGACGACCTCTTCCTCGGCGGTCAGCAGGGCGACCTTGCCGATCTCCTTGAGGTACATCCGGACCGGGTCG